>NZ_CP096658.1:1528485-1834182 GCF_023238445.1 Halorussus gelatinilyticus | reverse complement strand
GGTGTCCTCGACGACGGCCTCTACGTCCTCGGATACGTCGTATTCTGTCATGTGTGGCGTGGGGCGAATTCGTTGGTGGTGGGTCGTGTCGGTTCGACAGCGGTGGCGGCGTCAGTCGTCGCTCTGGGCCTGCCGGGCATCGACGTGTTCCGAGAGGTTCGTCGGCGGTTTCTTGTCGCCGAGGAACTCCCGTTTGCGGTCGTCGCTGCCGAACTCCTCTTCGAGGATGCGGTCGGCGATCTGGTCCACGTCGATTTCGCCATCGGCGTTCGAGGAGACCTTCACCGGACTGGTGCCGTCCTCGCCGAACTCGAACTGAACGATGGTGTCGGAGGTGTCCCGAACCGTACCGTCGTACTGGGTTTCGAGTTCCGACAGCGCGTTGATGAGACGCCGCTGGAGGTAGCCGGACTTGGAGGTACGGACTGCGGTGTCCACCAGCCCCTCGCGGCCGCCCATCGCGTGGAAGAAGAACTCGCGGGGGTCGAGACCGCCCGTGTAGGAGTGTTCCACGAAGCCGTGGGCCTCCGCGGAGAGGTCGTCGGGCTTGTAGTGGCTCAGCGTGCGGTCCTCGTACCCGCGGTTGATTCGCTCGCCGCGAACTGCCTGCTGACCAACACAGCCGGCCATCTGGGTCAGGTTGAGCATCGACCCACGCGCACCGGAGTCGGCCATGACCACGGCGGGGTTGTCGTCGGCGAAGTGCTCCTCGGCGATGTCACCCGCAGAGTCGCGGGCCTTGCCGAGCGTCTGCATGATCTTCATCTCCAGCGTCTCGTCCACGGTCCGGCCGGGCAGGGATTCGAGGTCCCCGTTCTGGTACGTCTCGATGAGTTCCTCGACCCGGTCGTAGGCGTTGTCGATGGCCTCGTCGATGCGGTTCTGTGCCTCCTCGGGGACCGACTCGTCGTCGATACCGATGGAGAAACCGAAGTGCATGATGGAGCGCATCGCCAGCGCCGCGACTTCGTTGATGAAGACCCGCGAACGGGTGTTGCCGTAGACCTTCGTGATCGTGTCAACGATTTTGCCACCGAACTCGCCCACCTCGTCCTCGGCGATAGTGCCCTCGATTAACTGGCCGTCCTCGATGACCACGTCGTCGCCGACGGTGCCGGTGAATTCGAGGTTGAGGTCGGTCGGCAGGAGTTCCGAGAAGATGTCTCGGCCGGTCCAGTAAGGCGTCCCGTCGTCGTCGGTGCCCGACGGCTCGGGGAGTTCGTCGATTCGAGTCGCCCGCAGGAGATCCAACGCTTGGGTCTCGTTGAAGTGGGGGTTCTCGTTGGTGAGCAGGTACATCCCGGAGATGTGGTCCTGAATCGCCCCGATGATGTTCTCGCCGAAGCGCGGCGATAGAATCTGTTCCTGCACGCGCATGAGGACGCGGGCCTCCGCGCGGGCCTCCTCGTTCTGCAACGCGTGCATGTTCATCTCGTCGCCGTCGAAGTCGGCGTTGTACGGCGGACAGACGACGGTGTTGAGCCGGAACGTCTTGTAGGGCATCACGACCACTTCGTGGGCCATGATGGACATTCGGTGGAGCGACGGCTGGCGGTTGAAGATGACGATGTCGCCGTCCACCATGTGGCGGTTGACCTCCCACCCGGCTTCGACCTTCGTCGCCAGTTCCTCGCAGTTCTTCTCGGTCACTTTGAGGCGGCGGCCGTCGGGTCGCTTGACGTAGTTCGCGCCGGGGTGGCCCTCCGGACCGTTGGCGACGTAGCGCCGGGCCTCGTCCCTGTTGCGTTCGGTGACGTTCATCGTCTGGGTCATCTCGCGGGCGACGCGTTCGGGGACGCCGACCTCGTTCAGCGAGAGCGTCGGGTCCGGCGAGATGACGGTACGAGCCGAGAAGTTCACGCGCTTGCCGGACAGCGACCCGCGGAAGCGACCTTCCTTGCCCTTCAAGCGCTGGCTGAGGGTCTTGAGCGGTCGGCCCGAGCGGTGACGGGCGGGCGGCGTGCCCGAAATCTCGTTGTCCATGAAGGTGGTGACGTGGTACTGGAGCAGTTCCCAGAGGTCCTCGATGATGAGTTGGGGCGCGCCCGCCTCGCGGTTCTCCATGAACCGCTGGTTGATGCGGATGATGTCCACCAGCTTGTGGGTCAGGTCGTCCTCGGAGCGCTGGCCGTTGTCCAGCGTGATGGAGGGTCGGGCCGTCACCGGCGGCACCGGCAGGACCGTCAGAATCATCCACTCCGGCCGGGAGCGCTCGGAGTTGATGCCGAGTACCTCCACGTCCTGATCCGGGATGTCCTCGAACCAGTCGCGGATGTCGCTGGGCATCAGCTTGTTCATGTCCTCCTCGGTCAGATCGAGGTCCAGCGCCTTCTCGATGGCCTTCCGGTCGTCCTCGCGGGGCCGGAACTCCCCGGACATGATGTCGTTGATGCGGTCGAGGTCGATGCCGGTCTGCTCGGCGAGTTCCTGGGGAGCCACCGGTTCGCGCTCCTCCTCGTCGTCCTCGCTCTTGCCCTGCATCGCGGCGGCGATCTGCTCGGAGTACTCCGAGGTGAGCACCTGCTGGACCTCGTAGTAGGTCGTGGGCTTCTCGTGGTTGATGTCGTACTGGACTTCGCCGCAGTAGGGACACCGGTCCTTCTTGCGGGCTTCCCGGATGGCGGCTTTCGTGACGTCCGTCAGGTCGTTGCCCAACTCGCGGGTCCGGGTGAGTTTGCTCTCGTACTTCTCCTTCTCCTCGTCGGTGAGCAGGAGCCGCGAGCAGTTCCGACAGGTCCCGCGCAGGAGCCGCCGGATGAGCTTCGTGAACCCGACGTGGATGACGGGCGCGGCGAGTTCGATGTGGCCGAAGTGGCCGTTACACGACCCCGAGTGCTTGCCGCAGGTCTTGCACTCCAGACCGGGGTCGATGACGCCCAGTCGCGGGTCCATCAGCCCCATGTCGATGGGGAAGCCGTCGTCGTCGTAGGTGTCGGCGGTGATGATCTTCGTCGCCGACATCTCGCGGTACTCCTCGGGGTCCATCAGCCCGAAGCTGATCTCGCCGATCTCCTTGGGTGTTTGTCCTGTTGACATGTTAGACTGCGTCCTCCAGTTCCAGTCGCGGGGCGATGCCGAGCGCCTTCATCTCGTCCAGCAGCAACTTGAACGCGTAGGACATCTCTATCTCGTGGATGTCGGTCTCCTCGTCGCAGTTCGGACAGTAGACGCGGTTCTGCTCGACGTTCTCGACCGCGCTCATGCCACAGTTGGCACAGACGTAGATCCACTCGCGGTCCGACTCGTCCAGCAGTCGTTCCTTCAGGGTGAGAGCGGCACCGTGCCCGATGAGCACGTCCCGCTCCATCTCCCCGACGCGGAGACCACCCTCGCGGGCGCGACCCTCGGTGGGTTGGCGCGTCAGCACCTGCACCGGGCCGCGCGAGCGGGCGTGGAGCTTGTTCGACACCATGTGGTAGAGCTTCTGGTAGAAAATGGTGCCAATGAATATCTCCGCCTCGATCTTCTCCCCGGTGATGCCGGAGTACATGATCTCCTTGCCGGAGGACTTGAAGCCCTGCTCTTCGAGACCGCCGCGGAGTTCCTCCTCGTCCTCGCCCGTGAACGGCGTGCCGTCCACGCGCCGCCCTTCGAGGGCACCGACCTTCCCGCCGATCATCTCCAGCACGTGGCCGACCGTCATCCGGGACGGCAGGGCGTGGGGGTTGATGATGAGGTCGGGAACGACGCCCTGCTCGGTGAAGGGCATGTCCTCTTGGGGCGCGATGTGGCCGACGACACCCTTCTGGCCGTGCCGGGACGCGAACTTGTCGCCGAGTTCCGGAATCCGCTCGTCGCGCACCGAGACCTTCGAGAGCTTCGAGCCGTCCTCGCCCTCCATCAGGGTCACGGTGTCCACGACGCCGGACTCGCCCGAGCGCATGGTGACGGAGGTCTCCCGGCGCTTCTGGGGGGAGAGACCGCCCATGTCGTCGGGTTCTTCGAGGAACCGGGGCGGACTGGTCTTGCCGAGCAGGACGCTGTTCTCGTCCACGCGCGTCTCGGGGTTGACCAGACCGTCGTCGTCCAGGTGGGTGTAGGCGTCTTCACCGCGTGCGCCGCGCACGTCGTCGCTCGGAATCTCGAAGCGGTCCTCCTGTCCGCCGGGGTACCGCCGTTCCTCGCCCTCGTACGTCCGGAAGAAGTGCGAGCGGGCCAGCGCCCGATCCACGGAGCCGCCGTTGAGGACGAGCGCGTCCTCGATGTTGAAGCCCTCGTAGGACATGACGGCGACCGTGAAGTTCTGGGCCGCCGGGCGGTCGTCGTACCCGATCTGCTCGGTGGTCTGGGTCTTGACCATCGAGAGCTGCGGGTAGTGAAGCAGGTGCTGGCGCGTGTCGGGCCGGATGCGGTAGTTGGCCGCGGGGAGCCCGAGCGACTGCTTGATCATCCCCGACCCCATCGTAATCCGGGGCGAGGCGTTGTGTTCGGGATAGGGGACCATGCCCGCACCGATACCGAAGATGAGCTGCGGGTCCACTTCGAGGTGGGTGTGGTCCTCGTTGAGGTCGTCTTCGTCCACTGCGACGTAGATGTCTTCCTCCTCTTCGGCGTCGATGAACTCGACCTTGCCCCGTTCCACGAGGTCGTCGAAGTCCAAGTCGCCGTTCTCGACCGCGGCGATCTCCTCCTCGGTGACGAGGGGTTCGCCGTCCTCGATGACCAGCAGGGGTCGCCGGGCGCGTCCGGCGTCGGCGTTGATGATGACCTCGCGGGTCCGCTCCTTGACCGAGACGTTGACCATCTCGCTCACGTCGCCGCGGCGACGCGCGTGTCGGACCTGTTCTGCGAGCTGTTCGGGGTCGGGGTGCGTTCCGACCAGACTACCGTTCACGTATACTTTCGCTTCTCGTCCCTGACTCATGTTAGTCGTCTGCGCTTGCAGTTGGTTCGACGCCTTCGATTCCGGGGATGCCTTCGACACCCATCGACGCCAGTTCTCGTTTCAGTCCCTGTTCGTTCTCGATGTTCTGGGAGAGCTCCATCGCCTGCGCGAAGTTCTTCACCAGTCCACAGTTCGGTCCCTCCGGCGTCTCGGAGGGACAGATGCGGCCCCACTGGGTCGCGTGCAGGTCACGCGCCTCGAAGTGGGGCTGGCTCCGCGACAGCGGCGAGCGAAGTCGCCGGAGGTGCGAGAGGACCCCCATGAAGTCGGTGCGGTCCACCAGTTGGGAGACGCCCGAGCGGCCGCCCACCCAGTTGCCCGTCGCAATCGGGTGTTCGAGGCGCTCGGTCAGCACGTCCGACCGAACCACGGTGTTGACCGACAGTTGGCGGTTGCGCATGTTGGCCCGCTCCAACTGGTATTTCACGTCCCGCGCCAGCTTGTTCAGCGCCGTTCGGAACAGGTCTTTCATCAGGTCGCCCGAGACCTTCAGGCGCTTGTTGGCGTAGTGGTCCTTGTCGTCGGGTTCGCGCCGGTCGAGCGCGAGCTCGAAGCAGGCCTCGGCCATCCGACAGAGGTAGTACGCCTTGTTGATGCGCACGTCTTCCTCCTCGACGCCCTCCTCGTGGAGGTGCGGCAGGAGGTAGCGGTCGATGACGTAGTTGGCGCGCTTGAGCTGGTAGTTCTTGCCCTGCCCGGAGGCGACGCGCTTCCCGAGTGACTCGATTGCCTCCTCCTCGGTCTGGACCTCCGCCTCTTCGAGGTTCTCCAGCATGAACTTCACCACCTCGGGGTCGTCGGAGACCCGGTGGACGATCTCCTCGTCGGATTCGAGGCCGAGCGCTCGGACCAGCGTCACGAAGTTGACGCTCCCCGAGACCGAGGGGAACGACACTTCCAGCAGGCCGTCGCGGGTCCGCTCGACCAGTACGAGTGCGCGGTAGCCCCGTCGCTGGCTGAACGTTTTGGCGACCTGAATCTCGTCGCCGTACTTGGTGTCGTACTCCGCGAGAATCTTGTTCGGCGCGAGGTCCTCGCTGGTCATCAGGACGCGCTCGCTGCCGTTGACGATGAAGTAGCCGCCGGGGTCGGCGGGGTCCTCACCGATTTCGATGAGTTCGTCGTCCGAGAAGCCCGCGATGTTACACTTCTCGGAGCCGACCATGATGGGCATCCGGCCCACCTTGGTCTCGGTGGCGTCTACGACGCGCTCGTCCTCGCCCTCGCCTTTGACGATGGACATCTCCATGAAGACGGGCGCGGCGTAGGTGATGTTCCGGAGGCGGGCCTCTTGGGGGTACAGCAACTCCTCGCTCCCGTCCGCCTCACGCACGCGCGGAGTGACGATGCGAACGTCACCCAGTTCGACGTGGACCGGTTCCTCGTCTTCCTTGTCGCCGATGTCGGTGTCGATGGTGCCTTTCTCATCGACGACCTGTTGCATCCCGCGATTCAGGAAGCTGTTGAACGAGCGGTAGTGGTGTTCTGCGAGCCGTTCCTTCGAGAAGTACTCTCGGGAAATCTCGCGTCGGTCTTCTCTGTTCATTATTATTCTACGACGAGTCGGTATATTGTCGCGGTGTCTGTCGTTCGGGAATCGCGCACGATCTTGATCACGTCACCGACCTCCGCGTCGTCGGGGAGCGCGGGGTCGGTGCGTTTTATCTTCGGTAAGTCGGTCGATTTGATGTCGTACTCCTCTAACACGCCGTCTAACTCCTCGTCGGCGACGATGCTGTGGTCCGGAACCATGTCGTGTTGGCTTACGTCTACCATGTGTGGCGATGGGTTGTCTGCGCAGAGGGAGAAATGGCTATCACGAGATACTACAGGGCTTTACACAGCGGATTCATTTAAGACTTGCTAAGTAGTTCCCGCACTGCTAGCTGTTCGACCCCCACCGTCCCCAACCGAGGGGAGTGCCTACGAGTGTCACCCACTCTATGGAGATATAAATCGTTTG
Organism: Halorussus gelatinilyticus; assembly: GCF_023238445.1. GTDB lineage: Archaea > Halobacteriota > Halobacteria > Halobacteriales > Haladaptataceae > Halorussus > Halorussus gelatinilyticus. The sequence goes on along the minus strand of NZ_CP096658.1, from coordinate 1,827,334 downwards.
CGGCGACGTGTGCGTTCCGACCGGTCGGTGCCGCGAGAGCGCCGGCGACACCGAGAGGGAGTCCCGTACCGGAGTCGTTTGAGAAGCCTTAAGTCTAACCGGGGACAACGAAGGAATGCACTCGGAAGCCCGGGTGGTGTAGTGGCCCATCATACAACCCTGTCACGGTTGTGACGCGGGTTCAAATCCCGCCTCGGGCGCTTTCTGCGACGCGAAACATCGCGACTAGTTGTTCTGTTACGTTCTCGTGCGAAGAGATGTGTACTTCTGCGCAAGAAATGAGCCGGACTGTTACGATTGTATTTGAGACCCTAACCGCCACTGTCGAGTCGATATAGTCAATATTTACTACTGTTTACGATATGTTCGCGTATGGGCAATACGAAGGACCGAGGTGACGAGACGGAAGCGAGAGTCATCAACGGAGAGTACCGCGAGCGCACCTATTACGGCGAAGTAGACGCGTTCGTCGTACGGTATCCGGCGAGCGAGACACTCTATCGGGTAGAGATAGACGAAGCGAACGAACAGAAGATGGAACTCCGGTTCGATTCGGAAATAGACCATCCATCGATTAACTGGGCTAAAGAGTACGAATTAGATAGAGTCCTCCCGTAGTCACTCGATTTACGATGCGTCGAATCTCGGTACAGAATGACGGAACAATTCCGATGCGTGATAACAGAATACAATACCGGAGAGAATCGGTACGCCTTAATACAGTGGTCCAAAAGAATAGGATGCACTCGGAAGCCCGGGTGGTGTAGTGGCCCATCATACAACCCTGTCACGGTTGTGACGCGGGTTCAAATCCCGCCTCGGGCGCTTTCTGCGATAAATCAAACTTCGAGCAGGGTCTCCGCTCGCTTCGCCGTGAGCCGCGACCACTCGGCCAGAGGGATTTGAACCCCGTCAGTCGCACGCCCGGAACGGCCGCAGGCCGCACGCCCGGACCGTCTGACTCCGGTTCAAATCCCGCCTCGGACGCTTTCTCCGACGAACTAACCGTCGAGTAGTTCGTCTGCTCGCTTCGTCACGAATCGAACTGCGAGACACGTTTCGGTTTTCACACTCGTCCCGAAACTCGACACTTCGAACGAGTTTCGGAGCTGACGAATTCCGCCGTCTGCGGTTATTTCCGGCGGTCGAAGCAAGGGTAAACGTTTTGAAACCCCCCTGTGAGATATGTAGGTGATGGCTACAGGTCGTGAAACGAAAACGACGCTCGCGGCGTGGGGGCTCGCAGGGGTACCGATACTTGCGACGTTCGTTCAGACGACGTTGGCGATGTTGGAGACGACGCTCGGGTCGGCGGGACTCGGCGGCATTCAAGGCGCGATTCGGTCGATTGCGGTGTTCGACGCCGCCGCCGTCTTGATGTGGAAGAGTCCGACGCTCGTGTTCGGACTGTTCATCCTCATCGCGGGCGCGTGGGTCGCGCAGGGCGTGGCCCAGTTCGGGCGGCGCAACCGCGACGTGACGTTCGCGGCCGCGGGACTCGTGTCGGTCCTCTTCTTCGCGCTCTTCTTCGGCGTCTACGCGCCGATGTTCGGGATGGACGTGCCGACGGTGCAGGTCGTCGGCTTCTTCGCGGTGCCGGTGCTGGCCGCCGGCGCGGCCATCGCGGCCGCGCTCCGTCACGATTGGGACGAGAAAGTCGTCGAGGAGAAGTCGGCCGAACTCGCCGAAGTGGCCTCGGAGTTGGACGAGAAGCGCGAGACGTTCGAGGAGACCTATCGGCGGCGAATCGGCGACCTCGACGCGCTCTCGGAGGTGGCCCCGACCGGCGTCGAGCGCGCGGAGGAGGATCGCCGGGAGTTCCGACGCGAGTGCGACGACATCGCGGCAGACCTCGACGCCGCCGAGCGGCAGTCGGCCGAGGAGCTCCGAGTCGAGGCGGCCTCGCTCCGGAGTCGGGTCGATTCGCTCGACCCGGAGGCCGAAATCGAGCGAATCGGCGACGACCTCCGCGACCGGGTCGCGTCGGGCGTGAAGACCACGTACGGCACCGTCCAGTGCTGGTCGCGGTACGACCGAGCCTACGAACTCGTGAACCTGCCCGGTCGTTTCCGCGAGATTGACGTGCCGGCCTTCGACGCCTCGGTCCACATCGACCGCGTGAGCGACGTGCTTCTCGACCGCGTGGAGGCCGGCGACGACCTCCAGACCGTCGGGGCGGCCGTCGAGCAAGTAGACGACCACGTCGAGCGAATCGAGGCCCACGTCGGCGAACGCGAGGCCGCGTTCGCCGAGGCCGCCGAGCCGGTCGAGTCGGACCTCGAAACCGTCGAGGCCAAGATAGAGCGGTTCGACGGACGCGTCGCCGACCGACTCGCGGAGCTGGCAATCGAGGGGCGTCACGACGACCTTCCGAGCGTTCGGACGGTCCGGTCGGAACTCGACGCCGGGAAGGACGACCTCCACGACTGTCGGTTCGACGACGCCGAGCGCCGGGCCGAGTCGGCCGCGGCCGACGCGAGCGACCTCGTGACGCTCGTGGAGTTCGTCTGGAGCGTTGTCGGGACCATCGACCACGGCGGCGAGCGCGTCTCGCTCCCGAGCGGCGTGGACGAGACGCTGCTGGCCGAACTCCGACCGGCGTTCGAGCGCGACTACGACGTGGACGTCCGGGTCGAAGGCGGCGCGGTCCGACTCGCCTATCCCGACGGACCGGCGACCGCCGAGAGCGACGCCGCCCCCGCCGCGGTCGGTTCCCGGTCGGTCGGAGTGACCGAGAGCCGGAGCGACGGGGAAGCGGACGGCCGAGAAGCGAGTGGCCGCGACGCCCGCGACCGGCGAGGCGAGCGAGCGCGTCCCGAGGAGATAATCGACTCGGTGCTGTTCGTCCTCCGAGAGCTGAAGAACGCCGGGCGCGAGACCGACGGCGACCGGGCGGAACTCCAGACCGACGACCTCCCCGAGAGCGTCGCCACGCCCGCGGTGTTGAGCCAGTTGGAGCAGTTCGGCACGCGCCAGACGGACGTCGTGGCGGAGTTCGACGTACAGGAGGGCGCACCGCCGGGGTTCGTGGAGCTGGTTCCGGAGGACGGGACCTCGACCGACCGCGCGATAGACGCGCTTCACGAGCGGTATCAGGAGCAGTACGCGTGAGCGCCACGACGGCGAGCGAACGACCGATAGCGGGCGGACGAGCGACGGTAGGAAAGCGACCGGCGGCGGGAAGACGACAGCCGGGACGAGAACGACAGCGAGCGGGAGACAGACGCGAGCGACAACAATGACAAAGTGCAGAATCTGCTTTCAGACGGAGACGGAATGGGACGAAGACAACCTCGACGAACACCTCCTCGGGTCCCACGCCGCGGACGAGACGTCGGTCCGGGCGGTGTACAGCGACCGATACGACCGACTGTTCGAGGACGGCGAACCGACGGACCTCGGCGACGAGGACGACTCCGAACCGGACGACTCCGGGCAGGTCGATCAGATCGGGACCTCGATGGACGACGGTCCCGCGGTGGACGACGACCTGCTCGACTCGGCCTACGGGAAGAAGTGGTACATGATCGGCGTCGGCGGCGCGGGCAACAACATCATGGACGCCATCCTGCTCCGGAAGCACACCTTGGAGAAGAACAACGAGGACCGGGCGATGGTGTGGCGCGGCGGCCTCGCGGGGTACGGGATGCTCAACACCAACATCGCCGAGTTGGAGCAGACCTACTACGCTCAGGAACTCAAACAGTACAGCCGTAACGACCTGTTGCCCAACGCCATCATCGGATTCGGCGTTCAGGACTACTCCGGGATGGGTCGGCGCTGGGACCTCGGCGAAAAGGTCGTTCAGGCCGACTTCGAGGACGGCAACCCCTTCCGCGACAGGTGGGACATGGACCCCCAAGACATTCGGGACGCGCAGGCGCTCATGTTCGTCCACAGCGTCACCAAGGGGACCGGGTGCGGTTCGACCCCGGCGCTGGCCGAGCGAGTCCGCGAGGAGGTCCTCTCGGACGATTACGTCATCGACAAGGCCCTGCTGAGTTCGGTGGTCATCCCCTCCGCCGAGGACAAGTTCGGCGGGCGGGCGCGGACCAACGGCGCGGTCGGACTGGCGCGCATCTCCCAGACCGCCGACGCCGTCATCCCGTTCAACAACGAGCGACTGCAGGACGTGCAGGGCGACGTGAAGCCCCGCATCGACGGCATCGAGAAGTACAACCCGCCCCAGTACACCGAACTCAACAAGCCGCTGGTCGCGTACCTGGAGGCGTTCACCATGTCCTCGACGCCCCAAATCGTGGATCAGGACGCCACGATGTCGATTCAGGGCGAGGTGTTCGACGTCTCCGACAGCTTCCGGCCGGTCGAGGACAAGTATCCGCTGGACATCGACCGCGAGTACAACCCGGCGGTCGTCCTCGCGCCGGTCCTCGGGCGGTCGCGCGACGCTAGACTCGACAAGTCGGGGCTGGAGATTCTGGTCCGCAACGCGCTGTTCCACAACAAACTCTCGGACTTCGACCCGACGACCGCGTGGGGCGGCACGTTCCTCGTCTACGGGCCCGAGGAGAAGATGGAACACGTCTCGCCGTACGTCAACGACAACACGCTCCGGGAGATTATCGGCGGCGAGGAGTTCCTGAACGTGGACGACGTGAGCGGTGCCGAGTCCATCGACATCCACGTCAGCCAGATGGTCATCCCGTATCTGGACGACGTCTACCTCTGGGGCGCGCTCTGGAACCCCCGGATGCCGTCGCTCGAAGCGATGTACGACCACGCCAAGCAACTCAAAGAAGAGGGCAACAGCCGACAGGCCGAGAGTCTGCGGGACATCTGGCACCTCGTGGACCCGCTGTTCTCGTGTCTCGGCCGGGAGAACATGGCCTGACATGCAGACGGTCGTTCCCCTCGGCGGCCTCGCGGCGGCCGGACTCGTCTGTTCGCTGGCCGCGGTCGGGGTAGCCGGATTCTTCGGCCGCGGTTCCGACGACGAGGACGACCTCGCGGAGGTCGCCCGCCGCCTCGACGCACGCGAGGACCCCGACGCGATAGCGCGGCGACTCGACGACCTCGAAGACGCCATCGACGACCTCGCGGGCGACGCCGACCTCGACCGCCACCTCCGGGACGCGCCCGCCGCGGACGCCACCGGCGTCGAGAAGGCCGAAGCGCTCTCTCGGGCGGTCGAAGGTGACCGTCTCTCGATTCGCCCGCCGCGAACCGGCGACGCCGACGCGGGCGCGGACGGCGCGGTCGCCGACGCGGCGGCCCGACTCCGGCGCGACCGGACGCCCTCCTCGCCCGCGGCCCGCAAACTGCTCGACGCCGCGGCCGCGCCCGACCGCGCGGACCCCGACGAACTCGACGCCGCGCTGGAACGCGCGGTGACCGCACTCGACCGCCAGCGAGCGCTCGAACGCGCCGTCGGCGAACTACCCGACGACGGACCGGTCGCGCCGGGCGACGCCCGCCGGGCCGGGAACCACCTCGACCGGACGGACGGCGAACTCACCGCGGGCGTCCAGCGATTGGTCGAGACGGTCGCGGAGTCCGAGGAGAGGGGCGAGAGCGCCGACGCCGGTAGCGACGCCGGCGACGCCGACGACGGCGTGCAGTCGGTCGCGGCCGACGTGCGCCGCGAACAGCGCCCCGAGAGCGCGGTCGCAAAGCGCCTGCTCGACCGACTCGCGTCGCCGGGCATCGGCGACCTCCGGGCCTCGCTCGACACCGCGGTCGAGCAGTTGGACGCCGCCTCCACGACCCAGAGCATCGTGGCGGAGTTGGACCGCGAGTCGGTCGCCGAGTTGGCCGATAGCGTGGCGGACCGACTCGACGGCCGGTCGGGACCGGTCGCCGACGCGCTCGGCGAGCGCGTCGGCGAACTCCGCGGGATGGTGGACCGGGCCGACGACTCGAACGCGGTCATCCCCTACGCGGTCCGCAACGAACTCCGGTTCTACGACCGGACGCTCCTCGCCCGACTCGACGAGGGGAGCGACGCGGGCGCGAGCGAGATGTTCGGCGACGAGGCGTTCGGCGACGCCAGCGGCGGAGCGAGCGCGGGCGAGTCGGGGACGAGTCCCGACGACCGCATCGCGGCGGTGGCCGACCGGCGCGAGGAGTTCGAGGACCGCTACGTGGACGGTCGCAGGGACCACAACCACAGCATCCCGCTGCACTTCCTCTCGCTGGTTGACGCGCTCCGCGAAGACGCCGAGGAGGCGACGGCCGTCGGCGACGACGCCCGAGCGACCGGACTGGCCGCGGCGGCCGACGAGACGCTCGACTACGTGGAGAAGCTCTACGAGCGAAACGAGTACAGCGTGATGCTCCGGCGACTTCGAGGGTGACGCTCGGCCGCCCGCAGCGACTTCGCGGTCGAGGGACCTTGGGTCGCGCTCGGCGTCGGGCTTCGAGAACGGAAACGTAATCGTGCAAAAGTTACCAATCAGGTCCGAATTCGCGTATCCTTGAATTTCTATTTCCGTTAGGTATATGTGTTCTCTTTGTGGATAAGTGACCGACGTACCGACATGGTATATATATTTGCTGGCACCGGGCAAGCGGGTAGCGCCATCGTGGACGACGTGTTCGGGCACAGACGCGTTTCCACTCCCGCGGCTCCCTTGGTGTTCAATTCGACCATCCGGGACCTTCGGAACCTTTCGAACGTGAGCGAGGCACACCAGTACGGCATCGCCGAGCGGCACGGGCTCGTCGAGCGAGGCACGCCGGGTTTCGAAGAGCAAGTGACCGGTGGCTTCGGTCGGAACCCCGTGCAGGCCGACCAAGTGATGGAGAGCCACCGCGAAGAGTTGATAGACAAGCTATCGGCGCACTTCGACGAACCCGACGGGACGCCGGGAGACATCCCGTTCGCGTTCGTCTGCCTGGGGCTCGGCGGCGGTACCGGCTGTGGTATCGCCCCGCACGTCGCGGAGGCCATCAAGGAGTACACCGACGGCGTGGCGCAGGTCATCGGCGTCGCGGTGTTGCCCAACACGAAGGGACCGGTCGCAGAGGACGACGAACAGATCAGCGCGGGCCGACAGGCGTGGAACACCGTCTACGGTCTCGACCGCCTCGAAGAGACTGTGGACGGCATCATCCTCGTGGACAACCAGCGACTCGCCTACGAGGACGCCGCCGAGGGGCGCTTCTCGGAGTACAACGAGTACGTGGCGTCGGGGCTCGTCGACCTCATCTCGGGTTCGACCTTGGAGCGAATCGACCCCGGCGAGTACGACGACGTGGACCCGCCGGTCGTGGACCTACAGGACGTGGTGACCTCGCTGTCGTTCGACACGCGAGGGACGAACGCCCGGCCGGGGTACGCGACCCTCGGTCGGTCGGTCACGCTGACCAAATCCCTGCTAGGTTACCTGCTGCCGTTCGTCGGCAGTCAGTCGGTGGACAGCAGCGCGCTCCCCCGACTCGCGGCGGGCAAGCGGACCCTCGCCGAGGCGTCGCCCGACGACGCCGAGAAGGCCATCGGTCTCGTCCGCGCCCCCGTCGAGTACGTCTCGGGCGGGAGCAAGGGCATCGAGACCTCGACGATGCGTCGGTTCCTCGAATCGAAGTGTCCCGAGGTGAACATGGGCGTCGCGCTCACGCGGCGGAATCTGGCGTCGTTCACCTCGCTGTACACCTACCGGCGCGAGAACGTGGACCGAATCGTGGAGATAGAGGAACGGGCCGACGAGTACGAGCGGCAGAACGAGGCGCGGCAAGTAGCATGAGGCGAAGTGTAATAATCATAATCTTTATGGCCGTTTCGGCGGTGGTCGCGGCGTCGGCCGGAACCGCCGCGAGCGTCGCCGACCCGGTAGCGGCGTCCACGCTGGCCGACCAGATAGACGCCCAGACCGACGACACGACGGCCGCGCTGGCGGCCGCCGACGACCCGTGGGTCCCCCGAATCGCGGGGCTCGGACTGGGACTCGCGGTCGGACTGGTCGGCGGCGGCGTCGGCGCGTATCTGAACCGAGGTGACGGCGGATGAGGCGGCTTCTGGTCGGACTGTTCGTGGTTTCGCTGGTCGTCGGAGCGGTCCCCGCGAGCGCGGCGACCTACCCCGACGCGGGCACGGCGTGCGCTCAGACCTCCGGCGGCGAGGTGCTGATCGGCGTCCTACCGGGCGCGTCGAACCCGACGTCCCAGCAGGTTCTCACGGGCGAGACGTCGCTCTACCCCGGAACGACGTTTCAGGTCGCCCTCTGCAAGGGAGGCGAGGTGAAGCCCACCCGCGGACCGGAGTGGAAGCTCGAGAACCCCGAGGGACTGGAGGTCCTGAATCGGACCGACGCGACCGTGACCGTGCGCGTGACCGGCGAGAAGTCGCGGGTCGACCTGCCGGGACTCGTCTCCGGCAAGCAGAACTTGGCGGGCGTCTCGGTCGTGGTCCAGCAGTCCCCGACCGTCGAGTCGAAGTTGGCGAACGGGTCGATAACCTTCGAGAACGCGTCGGCCGCCGACGCGTATCGGAAGGCCGAACAGCGCTATCTCGCGTCGCTCTCGAACCTCGAAAACGCGACGGCGCGACTGAACGAGTCGGCCACCGCGCTCGAATCCGGCGGCGGAGACTCCGCGGCGCTCAACGAGACGGTCGTCACCGCGGTCAACGAGAGTCGGAGCGCCGTGGCGACGCGAGGCGAGGCCCTCGAAACGCGCCTCTACGAGACGGCGTGGCGGAGCGACGGGCGGACGGCCGCGCTGTCGGCGCTCGACGCCGCACAGCGCCGCGAACGCCGCACCGACGCCGAGGCGGAGCGAGCGATGACGCGATACCACTCGGCGCTCGAAACCGCCGCGAGCGACGCGAAGACGACGGTGCTGCTCAACCTCGGCGGGGCGGCTCTGCTCGGTCTCGTCGCGGGCGCGCTCCCCGGTTGGAAGCTGACCGCGAGCAGACTCGAAGACATCCGGTACGACCGACAGGTCAACTCTGACGTGAGCTACGGCCTGGGCGTGTTGGTGCGGGCGGTCGGACTCGCCGTCCTCACGCTCGCGCTGACGGTCGGCGGACTGGTCGCACTCGGCGGCCTCTCGACACTCGGAGGACTCCTATGAAACGAGAAACCAAATCGGCACTCGGCATCGGCGGCATCGTCATCGTCGCGGCGGCGGTCGGACTCGGACTGTTCCTGTTCACCAGTTCCCAACTCGGCGTCGGCTTCATCGCCATCGGAATTCCGACGCTGCTGGTCGTCGGCGTCGGCGTCTACGTCCGGAGCGTCGTCTCCCGACAGGGCACCAGCGAGTCGAACTACACCAAACAGCAGGCGACCGAGACGGCGACCGACCTCCGGGACTTCCACGCGGAGTTCGAGGCGCTCCACGGCGAGTACCCCGACTGGAACGCCGACGACGTGGAGACCGACGTGGAGCGCGTCGCCGACGACCTCGAAGAACAAGGCGTCAGCTTCGACACCGCGGCGGGAACCTACTCGACCAAGCGGTTCGGGTCGGCCGACATCCAGGACTTGGAGCGAATCCAGTCGGACGTGCGCGACCTCGATTCGACCCTGACCGACTCCTTCGAGGAGTTCGTCCGGAGCGAACTCCGGCGACTCCGCGACACGCTCGGCCGACTGGAAACCGCCGACCTCGCGGACGTTCGGTCGTGGCGCGGCCAGCAGGCAGTTGACGACGCCGGCCACGAAGTGGACGAACTCGAAGACGTGCTGGCCGACCACCGCGCCGACGCGACCGACGTCGTGGAGCGAGCGAGCGAGGAAGTCGAGACCCTGCTCGCGGACGTTGACGGAAGGGTGGACGACGCCCGCGTTCGTGACCTCCTCGAAGACGCCCGGTCGCGGGCGGAGGCCGACGACCACGACGGCGCGGTGGACACGGTGCTGGACGCCCAAGCCGCGCTGGAGGGCGACCTCTCCGGGCGGTTCGAGGCCGACCGCGAGTCGGTCGAGAACCTGCTGGAGGCCGTCCAATCGTCGGTGGTCGAGGAGTACGTCAGCGCGCGCCACGTCGAGCGAGTCGAGGAGATAGACGCCGCGATGGCGTCGCTCGACTCGGCGCTCGACGTGAGCGACCTCCGGGAGCACCGCGACGACCTCCGGGAGGTCAGCGTCGAGATGGTCGCTGAGATGGAGGGCGACCTCGAAGACGACCTGTCGGCGCTCGGGCGGGCCGACGTGCCCGCGGACTACTACGAGTGGCCCTCGGCCGGCGACGAGGAGTACGAGGCCCAACTCCGACGGACCGACGACCTCGACCAGTTCCGACTGACGTGGACAGGCGCGGTCGGCGACCTCTCGAACGCGCTCGACGACCTCTCGGAGAAGGCGTCGGTCGCGCGGTCGTACGACGACATCGAGTCGGTCATCGAACAGGAGATTCGGGCCAGCGCCGAGGTCGCGGCCGACGACCTCCCGGTCAAGGACGCGGGCGCGTTCATGGAGCTCTACGCCCGCAAGCACGCCGAAGTGAGCTACGACCCCTCGGGACCGGCGCTGGTCGCGGCGGGCGACGGCGAGACCCACGACGTGACGGTGTTCGCCCAGTTCGAGGAGGGCGGACCCAAGCGCGGCGTCGCCATCGAAATCGAGGGGACGGCCCACGACGACAGCGAACACCGCCGGACCCACCTCGCCGAGGAGGTCACCTTCGAGGAGGTCCCCTTCGGCGAGTACGAGGTCCGGGCGGTCCCGGACCCCGACGACTACCGGACCCCCGAGGAGACGGTCACGGTCGAGGACGACGCGCGGGTCGAACTCACGATGAACGAGGTCGGCCTTCGCGAGCAGGTCTGCGAGGGCGTCGAGGCCGACATCCGCGAGTACCTGCCCGACCTCGAAGACGACCTGACCGACCAGTACGACGACGAGGGGTATCTGGCGGCGTCGATGGACTACCCCATCACCGACGACTACGTGCCGTGTCTGCTGGCGCTCTGGGCCGAAGAGGCCGACCTCTCGGTGACGCGGACCGACGCCGACGGCGTGGTCGCCTACGACGGCGAGCAACTCGACCAGGAGGTCGAGATGGTCGTCCAGCACAACCTCGGCGAGAACGAGACGATGACGTTCGACGACTTCAGGACCCGGTTCCTGTCGGCACCGCTTCCCGACGACGTGATTCGTGGGGCCATCGCAGACGCCGAGTTCGGCGAATCGGTCGAACTCACCGCAGACGGAGTAACCAAACGAGCCTAACATGTCAAGCAAGCAGAACACGTACACGCAGTGGATGGTCATCGCTTCCGGCGAGGGTGGTGGGCGTATCGCTTCGCAGTTTTTCACCCGGTCGGACAACCCCGGCATCGACGACCGCATCCTCGTGATGAACACGAACCGGGCGGACATCCGCAACACCATCACCCGAATCGAGGACAGAATCGACGACGACCCGTGGGCGCGCCACGCGCTGGAGTTCGGGTCCCAGCAGGGCGCGGGCAACTTCTTCGTGACCGGCAAGGAGGCCGCGCGCGAGGACTTGGACCGCATCGTCGCCAGCATCAGCGACCTGAGCGGCCACACCGACGCGTTCCTCCACGCCGCGACGCTGGGCGGCGGGACCGGCAACGGGTCGATACCGTACGTCATCGACCAGTTCAGGAGCGGTCTCGACACCAGCCAGCACAAGCAGTGGATGGACAGCACCATCCACGCCGCGCTGGCGGTCTGGCCCTACTACTACGAGGCCCCCCAACGCCAGTTCAACGCGGTCTGCGGTCTCTCGCGGCTCCTGCGGTCGTCCGACGGGAGCCAGAACGCCGACATGGTGTTGCTGGTCGCCAACTCCCATCTGAGCGACGACGAGACCACCGGCACCGACTACGGTCAGGTCAACGACCAGATCATCTCGGCCATCGACCTTATGATCGGCGCGGGCCGGGAGACGCGGGGCGTCATCGACATTCAGGACTACGTGACGGTCCCCTCCCAAATCGGGGCGTACCACTTCACCCCGGCGGTGGCGACCGAACTGAACGGCGACCTCTTCGAGATGGAGTACATGTTCGACAAGGCCGCCGAAAACGCCTTCGTCCCGATGGACGTGGGCACCTCGCGCGTCACCTACGCCGTGGTGCGAGCGCCCGAACACATGATAGAGAACGGCGACATCACGGAACCCGACGTGCAGAACGCCTTCAACGAGTGGAAGCGCAAGCACGGGTTGCTCGGGGCCTCAGGCATGACCAGCCTCACGCCGAAGCAGGACCGGAGCAACGAGGTGGACGTGTTGCTGTTGCTCGGCGGGTTCGACTTGGACCCCCTCCTCGACCACTCGTGGGACGAGTTCGAGGAGTACAAGCAGAGCCTCCAGTCGGGCCGGTCGCTCGGGAACGCTCGGCTCTCGGCCGACGACCTCCGGCGCATCGAGGACAACCTGACGGAGTACATGGAAATCAACGAGGGGTAGCATGGCAGGGACGAACTCCTCACGACGCGAACGCCTCGGCGCGACCCTCCTCGCGGCCCTGCTGGCGCTGTCGGTCGTCGCCGGCGTCGCCGGGTTGGGGGCCGCGAGCGACGGCACCGACCACGTCACTCGGAACGGCGACAAACTCGTCGTCAAACTCGGGGAGAACGCGACGGCGACCAAACAAATCAGCGTCTCGGTCGCGGGGAAGACCTACACCCATCCGGAGAAGGCGAAGAAGAAGGCGACCGATACGTTCCGCATCCCGGTGAAAAAGCTCAGCGTTCGGAAGAAGAACCTGAAGAACGCGACGGTGACGGTGAAGTCGAACGGGACCGAGCTATTCTCGGAGACGGCCAACCTGCGATACCTGAAGTTCGGGAAGACGAAAGCGGCAACATTCGAGAACGGGAAGCTCCGCGTGCCGCTGAAGCAGGCGCTCGGGTACGAGGGCGGTACCTCGGTGGCGTTGAAACTCGACGGCTCGAAGAAGCCGGTGTCGGGGACCGTCAAGTACGAGAACGGCAACCCGTATCTCGCCGTCAAGTTCGACGCGGGCGCGGTCTCGCTCCCGCTCGACAAGAAGGCGAAGCTCGCGGTGCCGAACCGCGCGAAGACCTCGATGAACATCCGGAAGCACGTCGCGGACGCGACCCGCGTTACGGCGCTCGACGGCCGGACGCTCGCGGTGTCGAACCCGCTGTTCGGGAACGGACAGTACGACCTCACGGTCGAGACGAGCGGCGGGCGGTTCGCCGGCGCGGTCGGCGCGAAGAACGGCCGACTCACGCTCGCGGACTCGGCGGTCGCGGCGGCGAACCGCTGGACCGTCTCGGCGTACCGCGACGGCCAGCCGCTGTTCGTGAACGTCACCGAGCAGGCCCGCTCGACCGAGACGATAGCGGCGAAGGTCTCGCAGAACGGAAGCGTCGTGTCGCTGGCCGACCAGTCGGTGACGGCGAAGCGAACGACCGTCTGGCTGACCAACGCGACCCGGAACGACTCGGCGACCGACCGGTCGCGATACGTCTCGGTCTCGGTGCCGGTGAAGAAGGGCGACGTGAACCTGAGTTCGACGCCCTACCGCCTGAATCCCGACGGCGGCTACCGCGTCATCGTGACGGGCGAGCAGTTCGTCCGCGCGGCGGTGACGGGCAACGAGTCGGCGAACGACACGCTGTTCTACGCGTCGCAGAGCGCCGCGAACGGTGGCGGCGGCACGGGTGACGGCGACTCGTCGGGCGTGTTGAGTCTCGTCACCGGAAACAAGATGCTCCTCGGCGGCGCCGTCGTGGTCCTCCTCGTCGGCGTCGTCGGCGTCGTCGCCGGCCTCAGAATCGGCGGCGGCGGCAGTTCGAGCGGTACCAGCGCGGGGGCGTCCTCGGGAACCCGAGACCACCAGGTCGAGCTTCGAGCGATAGACGCCGGCACCAACTCGCTGGCGACCGAAGACGTGCGGGTCGTCGCCGAGCAGAAACACCGGACCGCCCGTCGGGGGAGCGACGGCCACGAGGAGGTCACGCTGACCGGCGGCTCCGGGTCGGTGACGCTCCAACGCGGGACGTGGCGCTTCGCGGCCGAAGCCGCTGGCGTCACCGACGAGAAGCGGCCGCGGAAGATTCAATCCGACGAGACGCTCCAGTTCGAACTCGGGCCGCGGACGGTCCCGGCAACCGTGACCGACGGCGAGGGCCAACCGCTCTCGAACGTCCCGGTGACGGCCACTATCGAGGGGGGCCAGAGCGACACGCGCCGGACCGACTCGGACGGGAGCGTGACGTTCAGCCTCCCGCTCGGGGCCGAGGAAGTCGAGCTATCGGCCAGCCACGAGAAGTACGACGACGACGCGACCACGGTGGCGCTCGACGGGAGCGTCGGCGAACAGTCGCTGTCGCTCGAACTGCGGACCGGTGGCCTCGACGTGACCGTGACCGTGGACGGCGCCGCGGTCTCGGGACTCCCCGTCGAGATTCGCTCGCGCGAGAAGGCCGTCCGAGAGGTCGGCGGGAACCGAGAGGCGACGACCGGCGCGGACGGCGCGGCCGAGTTCGACGACCTGCCCGTCGGGAAGTACGAGGCCGGGACGGAGATTCCCGGCGACGCCTTCGCGGTCCAGTCCAAGCGCGTCCGGGTGCGCGACGGCCAGCGGACCCGCGCGACCCTCGACGCGAGCTTCGAGTACGGTCTCGACCGGCGACAGCGCGACCGCATCGCCGATATTCGCCGCGACGTGGACGCGCTGACGACCGCCTCGGGCCGCGACGTGGCGATTCCGCGCTATTACGGGAGCGTCGTGACCGCGCTGCTCGACGCGGTGGAGCGACTCCCGCGGGAGGGCCACCGGTTCGCCATCGCCGACGCCGACCCCGACGAGGTGGTCGCGGCGCTGCTCGACACGGCCGAGGAGACGGTCGAACTCGTGGACGACGCGATGGCGACCAAGCGCAACACCGACCTGTTCGGTGCCTGCGTGGACATGCCCGACGCGAGAGTCGAGTGGAGCGGCGACTTCGAGGCCGAGACCCTCTTCGGCCTCCTCGCGGAGGACCGCACGGCGCAGCGCCAACCGGTCCGGACCCAACTGCAAGCGGTGGACGACCGCATCAACGACGAGCGCTCGGACGTGGCGGTGGTCGCTCCGGCCCGCGAACTCTGGGAGGGCGTCCAGCGACTCGTCCAGCGCGCGCCCGACGACGACCCGGTTCGGGGCGCGGCGGTCGTCCTCGCGGCGTCCGGACTGCTGGACGCCGTGGACGAACTGTTCGACCACGAGGAACTGCGCGAACGACTCGAACGGACGGTGTTCTAGACGTGACGGAGACACACAAACGCGCCCGATGCGCGTTCGCCATCGCGGTTATCTGCTGGTCGCTGGTCGCTCCCGCGGCCGCGACCCAGACCCAGACGGAGGAGTCGTCGCCGGAGACGGCCGACGAGTTCCTCGACGCGTTCCGCGGACTCGAAGGGCACCCGGCGTTTCAGGAGTACAGCGAGTTCGAAGTAGTCAGGGCACAGGCCGTCTCGACCGTGCAGGTCGGGACGTTCACCGACGCGAAGGCCGAGCGGATGCGGTTGGTGTACGAGGTGTTGGTGACGTTCGACGAGGCCTACAACCTGAGTCAGAGCGGGTCCCGGATAGAGAGCCTCGAACGCGCCAATCGGACCGAGGCGCTCGTGGCCGACCTCCGGGCGGCCGGCGGGAGCCAGTACGCGGCGCTGACCACCCTCGCACTCGACCGGTTCTACCAGAATCAGGGCGAAGCGCTCCACCAGGCGGCGCTGGCGACCAACGACACGCGGAGCAGACTCGACCTGATGAAGAGCGCGGCCACCGCGTACAAGCGCGGCGGCGCGGTCCAGCAGTACTCGAATCTGGTCGTCCAGCGCGAGCGACTCCAGGCGACCTACCAGACCGACGTGGAGACGCTCAACGAGTCGGTGGCGGCCGCGGGCGAGTTCCTCGACTCCTGTCGCGAGTCGTGCGACTCGGCCGTCGGCGCGCTCACGACCCACACGCTGTCGGTGTTCGACCGGTACGCGTCCGCGCGGGCGGCCAGCGACCGACTCGTGACCGCCGCGGACGTGACGGCCGAACACGGACTGTCCGACCGCGCCGAGCGAATCTCCGAGATGCGCGAGCGCACCCAGTCGGCTGTCGCGTCGCTGGCGCTCGCCAGCGCGATGCTCGCGCTCGGATTCGCGGCCGCGGTGGCGCTGGTCGCGGGTCTATTCGCCCACCGCCTCACGGCGTGGGCGCGCGACGTGGACGACGCCCAAATCGGTGACATCGTGGCGACCGAGGGGGTTCGTCATGGATAGACGCAGTGCGGTGACGGTCTGTCTCGCGCTGTTTGTCGCGCTCCACGGCTTCGCCGGGGCGGCGACGGCCCAGTCGAGCGTGACGGTGAGTCGGGCGTCGGCCGCGGCGAGTTCCGGCGACCAGATAACCCGGACGCTGACGACGACCTTCGAGGCGACCTCGAACCGGACGGTCACGGTGAACGGCCAGATGGCCGACGGGAACGTCGAGTTCGCCTTCCAAGAGTGGACCGACCTCGACGGCACCGCGAGCGGGAGCGGGACGTCGTGGCAGGTCCGGGCGGGCCACGAGTACGAACTGCGCTACGAGGCGACCGTCCCCGCGAGCGCCAACGCCGGCTACCACACGGCGTACACCGCCGACGGCGGCGCGGAACGAAAACGACTCACGGTCAGGGTGACCGAACCGCAGTTCGGATTTATCGACGACCAGGACGCGACCGTGGTGTTCGAATCGAAGAACACCGGGAGCGCGACTAAGAAGGTGGACATCCCGAACACCGGCGAAGGCCAGATGCGGCCCTCGGAGGTCACCTTCAGCAACGTGCCCGACGGGTTCACGGTGAACGCCCAGAACCTGCCGGACAGAATCGACGCCGGCGGCACCAAGTCGATGAAGCTCCAAATCGAGGCCGACGAGTCGGTCTCGAAGGGCAACTACCAGTTCCGGGCGACGGTGACCGACAACCTCGGGAACAGCCAGAGCTTCGACGTGTCGGTCACGGTGGCGAAGCCCGCGGTCCTCGACGCCGGAGACGACGGCACGGTCGATGTCGGCGACGTCCTCGTCGGGAGCGACAAGACCGTCGAGTTCACCGTCTCCGAGGAGGGCGGTTACACCGGCATCAGCGGCGTCACTTCGAAAGTCACGAACTCCGACCAGTACGGCTCCATCGGATTCAGCGGCCTGCGCTACCTCGACACCTCGCCCGACGGGTCGGCCACCGCGGAGGTGTCAGTGTCGGTGCAGGACAACGCGCCCCAACACAGCGACCTCCGGTGGACCGCGTTCCTCAAGCCGGACGGCGAGAACAGCGTCGGCAAGAAGATAGAGTTCACCGGGCGAGTCATCTATCCGGCCCGGTTCGGGAGCCTCTCGACCAGCAACACCTCGATGGTGTTCGACCAGCCCAGATCCGAGGTCGATTCCCACACCAAGACCATCGAGGTGATGGTGCCCAACACGGGTGACAAGAAAATGAACATCCAAGGTGCGAGCGCGGGGACCGACAGCAGTCGCGTCACCGCGAGCGTCGTGGACGCGCCCGACACCATCGCCGGCCAGTCGAACGGCAAGGTGGCAGTCCGTGTCGAAGCCGACCCCTCGACACCCCAAGGCGACTACGGACTCAGCGTCAGCGTGAACGCCGAGGAGGCCGGGAGCAAGCAGATAAGCCGCCAGATTTCGGTTAGTCACGGCGTCGAGCTATCGGTCGAGAAGACCTCGCTGACCTACGGCGACGTCATCGTCACGAAGAACCTCACGAAGAGCACCGACGTGGCCGAGGCGTTGGAGTACCGCGACGTGAGCGGCCTGTCGGTGACGAAGGTCTCCGGGCCGGACAAGTGGCTGACCGTGGTCGAGCGCCCGCCAGCGACGCTGACCGCGGGCGACGCCGCGCCGTTCGTCGTGGCGCTCCGGTTCGACACGTCGGCGGAGCTGTACCGCAAGTACACGTGGACCTACCGCGTCGAGGGCGATAACGTCCAGAACCAAACGGTCACCGTCACCGCGACGCCCAAGCCCTACTCGTTCGACCAGATACGCGACCCGCTGAATCAGTACACCGGGTCGGGCGACTGGCAGAGCGAGACGGCCTCGGGGATGGTGACGACCCTCGACACGCTCGAAAGCGAACTCCGGAACGGCGGCGAGGTGTCCCGGACGGACCTCTCGACTTCCATCGCGGCCGGGCGAGCGACCCTGCTGTTCATCGAGTCGGTCCAGAACGCCCGCGAGACCAGAGCTAGCGACGGCAACGAGGCCGCCCAAGACGAGGTGGTCCGGGCCGCCGCGACGTACAACCTGCTGGACAACTACGTCTCGAAACTCGACGACTCGCAGCTGCGCAACTCGGCGGACAAGTCGCGGGCCGCCGCCGACGAGACGGTGCAAAAGCTCGTCTCCCAGCAGACCGACTACTACCGGTCACAGCTCGACTCGGGCAACGTCTCGATGATAGAGCGCGCCCACATCAAGCGCCAACTCGCGCAACTCGCCTCGCTGCAGGGCAACGACCAGCGCGCCGAACGCCTCCGCACCGAGTCGGCCGCGGCGTTCGACGCCTACACCGAGACGGTCAAGAAGGGCAACGAGAAGCGCCAGTCGGCCCGTCAGCTCCACGACGAGATGCGCGACGAGATGCTGACGGTCGTCGCCGGCCAACCGCTCATGCTCAACCCGGCGAAGTGGGACGCCTTCGGACGGAAGACCTCGGCGGTGCAGGCGGCCTACGGCGAGGCCGCGACCGCCTTCCGGAAGGCGGGCGCGACCGAGGAGGCCCAGAGCGTCGCGGACGAGCGCCAGCGGATGGCGAACCGCTATCGGATAGCGCGCTACTCGCTGTACGGTTCGACCGCGGCCTACGTCCTCGGGTTCGTGGGACTGGTCGTCTACCTCGTTCGCTCGACCTACGCCTACGTCCGGGACGCCCGCGAGGCCGTCAGCGGCGACTTCCTCGTGGCGTCGTAGCGCGCGAGCAACCCTTTCGTTCGTTTCGGTTTGTACAGAAGCCGCAGCGGATTCTCTATCGTTTCGTTCGATAGAACAGCGATGGGCGGGGGTTCGTGCGAGGAAAGAGTTCGTGTGGGGTACCGAGAGAACCGGAAAACGGGCGAACTGAAAAGTCGAAGAGAGCCGAAAACCGGAGAAATCCAAAATCCGGAAAACCGGAGAGGGGGCGCGTCAGGCGTCCTCGAACGTCGACCGGAGGTGGCTCGGACGCCCGTCGTCGGCGTCGCCGCGCTCGACCGACCAGTCGGCCAGCGTCTCGTCGGACCAGTCGTCCTCCTCGGCGGGGGCCGGGCCGCACACGGTCACCTCGCTCTCGTCGCCGTCGGCCGACAGCGAGACCGAGACGCTCGCCTCCGGGCCGTCGGTCTCCACGTCCACGAAGTGGGTGAACTCGTCGCCGGGTTCGAGTCGCTCGACGTCCTCGCCGCCGGCGTACATCAGGTCGCTGACCGCCTCCCCGGTCGCTTCGACCGAGAGGTCCTCGACCGGCGAGTCGCCGCGGTTTTCGACCACGACGACGACGCTTCCGTATCCGCCGGAGACGCGGGTCTCGTCGCCGACGTTGACCGCGACGGTCTCGATGCCCGCCGAGTCGGTCGCGGACGCTTCGCCGACCCGACCGAGCGTACCGAATCGCTCGGTCTCGCCGTCCGCGAAGGCGTACTCGACGACCGTCTCGACCGCTCCGTCCAGCCCCGACCCGTCTACTCGCCGGGTCCACTCGACCGTCTCACCGGCGGGCACCCGGCAGTCGGCGTCCCAGATGCCGAGTTCGCGGGTGCCGATTCGCTCGACCGCACAGTCCACGTCCCGGCCGTTTTCGAGTTTCGCCCGGACGAGGTAGCCGTCTTCCTCGAGAGCGAAGACGACTTCGGCGGCGAGGTCGGCGGGTTCGACCGAGACGCGTTCGCTCTCGACCGCGCAGTCGGCGTCGTCGCCCGCGACCCGTCCGGCCGGGAGGTCGGTCGCCTCGGCGTCGAAGAAGGCGTGAGAGCGCTCGACGGTCGCCCGGTCGTCGGGCGCGAGGTCGCCGACCGAGACGGTCTCGTCGGCCAGCGAGAGTTCGACCCCGGTTGCGTCGTCGTCGCCCTCGTTACGGACCGCGATTCGCTCGCGGACGCCGTGGGTCCGTGCGGGGTCGGTCGTCTCCAGTCGCCGGTCGGCCGCCAGCACCGGGCCGGTCGCGCCGGCGGCGTCGCCGACCGTCGCCGCGTCTTCCGCGGCGTCACCGCCGGCCATCGCGGACGCCGACGCGGAAGCGTCGCGCCGCCGGGACTCGTCGGACCCGGTGGAGTCTCCCGGGTCGTCGCGCCGCGGAGCGTCACCCTGCCGGGCGTCGCTCTCGGTCTCGGGCGCGGGTCTCGGCGACTCCTCGCGTCGGGGCTCGGGACCGGACTCTCGTCGGGGCGACCGCCCGTCTCGGTCGCGCGGGGCCGGTCGGCGGTCGGTCTCTCGCCGGGGCGGACGCCGGTCGGCTTCCCGTCGCGGCGAGCGCCGGTCGGACTCGCGTCTCGGTCGCCGGTCTCGCTCGCGCGACTCGCCGCCGCGCCCTCGTTCGCGCCGCGGCGACCGTTCGCCTTCCGCGCGGCGAGAATCCTCGCGTCGGCCGTCCTCGCGGGGCGAGCGACCGTCGCGCCGCGACGGACGCTCGCGTTCGGGCGGCCGACCGTCCGACCGACCCGACCCGCCGCGGCCCGCCCTGCCGAAGCGGCGGCCGTCGAACCGGGCCGACGCGCTCGCGCCGAGACCGACCAGACCGGCATCCACGTCGGCCGTCTCGACGGTCCGTTCGGGCCGGAGCGCGACGACGAGTCGCTCCCCCGCGCCGAGTTCGACCCGGCGCTCGACCGGGGCGTCGAAGCAGTCACCCGCGACCGCGAGGTCGTCGGCCACGGTCGCGTCGGTCGGGTTCTCGACGGTCACGTCCACAAACCCGTCGGTGGCGTCGACGTCGATTCTACACCCGCGGTCGGGGAGCGCGGCCTCGACCTCGGCGGCGGCGGCGTCCCCCCGGACCGCGACGGGGACCGCGGTGCCCGGCTCGAAGGGGAGTTCGAGCTCCGCGGCGGCCGACTCGCCGGGCGCGAGCCGACCCAACTTCACGTCGCCGGGCGACACCGAGACGTGGGTCGCGGGCGCGTCGCCCTCGTTCTCGACCGCGACGGTGAGCGCGGCCGCGCCGTCGGTCACGGCGTCGAGTTCGACCTCGGCCGCGAGCGACGCGCCGGGCGGCGCTTCGACCGACAGCGACAGCGACGCGAGGTGGTCGCCGTCGGACTCGACCGCGAGCGCGGCGGTGTCGTCGGCTCGCACCGACTCGACGCGGAGCGAGCGCGTCGCCGACTCGCCGGGCGCGAGGTCTACCGTCCACTCCGTCCGGTCGAGCGCCGCGCCGTCGCCGACGGCCCGGAGCGGTGCCGCGACCGGGCGGTCGCCGACGTTCTCGACGCGAAGGTCCACGGCGTCGGTCTCGCCCGGCACGAGTCGCGGGTCTTCGACCGCGACGTCGAGCGCGTCGGCTGGGTCGGCGGTCGAGGAGTACACCGCGATAGTGCCGTCCGCGACCGCACAGAAGAGGTCGCCGTCGCTGGTCGGATACACGTCGCCGCTCGGGAGGTCTTCTACGGGCGTGTAGGTGCCGTCGGCTTCCAGCGACACCAGTTTCCCCTCGGCGGTGAACAGCAGGGCGTCGTCGCCCCGGTCGGGGAGGTCCGCGACCGCGAGTTCCCGCTCCCACTGCTTCTCGCCGGTCGTCAGGTCCACGCCGACGACGCGCTCGTCTTTCAGCGAGACGACGATGGTGTCGTCCACGATGCCGGCCGACTCGATGGCACCGTCCAAGTTCTCGTCGAACCGCTCGCTCCCGTCCAAGTTCCGGACCGCGAGGAACGACCACGCGACGAGGACGAACGCGCCGTCCGTGCCGAAGAAGCCGGGGTCGCCGGTCACGTCGGCGTGGGGCCGGTCCACGCCGAACTCCTGTCCGCCGGTCTCGCCGTCGAACCCGACGAGTCGGTCGTCGTCGGTCACGACGCCCAGCACGTCGGCCTCCGGCAGCGCGGCGAGTTCGCTCGCCTCCGGGAGTTCGACCGACCAGACGCGGGTTCCGGCGGTCGAGAGCGCGACGACGCTCCCGTCGGCCAGCGCGTACACTCGGTTGCCGACCGCGAGGTCGGCTATCGGGGCCTCGAACGCCACGGTCGTCCGGCCGTCGGCCGCGACGATTTCGACCGCGCCGTCGTCGGTGCCCAGCACCACCCGGTCGGCGTCGGCCGCGACCGCGGTGACCCGCCCCGACTCGAAGGACTCGGTCGGGGCGTAGCCGCCCGCGGGGCCGGAGTGGCTCACGAGTCGGCCCCTCCGGTGGGCAGTTCGGGGGCGTCGCCGCCGTCGCCGACGCCGGCGGCGTCTCCGCTCGCGGCGGCGTCTCCGTCACTGCCGGCGCCCTCTCCGCCGCCCGCCGCCGACGCGAGCAAGTCGCCGAGTCCGCCACCGCCGCCGTTGCCCAGCGAGATGCCGTGTTTCTCGGCCTGCTCCTCGACGTAGCGTTGCATCTCGGGGTAGCCCTCCAAGTCGTCCAACTGCTCGCGGACGCTGGAGACGTACTGGCGGACCGTCTTCGGTTCGGTGTCGTTCAGCCACGAGAGCAGGTAGTCGGTGTCGGGCGTGATGGCCTCGCGGTCGTCGTGGACCACGCTCTCGACGAACTCGCGCTGGAGGTCGCTCCCCAGCACGCGGTCGGCGATTTCGGCCGGGGTGTAACCGACCGACTCCTCGCCGAGTCGCTGGAAGTCTATCTCGTCGGCGTTGGGTAGGTCCCGGAGGTTGACCTCCCAGACCTGGGACATGACCTCGGCGTCGGGTTGGGGGATGAACTGCTGGATGGGGAAGCGCCGCGTCGCGGCCGGGTCGATGGTGAACGGCATGTTGGTCGCGCCGACGACCAGCAGGTTGTCCTCGATGTCGTTCATCTCCTGCAGGAACGCGTTGGTCAGCGACCGCTCGTGGCGCTGGAGGCTGTCGTCGCTCCGGTCGGGAATCAGCGTCTCCACCTCGTCGAAGAAGAGGACCGCGAAGCCGTCTTGGGCGACCTGATGGGCTTGGTCGAACACCGCCTCGATGCGGCGCTCGGACTCGCCGGGATAGCGCGACAGCACGTCGCCGCCCTTGACTTCGAGGAACTTCACGTCGCCGTACTCGTCTTCGATGTCGGTCTCGTTCTTCGCCTCGTGGGCGATGGCCTCGGAGATGAGCGTCTTCCCACACCCCGGCGGACCGTACAGGAGCATGCTCCCGCCCCGCGAGGCGAACCCCTCGCCGTAGAGGCGTTCGACTTTCTCCTGCTTCTGGGGGTCGAACATCGCCAGCATCGTCCGGGCGGTCTGCTTGACCGTGTCGAGTCCGGCCACGTCCTCCTCGAAGCTCTTGGTCGGCTTCTTGGGCGTCACGTCGATGTCCACGTCGTTCTCGCTCTCGCCGCCGGGACCGCCCGCGCCGCCCGGACCGCCACCCGAGCCGCCGCCACCGCCCGAACCGCCGGGCGCGTCGGGACTGCGGTCCCGTACGTCCGACCGGGAGACGAACTCGATGTCGGTGTCGTCGGTCACGCGCAGGGTCCGATACCCCGACGGCTCCATCGAGTACACCTGCACCGGCACGAGGTCGTCGCCGTTCGAGACTATCTCCTCCATGTTGTGGACGAGGTACTCGCTCTGGCGCATGAATTGCTCTATCTGGTCCTCGGGCGCGCCGCGGACCCGGAGTTCGACGCTCCGGGCGGCCTCCACGTCGCGCTTGCTCACCTTCGCGTCCACGTAGAACGGCGACGAGAAGTCGATGCCGCCGAAGATTTTGGCGACGTTCTCGTGGAACTTGACCTTGTTGCCGATGCCGCCGACGAAGTCCTCGACCGGTTTGGCGTAGAAGAACGCGTCGATGCCGCGGTGTTCGAGTCGGACGACGTTCGAGGAGTTGACTCGGCTCTCGCCGACCCGGACGTGCGAAGTCGGTTGGCTCTCGTTGGTTATCGGTTGTAGATTCGTCTTGTTCATTGTTGGCTCCGGAACTGGTCGGCCGCCCACGCGACGAACTGCTCGGGACCGTCGCCCGCCGCGACGCTCCGCTCGGCGTACCGACCGTTAGCTGTCGTCTCGTCCAGCACCGTTTCGAGCGCGTCGAGTCGCTCGACCACGCTGTCCCACGCCGCGACCAGCGCGGCGTCCGCGCCGTCCACGACGACCCTGCCCCGAACTCGGCTCGCCTTTCCGGCGAGATCCGCGACCGAGTCGCGGAGGTACTCCAGCAGCGCCCACCAGTTGCTCCCCGCGGGGTCGCGCCCGAGCGGGACGACGACCCGCGACCCCGCGACCTCGACTCGGCCGGTCTCGCGGAGTCTGTCGAGCGCGCGCTCGCCGCCGTCCAACGCCGCCGCGACCCGCTCGGGCGTCGGTCGGTCGCGCTCGTCCAGCGCCGCCAGCAGGCCGACGAACGCCTCGTCTCTCGGGGCGGGGTCGCCGCCCGTCGGGAACGGGGCACCAGCCCGCAGTTGCTCGGCGACGTCGGTCAGCGTCGTGCGGACGACGGCGGCGTCGTCCCACGCCGCGGGGTCGCCCGCGAGGACGGTCGCCGACAGCAGGTCGTCGAGCCGGCGGTCGAGGGCGCGAGCGCTACCGAGGAGCGACTGGGCCTGCATGTTACACGGTGAACTCGCTGGCTTGGCCCTCTTGGCCCTCTTGGGCCTCGCTCTCGTCGCCGAGGGTGTCGTCGAGCGCGCCCTCGATGTTCTGGGCGTCGCTCAACACGTCGGTCACGGCGGACTCCACGTCGTCTTCGGACATGTTCTCGGCCTCCTCCTCGATGCTCCCGACGCCCGCGAGGCTGGTGACGAGTTCGCCCATGTTCATGGCGATGTTGACCTCGCTCTCGGGGAAGACGCGCTCCTTGAGCGCTCGCGTCCGGACCTGCCCCTGCTTCTGGTCCAAGACCTCGCGGGCACCCTCCAGCTTCTGGATGATGTTGGCGATCTGGTCCACGCCCTGCTGGGCGGTCGAGACGTTCTCCTGTCCGGCCTCGTTGAGCTTCTTGTAGTAGATGAAGTCCTCGCGGAGGATGTCGTACTTCTGTTGGGCCTGCTCGGAGAGTTCGCTCCGGTCGGGGAAGCCCGACCCGTCGCCGAGCGCCATCAGCTCCTGGGCCTTCTCCTTCATCAGCTCCTCCGTGCGCTGGGGGTTGGCGTCCACGTTCTCCATGTGCTTCTGGAGCTTCTCCTTGGCCCGCTCGAACCGGTTCATCGTCTCGTCTATCTTGTCCACGCAGGCGGCCATCGCGGCGGCCCAGTTGAGGACCATCTTGCCCGACACCTCGTTGGGGTCCTTGAGCAACACCACGTCGTCGTTCTTCTCGTCGAGTTCGAGGACGTCGTTGGCGGCGAAGTAGTCGATGAGCGCCTCGGCCTCGGTCTCGCCGGAGACGAGCGGTTCGCCGTCCTTGGTCGCGTCCGCGAGGTTCTCGACCGCCTGCCGGCGCGAGAGGGTGCCGGTTCCCTCGGTCAGTTCCATCCCGCCGGTCAGGTCGTTGCGGATGATGGCACCGATGGGGTCCTCCCACTCGCCCTCGATGTCGTCTTCGGTGTCGAACCATCCGGCCTCGATGCGGACGGCGTCGTCTGTCTGGCTGACTGGCTCGGCGACGACGTAGGTGCCGTCGCCCATCTCGGTTTCGGT
This sequence comes from Halorussus gelatinilyticus, assembly GCF_023238445.1. Lineage (GTDB taxonomy): Archaea > Halobacteriota > Halobacteria > Halobacteriales > Haladaptataceae > Halorussus > Halorussus gelatinilyticus. The sequence goes on along the minus strand of NZ_CP096658.1, from coordinate 1,801,714 downwards.
GAAGCTTCGATATTTTTGCGTCATTGTCGTAGAGTGAATGTCTCTGCGAGAGTCGTCTGCTGGTCGGTCACGTGTCGGACTGTTCGACGCGGAACTCGTCGCTGACCATCTCGTCGAACCGGTCGCGTATCGCGTCCCGAGCGTACTCGTTCGCCTGCTGTGCGGTGCCGACGTGGACCTCCTCGACCATCGGGTGGCCGACGTCGTGGAAGTCCGACTCCGTGGCGAGGCGCTCGCCGCTGTTGGTGACTTCGCGCTTTATCTCCTCGGCGCGCCGGTCCACGTACGACTCGAACTCGTCGGTCTGGCGGACGACCGGCGAGTCGGGTTCGAGACCGAGGTCCGCTTTCAGCGCCTTCTCGGTCGCTTTGAGGATGTCGCCGCGGACGCCCCGCGCCTGCGCGAGCACGTCCGACCGCTCGGAGACCTCGTTCTCCACGACCTGCGAGAACTCCGTCTCGGGCAGGACGTGGCCCGAGTTCTCGAACTCGCTCGCCACGGCGTCGCCGATCTCGTCGGCGAGATACTGGCCGTACCGGGAGATGGCGCTCTCGACCAGATACTCCCCGTCCAAGTCGATGACGAACTCCTCGGCTTCGAGGTACCGAATCACGTCGGCGGTCGCCGAGACGTTGATGACCTTCTCCAGCTGGTCGTGCGAGAGCTTGCCGTAGGTGGCCTTCTCGCGCAGGCGAGCGTCCACGCCCGCCTCGCCCGCCTGTTCCTTGAGCCGCGACCCGATGGTGTAGTAGTCGCGTTCGCCGGTGGCGATTCGCCGGACTAGATTGCGGTCCGCCAACTCCTCGGCGAAGAAGTCGATGTCGTCGATAGCGAGGTCGAACCGCGAGCGCAACTCCTCGCTGGTGACGACGAGTTGCTGGCGGAACAGCGCGGTCAACTCGTCGGCGATTCCCTGGTCGTCGCCGGCCCCGAAGGGGTCGTAGTAGTAGACCCCCGTTCGGAGCCGCTGGAGGTCCGAGTACTCGTCGGAGACCACGTCGTCCATCGCCTTCTTGATCTCCGTCTGAGACAGCGAACTCGCCTTGAGCCGACTCTTCTCGCCGCTCTCGTAGCGCGACCGTATCTCGTCGTTGACTCGGTCGATGTACAGAAAGCCGTAGTTCTGTAGTGCGACCGACATACAGATGTCAGCCAGAAGATCGGTGTCGGTGGGTCGCAGTGGCATCGGTTTTCTCACCTCATTCCTTCATACTAAAGTTTGCGACGTGTTCGTATACTTCCAAAGCCGGAATTATCACTACGCTGTCAGTCTGAGAGACCCCGCAACTCGGGGGCCGACCCGCTGGCGTAGCGCGGTCAGAGAGCCGTCGCCAGCCAGCCGCCGAGTCCGACCGCGAGGAGCGCGCCGACCAGATTCGTCGCGGCGTTGACGACCGCCGCGCGTCGCGCGCCGGTCTCGTACAGTTCGACCGTCTCGACCGCAAAGCTCGAAAACGTGGTGAACGCGCCGCAGAACCCGGTACCGAAGACCGTCAAGAGCGTCGCGTCGGCCGCGAGTCCAGTGGTCAGCGCGCCGAGCGCGAAGCTCCCCAGCACGTTCACCGCGAGCGTGTCCCGTCGGCGACCGCCGACCAGCGACCCGACCAGCGACCCGACCGCGAACCGCGAGAGCGCGCCGAGGACGCCGCCCAACCCGACGAGCAGGGCCGGGTTCATCGGCCTGCCTCCCGGCCCGTCCCGTCGCTCACACTCATCCTGCTACCTCCGGGGCGGCGAGCGACCGGACCGCAATCCGACCGGCGACCACCGCGAGGAAGCCCAGTGCGTAGTTCGCGGCGACGTTGGCGACCGCCCAGCGCGGCGACAGCGCCGCGGTCTGGAGCGCGAAGGTGCTGTAGGTCGTGAACGACGAGAGGAAGCCCGTGCCGAGGACGAGGCGCGTCTCCGGGCCGAGACGCCCCGTCACCGTCGCCTCGAAGAGGAGGACGCCGAGCGCGAAGCTCCCCAGCACGTTCACCGCGAGGGTTCCCCACGGGAAGCCGCCGGGGAGCGCGACGGCGACCGCGTGGCGGGCGATTGCGCCCGCGAACCCGCCGACCGCGACCAGCAGGAGGGGTTTCAGTCGTTCGAGTGAGCGGGCCTCGGTTGCCGACATTCGACGTTCGTCCGAGGCGAGCGCGTCGACCGGGATACCGTTTTCGGAGCGCGCTGGCGGGTCGCTCTCCCGGCGAGTCGTTCCCCCCGTGAGGTCGTTCCCTCCGGCGGGTCACTCCATCCGCCGGGTCGCGCTCGGACTCCCGCCCTCGTGGGGTGTCTCGCGCTCGCGGACGCGAACGGCGTGGACGCTCTCGGTCGCGTCGTCCACGAGCAGGACCTCGCCGGGGGCGTCGGGCAGGCGCTCCTCGAACGACCCGAGGTAACTCGGGCGGGCCGCGGCCAGCGCGTCGAGGTCGGCCCGCGAGGTGAGCCGGTGGGCCAGCAGGAGGTCGGCCTGCGAGACCGCGACCGCCGGGAGCGCGCTCGGGCGCTGGGTCGCGCCCACGAAACTCAGACCGGGCTGGCGGCCCCTCGTCAGGACGGTCCGGAGCGCGGGGGCCGCGATGCCGTCGAAGAAGGCGTGAGCCTCGTCTACCAGCAACCACGGCAGGCGCGCCGGGCGCGCGCCGACGCAGTGGTCGTAGAGACCGCCCGCGACCGCACGCAGAACCGCGTTCGCGGGCGCGCCGTCGAGTCCCGAGAGGTCCAGCACGGTTCCCTCCGGCGGGTTCAGCAGGTCGCTCGCGGTCGGTCCCTCGGGCGCGAAGACGCCCCACGATTCGGCGAGCGCGAGGTGGTTGTCGGCCGCCCGGCGCGTCGCGCGGTCGGCCTTCGTGTCGGCGTCGGCGACGAACGCGCGCATCCCGGCGAGCGACGAGCGCGCCCCGGCGGCCTGCCAGACCAGCGCGCCCGCCGCGGACGCCGCGTCGAGACCGAGCAGGTCGCACCACGCTCGCGGCGCGAGCGCGTCGGCGGAGACGCGCGGGTCAGCGACGACGTCCGCTCCGAGACCGGCGAGCGACCCGAAGATTCCCATCGGGTCCGCGACCACCGGGGCGACCCCCGGCGCGCGGGCGAGTTCTTCGGCGAGGACGCCGAGCGTGTAGGACTTGCCGTAGCCGCGCTTGCCGACGACGAGTCCGGCGTGCGGGCCGTCGAGGTCTACGTGGACCGCCGCACCGTGACTGCCGTCGCGGGCGCGGTAGGCTCCGAGCCGGCCGGAGACCGGCGTCTCGGGGTCTTGGTCGGCGGCGCTTTCGGCGGTTCCACCGGAGTCGCGGCGGCCGAGGACGTGGGTCACGGGGTCGGTTCGTCGCGCTCTCGCACTTGAACGTTCGGCTCCCGACTCACCCGAGAGTTTAAGTCCGAGAGCGGGACGAACCCGGCCCATGCCAGCGCTACTCGGCTACTACGGCTCCGTCGCGGACGCCAGCCCCGACTGCTTCGACCGGTTCTCGGACGACGAGCGCGCCATCGAGGGCCTGCCCATCCGCCTCGTCATCGCCTTGGTGGTCGGCGTCGCCAGCCTCGGCGTGATGATGAACATGCTCTCGGGCCTCGGCGGCCTGACCGTCACCGAACTCGACGCCGCACCTGCGCCGGACGTAATCGGCCCCGGCGAGCAGAAGGTCACCGTGACGGTCGTGGACCCCGAGGGGAACCCGGTCAGCGACGCGACGGTGGTCGTGTCGGGCGGCACGGCGTCGCTCGACGGCGTGAAGACGGCGACCACCGACGAGAACGGCAACGCGACCCTCTCGGTGGACCCCACCCTCGCGCCGAACCAGCGGGAGGGCACGCTCGACGTGCGAATCAAACCGCCGGCCGGGAGCGACTACGCCGACGAGCGCGAGAACGCGGCGATACTCGTGCTGGCCGGGGAGTGACTACCGGACCTTCTCGCGGACCGCGAGGAGACCGACCGCCACCCCGAACAGCGCCAACAGCGACCCGACCGCGAGCGCCGCGGCGGTCGGCGAGACCAGTCGCAGGAGACCCAAGAGGAAGACAGCCACGAGCAGTCCCGCGAGCGCGTAGCTCCCCCGGCGACTCGCGTCGCGGGCCGACGAGTCGGCGGTCGCTCCTTTGTCGGACGGGTCGGCGTCCAGTTGCGACGCACGGCCGTCAGACGGCATGCGGCACCAATCGTCACGCACCGGCAAAAAAGGCTCACCCCGGGCGAGTTTCCCCGTCGCTCACCGCGGCCGAGAATTCCCCGTCGCTCTCACTCCGGGCGACTGCCGTCGCCGTCCCAGTCTATCCAGTCCTGTTCCCACCCGGTCCGGCGCTCGCGCAACCGCTCGGCGCGCTCGCGGTCCTCGCGGACGGTCCGGTTGCGCTCGATGGAGCCGGCCTGCTCGCCCTCCACGAGCAACGGCTGAAACGCGACGGTCCCGAGCGGTTGGGTCTCGGGGTCTTCGGGGTTCTCCCCGCGGACGACTGTCAGCGACTGCCGGCCGATTCCCACCGGGAGGACGAGTCGGCCCTCCGGCGCGAGTTGTTCGACCAGCGGGCGCGGCGGTTCGGCCGCGGCCGCCTCCACGAGGATGCGGTCGAATGGCGCGTACTCCGGCAGGCCGTCGGCACCGTCCTGGTAATCAACGAAGACGCCCTCGTAGCCCGCCGACGCGAGATTGCTCCGAGCGTCCCACACCACGTCGCGGGTGATGTCCACCGCGTGGACGTTTCGCTCGCCGACGACCTCCGCGAGGACCGCGGCGGTGTAGCCCACGCCCGCGCCGACGACGAGGACCGAATCGCCGTCCTCGGCGTCGAGCGCTTCCAACAGGCGGGCGGCGGTACTCGGTGCGAGGACGCGAGTCCCCCGATGCTCGAACGACCGGTCGGCGTAGGCCAGTCGGTCGTCCTCGACGAACTCGTGGCGCGGGACTGCGCGCATGGCGGCGCTGAGGCGGTCGCTGGAGACGACTCCCTTCGAGTCGTGTTCGAGGCTATCGACCATGTCGTCGCGCAGCACCGCGAGTTCCATACGCTCTCTCGGTGGCGAAAGAACTTCAATCGCCCGGCCGCCGTCCGGCGATGACCTGTCGGTCGAACCCCGGCACGTCCCGGACCTCCACGTCCTCGAATCCGGCCTCGCGGAGCCACGAAGTGAACTGGTCTTCGGTGTAGGTGTCGCCCGCCTCGGTCTGGGCGAGCATGTGCGCGCCGAACAGCGCGGCGTCCTCGGCCCGGCCCCGAACTCGGTCGGTCAGGACGACCGCGCCGCCGGGGGCGAGCGCGTCGAAGGCCTCGGCCAGAAACCGCCGGTTCTCGTCGGGACTCAGCCCGTGGGCGACCCGCGAGCAGAACACGAGGTCGAAGTCGTCCGCGGGCAACTTCTCGGTGATATCGCCCGCGACCAACTCGATCGGTTCGTGTTCGAGGAACCGCCGGTCGATGTCCACGACCTCGGGTCGGTCCACCAGCGTCACGTCGAAGCCCCGACGGACGAACTCCTTGGCGAAGACGCCAGGCCCGCCGCCGGCGTCCAGCACGCGCTCTGCGTTCGGATTGCGGTGGACCGCGGCGGTGACGCTCGCCCGGACCGCGGCGTCGTCCACGCTCGCCATCGCGCCGACGAAGTTCTCGGTCCAGTCCTCGGAGGCCGTCTCCGGGGCCGGTGGCTCGCCGCACGCCATCGTCTCGGGGAGCCGAATCCAGCGGTCCACGCAGTCGAGCGCGTGCGGGACCGACCCGATGGAGCGCACGTCGGCCTTGGCGACGAAGCCGAGCGCGCGGTTCGTGATTTCGTACCGGAGTTCGGTTCGGTCGCCGGACGCGTCGCCGACGGCCTCCAGATACCCCAACTCGGCCATCGCTTCGACGACGATGCGGGCGGCGCGCTCGGTGACGCCGGTCTCGGCCGCGACCTCGGCGGGCGTCTCGCAACTGGTCGCGACCGCTTCGAGGATTCCCGTCTCGCGGGCGGCCCAGAGAAGCAAGGCTTCGCGGTAGTCCATACAGAAGGCTGTGGCGGGCGTCGGCTTAGTTGTCCTGCATCGGCACGAACCGCACCCGGCCGTGGGTCTCGCGGTCGAGACCGCCGTCGGCGCGTCGGCGCGCGAAGACGAGGTGCTGGCCGCCCGCACGACCGCGGGCCGTCCGGCCGCCCGCGGATTCCAGCGGACCGAGAAGCCGTCCCTCGGGCCGGACCTGCTCGACCACTGCGGTCGGGAACTCGGCCGCGGCGCAGGTCAGGTACGCCGCGTCGTATGGCGCGTGGGCGGGCCACCCCTCGTGGCCGTCGCCGATCCGGACCGAAATCCCGCCGTAGCCGAGTCTGGCGAGTCGGTCTTCGGTCTCGTCGGCCAGCGACGCGTGGTACTCGACGCTGTAGACGTTCTCCGGCCCGACGAGTTCGGCCGTGACCGCGGCGTGGTAGCCGCAGCCGGTGCCGATTTCGAGGACCGACTCGCCGGGCGACGGGTCCAGCAGGTCCACCATCGCCGCGACCATGTGGGGCGCGCTGATGGTCTGGTCGCTCCCGATGGGGAGCGGTCGGTCCTCGTAGGCGCGGTCCCGGCGCGCGGGCGGTACGAACTCGTGGCGCGGGACCGCGGCCATCGCGTCGAGCGTGTCGTCGGAAAGCGCCTCGCGCGCGGCGAGTCGCTCGACCATCTCCTCGCGGGCCCGTTCGTAGCCGTCGGCGTCGCGGGTTCCGGAATCGTCCCCCGTGTCGTCGTTTCCCCCGAACATGAGTTCAGTCGGTGTCGTTGGCTCCGAGCGTCACCACGCCGACCACGCCGACGAGGTCTGGTCGTCGCCGTAGACCCGCTTGACGTCTTTCGCCACCGCGCTATCCCCCGCCTCGCCGAGCGGGTTGAAGTCGTAGCCCGAGGCGTCGTCCCGGACCGCGATGGACTTGACCTCGAACTCCTCGTCGCCGAACTCCTCGACGTCGCCGACCGTGAACTCGTGGTCGCCCGGCACGTCGATTTTCAGGCTCCGAGACTCGTCGCGTCGCCCGTCGTTCGGATTGATGGTGACGTTGACCCGGACGTTGTCCACGGCGCGGGTCCAGAACGTCTCGACCTCCTCGACCGTCGCCTCGTCGCGGCGCACCTCGTCGCCCAACTGGAGGTCGGTGATGCGCACGACCATGATGGCCTCGGGCGTTTCGAGGACGAACTCCTCGCCGACCGCGACGGTGTCCTCGGGCGGGGCGTCCACGGTGGCCGTGAACGACTCGCCGTCTTGGGAGACCACCACGTCGCGTTCGACCTCCTCGTCGTCCTCTCTCGTCGTCTTGTGGACGTGACTGCACTCCGTACAGCGCACGGTGGCCTGGCCGCTCCCCCGTTTCAGCACCTCGTGGACCGTCTCCACGTCGGGCGAACAGGAGGGACACGTCACCGCGACGCGCTCCGCAGTTTCGCTCATACTACTATCGGCTACGTCGTCCGCCCGTAAAAGCGCGTGGAGTTTCCCGGCGGCGTGGTCGGCGTTGACGAGCGCGAGACCGAGACGCACCGCTCCGAGCGCGAAACCGACACCCGCCGGCCGAATCGCGGAATCGACACTTCCACCCCGGCGCGTGCGGGCGTCTGCGCGAGCGGATGCGAGCGCATGGCTCGTCGGACGCGGTCTGTCCGACGGTGCGTCGCCACGCGACGCGCCCATCGCGCGAGGGATGAGCGAACGACCGAGCGCAGTGAGGACGTGAGCGAATCGGTTGGGGAGGCGTGAGGTTCTCGCGGTCGTGGTGCCGTCGCCATGGTAGTGCGGTCGCTGTAGCAGTACAGTCGCCGTGGCAGTGCAGTCGCCGTGGCGGGCGGTCCTCCTCGGCGTCGGCAGTAGCTAACTTCGACTCGACTACTGTCCCGTCGAGCGACGACGACCGTCGAGACGACCCCCGAGAGAGAACGGTCGTTCGAGACGGGAAGACCGAGAAGAAACAGACGGAAGAGAGAGTCCGCGAGCGCAGATTCGAGACCGGTTCGGCTACGAGCCCCGCTACTGCACGTCGATGTCCGCCGAGTCCTCGGCCTTGTCGAGTTGGACTTCGAGGACGCCGTTGTTGTAGGTCGCCGTCGCGGAGTGTTCGTCTACCTGTGCAGGCAGGCGGATCCGTTCGTCGTACTCGCGGTGGTCGCTCCCGGCGCTGATGGTCAGAACCTCGCCGTCGCACTTCAGGTCGATGTCCTCCTTCTCGACGCCCGGCAGGTCGGCGATGACGCGCACGCGCTCGTCGGTCTCGTGAACGTCCACGTGGGTCTCGGTGCCGAAGCCGGTCTGGCCGCCGGCGTTGCCGCCGCGCTCGACGTGCATGTCGAAGTCCTCGCCCATCATCTCGTTCATCATGCGCTCTATCTCGCGGAAAAGGTCGTCGAAGGGGTCGTCGCGGTCGTCTCTTCGCATGTTCCCGGATAGGACGCATGCAAGCAAAAGCCTTTGGCACTCGGGAGTCCTCGCTGGCTTTCGCCGGCCGGAGCGTGGAGAAAATATATATGTTTGACGACCGAAACGTCGGGCGGAGGCCCCCACGATGCCCATCACGCAGTAACGCGATTCGTCCGTCGTATCGTCCCCGTTAACTACACCTCTCCGTTTTTAGATGACTCGTCGCCGAGCCGCGGCGCTTCTCAGATTCCCATGCCGAGCGCTTCGTTGGTCTTGCGGACGCTCTCGTCGGCGTCGGCCGAGTTCGTGACCGCGCGGATGGCGTCCACGTTCTCGGGCACCACGTCGCTCTCCTGGTGGATGGCCTGGAAGAGATAGAGGTCGTCGCCCTCCATCGTCACCGACTCGCCCCAGATGCAGTTCTCCCAGATGTCCCCGCGCGGGCGACCAACGTCCTGTGCGTACTCTTTGAGTTTGCCCGCGCCGTCGATGTCGAAGTGTTCCGGGATGACGAACAGACGCGACTCGCCTTCGAGCAGGTCGCGAACCACGTCGGCGTCGGGTTCCGATTCGAGCGTGACGTTGACGCTGTGCATGTGCATCAGCGTCGCGGGCACCTTCAGCCCGAGGGTGTCGATGTCGAGGTCCGGGAAGATGGTGTTGACGTCCGGCCCGTGGTGGGAAGGGAGCGTGACCGGGTTCGGCGTGATGTCGTTGATGGGACCGCGGCCCGTCTGGGCGGGGTCGCCGCCGCGCCGGACCAGCGTGGTGCGGACCTTCTCGATACCGTACTCCTCGCGGAGCGGCGCGACAAGCCGCGAGAGACCGGTCGTATTGCACGACACGACGCGAACGTGGTCGGCACCGTTGGCGTCCGAGAAGTTCGACCGGGCGTTGAAACTGGTGTCCACGAAGTCCGCGGACTCGCCGCCCTGATACAGCGCGGGCGTGTCGTACTCGGCGTACAGTTCGCTGTTCTGCTCGCCGATACCGGAGGGACAGGCGTCCACCACCACGTCGGACTGGGCGACCAGTTCCTCGACCATCCCGGCGAGTTCGATGTCGGCCTCGTCGAACTGCTCGACGCGGTCCTCGATGGCGGCGTAGAGGGGAAAGCCCTTCTCGACGGCCTGCTCGGCCTCGAAGTTGGGGCGCGTCTTGGCGACGCCGACGACTTCCATGTCCGGTTGCGCGCGGACCGCGTCCGCGACTCGCTTGCCGATGGTCCCGTATCCGTTGACTCCGACCCGTAGCATGTACGTGGGTTTCCGACGCCGACGCGCATAATGGTTTCGAGCCACCTCCGGAGAAATTAACTTCGTTCCGAGTAATCCTCTGACATCGGGACGCCCCGCTATCAGAGGGACGAGAATACAAACAGTCTCGGTGACAATCTACATCCATGACCGCTGTAATCGAAACCGAGCGCCTTACGCGCGAGGTCTGCGGTGACCGAATCGTCGATTCGGTCTCGCTGTCGGTAGACGAGGGCGACGTCCTCGGAGTGCTCGGACCCTCGGGGGCCGGGAAGTCGTCGTTCCTCCGTCTGCTCAACCGACTGGACGAACCGACCGCAGGCACGGTCTACCTCGACGGGACGGATTATCGGGACGTTCCGCCCCAAGAACTCCGCCACCGCGTCGGCTACGTCCCCCAACGTCCCGCGCTCCGTAGCGGCACCGTCCGCGAGACCGTCACCGTCGGTCCCCAATTGCGGGGGGAGTCCGTAGACGACGGACGGGTCGAGAGCCTCCTCGACCGGGTAGACCTCTCGGAGTACGGACCGCGGAAGGTGGACGAACTCTCCGGCGGCGAAGCACAGCGGGTCGCCATCGCCAGAAGCGTCCTGAATCGGCCGGAGGTGCTGTTGCTCGACGAACCGACGTCGAGTCTGGACGCGGCCTCCGAGACGCGAGTCGAGGAGTTGCTCGCCGACCTCCGGGACGAGTTCGGGTTGACGTACGTGCTGGTGACCCACGACCGCGAGCAGGCGAGGCGCCTCGCCGACCGGGTCGCCGTCTTCGAGGACGGGCGCGTGACCGCGGAGGGTCCGGTCCGGGAGGTCGTCGCGTGAGCCTCCTCGAACAACTTCGGGACCCGGTCGTCCTGCGGGGACTCGCGCAGGTCGGGGTCGCGTCCGCGCTGGCCGCGCTCGTACTCGGCATCTCGTACCTCCGGAATCTCGACCTCGAATCCGAACTCGGCCGGGCGTTCGTCAGGGGGTTCGTGCAGGTCGTCGCGATGGGCGCGTTCATCGGCGTCCTGTTCACCGTGCCGTTCGTCTGGAGCGGCGGCGTCGTCCTCGCCATGATAGCGATAGCGGCGCGGATATCGAAGGACCGCGGTGAGGGCGTGCCGGGAGTGTTCCGAGTCTCCCTCGTCAGTATCCTCTTCGGCGCGGGCGTCGTCATCACGACGATGCTCGCCGCGGGCGCGATAGAGGCGACGGTACGGAACCTCATCCCGGTCGGCGGGATGATAATCGCCAACGCGATGAAGACCAACTCGCTGGCTCTCGACCGGTTCAAAGGCGAAATCTAGTCGAACCGCGAGGAAATCGAGGCGGTCCTCTCGCTCGGCGTCCCACCGGGGAAGGTCGTCTCCCACTACGCGACGACGAGCGTCCGAGCCTCGCTCATTCCCATGGTGGACTCGCTCAAGAGCCTCGGACTCGTCTACATCCCGGGGATGATGTCCGGTATGATTCTCGCGGGCGCGAACCCCATCTACGCCGCAGAGTACCAGTTCGTGATAATGGCGATGCTGTTCGCGGCGGGCGGACTGACGAGCATGACGAGTACGTTGCTCGTCGGCCAGTACGCCTTCACCGAGGTCGAGCAGTTGAAACCGTTCGAGGCGACGGACGCCGGCGAGGACGAGACGGGCGCGTCCGGCGGGTGAGTCGCGTTCGACCGTCCGAGACGAGTTCCGGCGAGCCTTCTCGGTCGCTTCGCTCCCGAAGACACCGGAAGACAAACCACCTCTTCCGAGCCTTCGGTCGCTTCGCTCCCGAAGACAAGACCTAACATCACCACCCGCCCTATCTGCCGACCATGAGCCTCCGAGACGCGGCCGAGACCGCCATCACGCAGTGTCTCGCTCTCGAATCGACCGAGTCCTGCTGCATCGTCACCGACGACAAGCGCGAACCCATCGGCGAGGCGCTCTACGACGTGGCCAGCGAGGTTACGAACGACGCCACTATCGTCCGGTTCCCGCCGGGGGCCAGCCACGGCGCGGAGCCGCCTGAACCCGTCTCGGCCGCGATGGCCGGAAGCGACGTGTTCCTCGCGCCGACGACCAAGAGCCTGAGCCACACCCGCGCTCGCGGCGACGCCAACGAGGCGGGCGCACGGGGCGCGACCCTGCCCGGCATCACCGAGGAGGTCTTCACGACGGGACTGCAGGCCGACTACGAGACCATCGCCCAGCACTGCGAGGACGTCCTCGAACAGGTCGAGGACGCCGACGAGATTCGCGTCACCTCGCCGCAGGGCACCGATATCACCTTCGAACCGGGCGACCGCGAGTGGCACGACGACACCGGCATCGTCCACGACGCGGGCGAGTTCTCGAACCTCCCCGCTGGCGAGGTGTTCGTCAGCCCCGAGGACGCGAACGGCACCTACGTCGTGGACGGGACGATGATGCCCCACGGTCTGCTCGACGACGACCAGACCCTCGAATTCGACGTGGAGGACGGGCAGGTCACGCGCATCTCCGACGACGAGATTCGCCGGAGCGTCGAGGAGGCCGCCGAGGAGGTCGGCGACGCGGCGTACAACCTCGCGGAGTTGGGCATCGGGACCAACGTCGCGGTGACGGAACTGGTCGGCTCCGTCCTGCTGGACGAGAAGGCGGGCGGCACCGTCCACATCGCCATCGGGGACGACGCGGGCATCGGCGGCGACACGGAAGCGCCCATACACTTCGACGGCATCCTCCGCGAACCGACGGTGTACGCGGACGGCGAGGAAATCGGTCTGCCACAGCCCTGAGCCGCGAGTTCAGAACCGATGAAGCGAGAAATCCACGAACAGCCGGTCCGCGGCGTCGATGTCGGTCCCGAGACGCGGTGCGCCCACTACGACACGGACCGGGACGTGGTGGCCCTGCGGTTCGCCTGCTGTGAGGCCTACTTCCCCTGTTTCCGGTGTCACGACGCAGTGACGGACCACGAAACCGAGCGCCTGTCCGCGGAAAGCGACGCGTCGGCGGTGCTGTGCGGCGTCTGCGGTGCGGAACTGACGCCCCGCGAGTTCGTGGACGGCGAGCATCGGTGTCCGGACTGCGGCGCGGCGTTCAATCCGGGCTGTGCGGACCACTACGACTTGTACTTCGACTTCGAGGAGTAGCTGAAAGGTGTCGGTTTGGAAGTCGAGAGGCCCGAGACGTAGAATCTCGGCGGGGTGTTGGACACTACAGGTCTGTCCTGCTCGTTTTAGAACTATCCGGAGCGGAAGGTGACGATAAATCAATCTCGGTCGTCGGCCGCCGTCCGCCGAATCAGGTCGGCGAGGCGGTCGTAGAATCCGTCGTCGTACTTCGTTTCCGCGTCGATGGTCGGCCGGGCGTTGGTCTCGTTGACCACCGCGCGGTCGTCGGTCACGAGCAGGTCCACGCCGAGGTAGTCGATGCCGAGCGCGTCGGCCGTCCGCTCGGCGAGGTCCCTGAGGTTCGCGGGGAGGTCCACGCCGGTCGCGACCGCGCCGCGGTGGACGTTGTGCTTCCAGCGGTCGCTGTCGGCGTCGTCCGGAACCCGGCGCTCGACGCCGCCGACGCACTCGCCGTCGACGACCATCGCTCGGTAGTCCGTCGCGTCGGGCAGGTACGCTTGGACGAGGAACGACTTGTCGCCGGTCGCGCGGTAGTCGTGAACGAGGTCGAGGTAGTCGGTCACGCCGAGATACGAGTCGGCGTCGCCGACCTTCGCCACGCCGACGCCCCGCGTCGTGGAGTTGGGTTTGACCACGACCGGCGGGTCGAACCGCTCGAAGGCCGAAAGCAGGTCGGTCTCGTCGGCGGGGTTCGAGACGAGGACGCTCTCGGGTACCGGCACGCCGGCGCGCTCCAGTCGGGCGACGACTCCGGCCTTGTTCCGCGAGGTGAGGACCGCCTCGCGGTCGTTGACCCACGGCACGTCCAGTAGTGCGTCCACGACCCCGCCCTCCATCGCCCGCGAGGGGTAGACGAACCCGGCGTCGAACTCGTCGGGTCCCCACGGCGGGTCCGACAGGTGGATGGCTCGACTGTCAGAGGGCACGTGGTGGACGGCGACGCCCCGCTCGGCGAGGGGGTCGCGCATGCGCTCGAACGTCTCCTCTCGGTAGGCGACCGCGAGGTCCAGCATGTGCGCTCAGAGGGAGCGAGCGTGCTAAAAAGGTGCAGTTTCGGTCGGACGGGCTACGCCGAGGTAATCTCCACGATGCGCCCGTCGGGGTGGCGCAGATACGCCGACCGGCCCCAGTCGTAGTCGGCCGGTTCGCGGTGGACCGAGAGGTTCGTCTCCGAGAGGCGGGCGAACGCCTCGTCTACGTCCGCGACGGCGAACGTGTAGTGGTCCTCGCACGGGAGGTCGCCCGGCACGGGGTCGTAGGTCTCGTGGACGAGGACTTCGACGCCCTCGACGTCGAAGAGCGCCATCGACTCCTCGGCGACCTCCGGTTCGCCGACGACGCGCTCGTAGAACTTCGTCGTCGTCAGCACGTCGTCGGTGAAGATGGCGACCTCGCGCAGTTCCATACGCCCTTCCTCTCGCAAATCGATAAGTTACTTTCGGTGGACGGGGAGACGGCGTAATCGCTGGCGGAGCGACTGTCGGGGATAGTGACGAAGACGCGAAAAGGGTGTCCGCCGAGTTACGCGACCAGCAGTTTCTCGCCCTTCTCGACCTTGATGCGGCACGGCGGCGAGATTTTGTTGTACGCGCGGCGGAGCGCGTCCTTCACGACGGGCGCCTGCTCGGGAGTACACCACGCGGTGAAGATGCGGTCGTTGCGCTGGATGCGGGCGGCGGTCCCGACGACCTTACCGAACGCCTGTCGCATCCCGTCGGAGACGCGGTCCGCACCCGCGCCGGTCGCCTGCTTGTTCTCCCGGATGACGTGGTGGGGGAACTTGCGGAGCATCATCTTGTAGTTGCCCTCGCCGAGTTCCTTGATGAGGTGGCGGTTGGCCGACAGGCGCGAGGCTTCGAGCGCGCCGTGGCGGAGCTGACACTCCTCTTCGGTGATGAGGCTAATCTGGACGGGGTAGTCGTCCTGGTCCGTTTCGAGGTCGCCCATCTGGTGCTGTGCAATCTTGGAACCGGGGATGCCGGTGATGTACTCGCGTCGGGTGTACGGCGGCTTGCTGATCTCCCGGTACATCGAGGCGGGTTTGTCCGACATAGTTATTACTGGAGTCTGAGGGTCACGCGGCGGATAAACCCTTCGATGCGCAGTAGTGCGGTTACGCGCCGTGCGAAGCCTTCTCGTGGCCGAACCCGGCCACGGGAACGTCGCCCAGCGGCGAACCGCGAACGAACGGTTTCGGCCGGGTCAGTCGTCCAGCAGACGCGCGGCGAGTCCGGCCGGAAGTCGGTCTACGACGCTCTCGCCGAAGTCTACGAGGGGCTTCCTGACGAGGGCGTAACCGGTCGAGACCGCCAACAACGCGAGGACGACCGCCTGCAATCGGTCGGGGTAGAGGACGCCGGGAACGGCGAAGACGGCCGCCGCGAGCAGGTCCTCGGGCGCGCCGTCGTAGCGAATCCAGCGACGGGGACGGATCCACCGGCCGCGGTAGTGGTCGTAGACGGCTGATTGGGAGGTCGCCTCCCACGGCCGGAGTTCGAGACCGCCGCCGAGCGCGTCGCTGGCGGCGTGGAGCGCCGCGGACGCGAGGAAGACCGCCACGGCAACCGTGGCGACGGAGGGCGCGAGCGCGGCGAGCGCGAGCGCCGGAACCGCCGCGAGAGCGTAGTACACCGGGAAGTGGAGGACCTTCCGGTGGTCGCCCGCGAGGTCGAGGTCGGGGAACAGTCCCCCGACGCCGCCCGCCGCGATAGCCGCGGTGGCGTACTCGGGCGCGACGACCAGCGAGAGCGCGCCGAGCGCCATCCCGAACAGAGCGTGGGTAGTCGCCATCATCGTGTCTCGGATAGGCGGCGCGCGTATTCAAATCTGTTGCTCACTACGGGACGGAATCCGGGAGCCGCGATGCAAGTGGGTCACCGAGGCCGGACCAAAACCAGCGTCAGCGCCGCGAGCAGGCCGCCCTCCACGAATCCCGCGCCGTGCGCGAAGACGTTCGTGAAGGTGCCGTCCGCGGTCGGGTCGGCCGGGAAGAGACCGTAGACCAGCCAGACCAACAGCGCCAACACCAACCCGACGTAGAGCAGGTCGAAGCCGACCTGCTGGTAGTGGTCGTCGCCGTAGGTCCGCCCGCGCGTCCGCGAGACGATGCCCGAGACGGCCAGAGCGAGTCCGGTTCCGACTAACGCGCCTTCGAGGAGAGTCACGCGCGCGGCGTAAATCCAGAGCAGTTCCCCGAGCAGGAGCAGGACCGCGAACTGGCCGACGAAGAAGACCGTCTCGCGCGAGTAGGTCCGCCGAAGGTGGACGCTCACCGCGGCCAGCAGGAACCCGCCGAAGCCCGCGACGACGCCCGAGAACCCCCGCGAGACGGGCGACGCGCCGGGGAACCGCGTTTCGAGGATGACGTAGCTCGTGAGGTTGACCGCGACGGGGAGGACCAGCAGAAAGACGGGAAGCGTCCGGCGGAACCACGACCGTCGGTCGGCGTGCAGACAGACGAGGTAGGTCACGAGCGCCAGCGAGACGTAGCCACCGAGGTTGCTCAGCAGATGGCCGAAGTCGGCGTGAACGTACGCCGCCGTGAGCAGCGTGGCGGGTTCGAGCGCGGCGTGGTCGAACGCGAGTCGCGCGTGGACCGCCGCGGGGAGCAGGACCTCGACGCCGACGAGGACGAGCGCGACCACCGCGATGGCCGCGAGGTCGGCCGCGACCGCCGACCGCGAGTAGCCGAACGTGGTCGGTGGCTCCGTGGCGACGCGCGCGTCGGACATGTAGCCTCTCTTCGACGGCGACCCTCAAAAGTATCTGGCTCGATGCGATTCGGGTGTCGTAGCCGACCCGCCGGAACCACTATTGACGGTCGGCGAAAGGGATTAGATATGGTCGAAGTCAGTGAGAACCAGAGCGACACGTTCGACATCGGCGGCGAGTTGACGGTCCATCGCCTCGCGTACGGCGCGATGCGGCTGACGGGCGAGGACATCATCGGTCGCCCGGACGACGAAGACGAGGCCCGCGACGTGGTTCGGCGCGCGGTCGAGATGAACGTCGATTTCGTGGACACCGCCGACTCCTACGGGCCGGGGGTCAGCGAGCGCATCGTCCGGGAGGCCATCGACCCCGACGAGGCGGTCGTCGGGACCAAGGCCGGACTCCTGCGCAATCGCTCTGGCGACTGGATTCCCCACGGCGGCCCCGACTACTTCCGGAATCAGGTCCTCTGTAGCCTCGACAGGCTCGGCGTCGAGAGCATCGACCTCTACCAGTTGCACACCCCCGACGTGGACTGCTCGTTCGAGGACGCGGTGAACACCTTCGCCGAGTTGAAAGACGACGGGCTGGTGGACCACGTGGGCCTGAGCAACGTCTCGGTCGAGCAGTTGGACGAGGCCCGCGACATGGTCGAGGTGGCGACGGTCCAGAACGAGTACAACGTCGGCAACCGCGACCACGAAGACGTGCTGGAGGCCTGCGAGGACGCCGGCATCGGCTTCATCTCGTACTTCCCCATCGGTGGCGGCGACCTCGGCGACAAGGAGTCCGTGCTGAAGGAGGTGGCCGACGACCACGACGCGACGCCCCGACAGGTCGCGCTGGCGTGGCTCCTCCAGCACTCGCCGGTCACGATTCCGATTCCGGGCACCTCCAGCGTGGACCACCTCGAACAGAACGTCGCGGCCTCCGCGGTCGAACTCTCCGACGACGAGATGGCGCGCCTCGGCGAGTAACGCCGTCGGGTCCCCCGACTCTTCTGCACTGCAACTGCTAACGGTCGCTCGATTTCCTTACACGGCCACCGCTAACGGTCGCTCGACGCTCGAAAAATGAAGTAATTGTATCTGAAAGTCCGACCGAATTACAGTCGCTGGACGTTGGTCGCGCGCGGACCCTTGTCTGCCTGCTCGATGTCGAACTCTATTTCCTGTCCCTCTTCGAGGTCCGGGCCGCCAACGTCTTCCATGTGGAAGAAAACGTCCTCGTCCTCGTCCTCAGTCTCGATAAAGCCGTAACCGCCCGTGTCGTTGAAGAAGTCAACCGTACCTTTCGCCATTGCAACTGTAGAGAGAGCCGTGCGACTGATAAGGCTTCCGTGAGAGGTTATCGCACGACGACGAGGGTCGGATTCGACGGACGCGCCCGCCCTCGGCCGCCGGTCGTCGGCTCGCGCGACGGTGACTCACTCGGCGTGCGGCACCACCGCATCGCGGAGGTACTGGAGGAACTCCGCCGTCTCGAAGTCCGACGGTCGGTACACCTCGACGTAGCCGCTCTCGGCAGCGGTCATCTTGAGCGACCGGTCGTCGTACGTGCAGTCGAGACCCAACTGATTGAACGCGGCACCGTCCAGCAGGTCAGCGAGTCGCTCGTCGCTCAGCAAGTCGCTCCCGTGGAGGACGCCGTTCTCGCACGCGCCGTCCAGCTCGCGGAAGCCCGCTTTCCACGGTTCGGCGTCGCGCTGGGCCTCGAGGAGCGCGCTCAAGTCGAGGGCGGCGCGGTCGATGTCCGCGCCGGTGTCCCGACTCACGAGGTCGAACGCGAAGGTTCCCCGGCCGCTCCCGGCGACGACGAACTCGCCGGGCACGCCGACCACCTCTGTCACGCGCGTCTCGGTCCGGGGCGTCTCCTCGACCCGGACCTCGCCGTAGTCGAGTTCGGTCGTCGTCCGGTTCACGACGCGCTCGACGGCGGCGCGGCCCTCGAACGCGACGTCCCCGCCGGGGAGCGAGAACACCCGGCGCACGTCGAGGACGCGCTCTAACTCCCTGTCGTCGCGCTCGACAGTCTCGGAAAACGAGTCTACGACCTCGAAGTCGTCCCGGACGATGCCGAGTACGCCTGCTCTCATACGCGAGGGCTTCTCAGAGGCGGTAGTTAATGGTTCGGCACGCCGGGCTACCGCTTCTCGGCGAAGCCCTCACCGGTCGGGATACGCGTTCTCGAACGGTTGGGGCGGCAACAGCAGGTCGTCGAGTTCCGGCATGTGCTTGACGTTGTAGACGACCTTCAACTCGTCCGTGATGGGCATCCCGTTGCACGAGAGCCGAAAGCCCCGCTCCATCAACTCCTCGGGGAGTACGTGGCTGGCCGGCATCGACAACTCGCCGTCGAGCAACAGGATCGCACAGTTCGCGCAGGCTCCGCCGCGGCAGGCGAACGGCCACGCGAACCCGCGGTCCTCGGCGGCCTCCAGCAGCGACTCGCCGGGGTGGACCTCGAACGCGCCGTAGTCCTCCTCGTCCAAGTCCGCCGCGGCCGCCTTCCCGAAGAGATCGTCGTCCTCGGGTCGCCACCCGAAGTCGCTCAGCACGTCGTAGTTGAGATACTCGACCTCCGAGTAGGCGCGTCGGGGGTCGGGCTCCGGACTGCTCCGTTCGTCTTCCCCTGCGAAATCGGTCGTCTCGACGTCCGCTCCGGCCGCGTTCCCGTTTTCCTCGGCGGCGGTCTCCTTCGTCCCGGCCGCGCTCCCGTTTGCCTCGTAGCCCGCCTGAATCCGCTCGTAGGCCCGCCGGACCGCCTGAAACTCCTCGACCGACCCGCCTTGGTCCGGATGGGCTTCTTTCACCCGCCGCCTGTACGCCTGCTCTACCTCCTCGTCGTCGGCGTCTTCATCGACGAGTAACACGTCGAACGGGGACTCCATCACGTTGGCCTAGCGAAATCCGAAGTATAAACCTTCGCTCGGTACAGAGCCGTGTGCCTCCGACCCGTGATAGACGCTATCATCGACTCGAAGCGGCCGGCCACGGACCCCGGTCTGCACCGTCCGCTGGCTATCGCCGTCGAATTATCAGATTATAGAATAAGTTATTAGTGGGATAGTTCGCCACTTCGGCGTACCATGGAACAATATCCCTCACCGGACATGGACAAGTACGCCGGCGTCCTCGACCGTCGGTTCGAGGCGCTCCTCATCGACGGACTCCTCGTGAGTATCGGCGTCGGCGTTCTCGGCTTCGTCGCCGGGGTCGCGTTCGTCGGCGGGTCGCTCGGTGCGCTGGGCGGAACGCTCGTCGCGCTCCAGTTCGGCACACCGCTCGGACTCCTCGCGTACCAGACCGCCTTCGAGGGGTACTACGGGCAGACCGTCGGGAAGCACTACCGCGACATCGTGGTCGTCAAGTCGGACGGGTCCGAGATTACGTGGGGCGCGGCCGTCGTCCGAAATCTCCTCCGAATCGTGGACGGGCTCCCCGTCTTCTACCTCGTCGGCATCGTCACCTCGGTCACGAGCGACGACAACCAGCGCCTCGGGGACCTCGCCGGCGACACGGTCGTCGTCCACACGTAGCCCCGAACCCGAACCGAGGCCAGCGTCGGCGATGAACTACAAGGGCGCAGAGCCCCATGTCCCCGTATGGAGTTACCCAGGAACGTCGGCGACCGTAGCCGACTCGGCCGCGCGGTACTCGCACTCGCACTGACCGTCGTCGCGATTAGTTCGCTTCGGAAAGGAAAGCGGTTGAGCGGAACGCTCGCCGGTGTCGGCGCGCTCGCGCTCGGATACGACGCCACCGCGGGGTCCGGCGAGTTGACGGAGACGTTCGCCGGGACCGAGGAGGACGCGACGCTTCGCTGTGCGGTCTGTGGCGAACCCATCCAACCGGGGCAGCGGCGGACGCCGAACGAGAACAACGAGACCGTCCACGAGGCCTGCCTCGAACCGGCCCAGTAACGACGAATCCGCTCAGAAAGCCCCGAGCGACGCGACTTGTCGGTTGATGTTTTTCATCGACTGGCCGTCGCGCCGTCTGCGCACGGGTCGAGACTGAAGAACCTCTATGCTGATTTCGGCCTAGAAAATTATTTGTCATCAGAGTTCGGGTCTCAAATCGACTAATGGGCATTGAGGACGCCGGGTTATAAGAGCTAACGAAAATCGTGACGAGTATTTGGGAGAAGTGAGGATTTCGGACGAAAATTACTACTCATGCTTCAGATACCTTCGTTCTCGCGAAAGAGGAGAGACAAAGTAGTAGTAGAAAGGCGATGGTGATGGAGCTATCACTTATTTCGTTTAACATCCCGATAATAGGATCAGGGCTTATCGATTTTACATTCTCTTCCGGACTATTCGTTAGTATCGGCACTGTCTAGATAAGGGAAATCGATAGACGGTGGGATGATGAATCAGTCGCAGCGCCCGTGAAATCGGTGTCTAATTGATGATACGATGCACCGCTAAGCCATGAGCAACGTGAATTCGGCGATCTCACCAAACACCTCACGTGAGATTCAGAAAGCTGCTCCATTCAGCCATGGTCGGAGAAGCGCTGTACCACCCGCCTACTCCAGAATCGCTTAACTAGACAGTGCCTTAGTATCGGTCTATTCTTCTTCGCACAAACCAGAAAGCACCTATCGGAACGATATGAGATAGCGTTGAGCCGTAGGACCTGGCTTCTCCTATCGATTCTCGTGTTCCTCCTCTTCGTCTCTCTGTAAACTTGCAGGGTTCGAACCGGTCGTGAGAATTTTCACTACTGACTTCGTTCGCAGGAAAATGCCGCCTCCCGGATTTGAACCGGGGACAGCTCGATCTTCAGTCGAGTGCTCTCCCAGTCTGAGCTAAGGCGGCGCATTCGGTACGAGGTGCATGAAAAGGAAAAGCGTTTCGAAACACCACGACGGGAGCGGGACAAACCCTTTGTTCCTCACTATCGAAGGGAACAGACGATGGGAGACCCAGCCTGCTACCTCGACTTCTGCCCCGAGTGCGACGCGCAGGTGACTATCGCCGACGAGGAGTGTCCCGACTGCGGGTCGGAACTGGAAGAGCGCTAAGCGACCTTCCGTCGCTCGGCGAAGCGCGTCTTGCCGCTCTCGGAGCGGACCACGGTGACGATGGTCACGTAGCCGTCGTTGGCGCTGATCTGCATCCCGCCGGCGAATCCCACGTCCACGCGTTCGGTGGAGACGTGCGACTCGCCGGGGGTGAGCGTGCCGACCGACTCGTTGCCCGACCACAGCACTTCGCCGTCGGCGAGCATCGCGGTCGTGACGCGGACGTTCTCGCGCGTCTCGCCGCCGGAGTTGGTCAGTCGTGCCGTCACGTCCCGGCAGGTGCTTCCACACTTCTCGATGTTCTCGATAGTGAAGGCGTACTCGGAACTCGTCATGCTCGTCGTCGCTGTCGCGTCGTTCCCACCGCCCGATTCGCCCGCGTCGTCGGCCGCAGGTGCCGTCGTGCCGGTCGCTGACCGCGCTGTCGTCGCGGTTTCGGTCGCCGTCGCGTCGCCCGCGCCGATGCCGGACTCGCCGCCGAGGTCGGTCCCGCCGGCGAACAGGACCCCGGCACCGAGGACGCCGACCAGCGCGACCACTGCGACCAGCGCGCGCCGACTCACCGGTCCACCTCGTCGCGGGGACCCACCCGAAGGCTGGCGTGCCAGTACATCGGCGTGGGCTTACGGGTAGGGTGATATAGGTTTGATGGCTCGCGGACGATTCGGCGATAGCGCGAGACGCAGTCCGTCGGAGTCGTCGCCACTCTTCGCAGGCGCGGCCGACTCGAGGAAGCTATACGGTTCGAATTTCTCGTCGGAGACATGAACGACGTGTTCCGCATCGGCGAGGAGTACCGGGACAAGGGAAGCCCGAACGTCCCCGACGACGAGTTCCTGCGCCCGATTCGCGGGTCGCTCGACGCCGGCATCAAGAACACGGGCGGGATTCGAGACCTGAGTTCCGACGTGACCGACCAACCGGCGGCGCTCGTCGTCGTCTCGAACGACGACGGCGTGTCCCAGCACGCCGACCCGTGGCGGGACCTGCTGGCCACGTCGCTCGGTCGCATCGACTACTGGGGCGACGCCAAGCGCGGGAATCCCTACGACGAGTCGCCGCAGAACCGGAAAGTCAAGCGCGCGTTCGACGCCGCCGCGAAGGGGAACCGCGAGGAAGTCCCGCCCGTGCTGGTGTTCCGAAAGCCCCGTCCAGGCGTCGTGGAGTTCTGCGGTCTCTGCGTCCCGGACTACTTCGAGGTGAAACAGTACACGGACGGCGAGGGGAACCGGATTCCGAACTACCGCTTTCACTTCACGGTCCTGAACGCCGACACGGTCGCGCCGACGTGGCTCCACGACCGCGTGCGGTCGAACAGCGACGAGCGAGCGCCCGAGGTCTGGCGCGAGTGGGTCCGGACGGGCGACGTGAAGCAGTGGCCGACCGGCGAAGTGGTGAGCGACGCGGACGGGGCGAGCCAACGAGACGGAACGTATCGGCGCTACGAGCGCGAGGAGGTCGCCGTCAGCGCCCGGTTCCGGAGCGAGGTGTTGGACCGCTACGGGAATCGGTGCGTCGTGACGGGTATCGACGAGGCGTCGCTGTTGGACCTCGCGCACGTCCTGCCCCGGAGCGAGGCCCCCGAGTCGGCGGAGGACCCCCGGAACGCGCTCGTCCTGAATCCGCTCCACCACCGCGCCTTCGACGCCGACCTGTTCACGCTTGATTCCGAGCGCCGGGTCCGGGTCAGTCCGTCGTTCGACCCCGGCCATCCGTTCCTCCGGGAGACCGTCGTGGAACGGCAGGGAGAGGCGGTGTCGGTGCCGGACGGTGCTGGCTTGGGCGACGAGTATCTTGAGGCGCGAAACGCAGAATTAGGCTGGCTGTAGCCCGCTGGCGAGAGTTGGCGGTCGGCTACGAGAGCAGTTTATCGTCCAACAGCCGTCTGACGTAAGGGCTGACGTCGTGTTTCAGGACGTTCGCGCCCATGATGAGCGTCCACCCGGACAGCCCCAAGAAGACGAGAACGAAGACGGCCGCGACGAGAGCGTTGTTTCCCGCCCAGAGGCTCGTCCCGAACAGTTGGTCGAGAGACCACAGCACGGCGCTGAACGCGAATCCCACGGCGCCGAGAGCCATGACGGCGTTCGCGTACTTCGTCCAACGGCTCTCGGTCAGGCGCTGTTCGGTCTCGGTCTCGGCGGCGTCTCGCACTTCGGTCTCGGTCCGGAGTTCGAGTTCGTCGAGGGAACGCAAGTCGTCGCCGTCCGCCGCGTACTCGTCGCGGCGACTGCGAGCGGTCGCTATCAGTTCGTCGCGGTCGTACGCTCGAAGCTCGCGGACACGCTCGATGGTGAGATAGGCGTCGGAAAGGGCCGCCCGAAGCTCCTCGTCCGACGCGTCGTCGAACGCCAGTTCGAGCTGTCGGTCCGGAAGGTCTGCGAGGAGTCGAAAGTCGAACGTGCCGGCCCGCAGTCGGTCGCGGATGCGCTGCTGGTCCCGCCGTTTCTTGCTCTCGCTCAGGTCCTCGAAGTCGTTCCCGAGGCGTCGCCGCTGCGTCTTGGTGAGGAGCGACGCCGATTTCCGGCTCATTGTCCCGATATCATCTCGTTAGGTTGTTATATCCACCGATAACGAGGGTCTCGGAATATCGTTGTACGCGAATACCCGGCCGCTACGGGTCGTCTCGGCCGGAGACCGACCCCGGTCGCCAGAAGCGCCAGACTGCCAAAATCACGGGTGTATCGGGCGCTACTGCTGATACAGGGTCGAAAACGGTGTTCCCCCTTTATCGTGGTCACTCGGAAAGCGGAACTCGCATGTCGGTACTGGAAACGAGAAATCTGACGAAACGCTTCGGCGACGTGACCGCCGTGGACGGGGTGTCGTTCGCGGTCGAAGAGGGCGAAGTCTTCGGCTTCCTCGGTCCGAACGGGGCGGGGAAATCGACCACCATCAACGTCCTGCTCGGCTACATGTCTCCCACCTCGGGGAGCGCCAGTATCCTCGGTCACGACGTGGAGACGGAATCGCGTGCCCTTCGCGCACGGACCGGCGTCCTTCCCGAGAACGTCGGCGTCTACGACCGACTGACCGGGCGAGAACACGTCGCGTCCGCGATTCGCATCAAGGACGCCGACGACGACCCCGAACGACTCCTCGCTCGGGTCGGTCTCGACCCGGACGCGTGGGACCGCCGCGCGGGCGGCTACTCGACCGGGATGGCCCAACGCATGGCGCTGGCGACCGCCCTCGCGGGCGACCCGGACCTGCTCGTCCTCGACGAACCCCAGTCCGGTCTCGACCCCAACGGGATGCAGGAGATTCGGGACGTCGTCCTCGAAGAGGCGGCCGACGGGACGACCGTCTTCTTCTCGTCGCACATCCTCCCGGAGGTCGAGGCGGTCAGCGACCGCGTAGGGGTGATGCGGGCGGGAGAGATGGCGGCGGTGGACGACATCGACGCGCTCAGAGAGCGGTGGACCGACGACACCGTCGTCCGGGCGACCGTCGCCGACCCGCCGGTTCGACCGGAGGCGCTGGCGGACCTCGACGGCGTCTCGGACGTGGCGGTCGAGGGGGACCGCGTGACCCTCTCCTGCCGGACGCCTCGTGCGAAGGGGCGGGCGGTCGCGGCACTCGAACGAACCGTCGGCGTCGCCGACTTCGAGGTCGAGGAGGGGAGCCTCGAAGACACGTTCACGGCGCTCACGGGCGGTGCAGACGCCGGCGAGACGACTGCGACGACGCGAGCCGACGACCCGGAGGTGTCGGCGTGACCGACTTCGGCTCGGTGGTCAGCGTCGTCCGACAGGACCTGTTGGACGTTCGACGCGGCCGACTGATGCGGGCAGTCCTCGGCCTGTACGTCCTCTTCGTCGGCGTCATCTTCGTCGGCGTCGCGCTCACCGAGGGCCAGACGGTCTACACGGCGATTCAACTGACGGTGTTCATCGGGTTCCTGCTCGTGCCGCTGGTGTCGTTGCTCGCGAGTTACCTCGCCGTCGCGGGCGAGCGCGACTCCGGGACGATCAGGTTCCTGCTGGGCTACCCGCTCGAACGCGGCGAAGTGCTGCTCGGCAAGTACGTCTCCCGGTTCGGTCTCGTCGCGGTGGCGGTCGGTCTCGCCTTCCTCGTCGCCGGGGTCGCGTCGATGCAGTTGTTCGACCGGCCGCGACTCGACGCGGTCGCCACGTTCGGTGGGCTGACGCTCCTGTTCGCGGGGTCGTACGTGGGCGTCGGCGTGGCCGTCTCCGCCGCGAGCGACAGCCGAGGGCGAGCGATGACGAACACGGTCGCGATGTACTTCGTGTTCACGCTCCTGTGGTCGCGTCTCTCGCCCGTCACCGTCCCGCAGATTATCTCCGGGGCGGCGAATCTCCTGCTAGGCGTTCAGCTCTCCGGCGGACTCTGGCGAGTCTTCACCACGCTGAGTCCCACCGAGGCGTACTTCCGGTCGCTCCGACTCCTCCCCGGCGGCGCGTTCGAGACGAGCGGGTCGGTCGCCAGTGCCACCGTGGTCGGCGTACTGCTCACGTGGATGGTCGTCCCGCCCGCGCTCGGCTACCTGTCGTTCGTCCGTGCCGACATCGACTAATGACGGAGTTCGCAGGGACGCGTTGACAGTCTTCGGCCCTTCGAGCGTGGTCCCCTGTCCGACCTGCTGACCCCCTCGGCCCTCCCAGTGTGGTCCCGCTGTCCGCGCGCTCGACTCTCCAAGCGCTCGTTCGACCTCACAAGAGCGGAGTCGCTACACCGCGTCTTCTTCGTCCAGTTCGTCGCAGACCTCGAACACCACGTCGGGGTCCATGTCGAGGTCGTACTCGTGGTACGACCCGCCTTTCCGGCCCTCGTTCTCCTCGCGCCGGAGGAGGAAGCCGAGCATGTAGAGGTCGCTGAGGTGGTTCTGGATGCTCTTGAGCGTCGTCAGCGGTTCCTCGGCACGCTTGGCGGCGACGCGCCGGTACATCTGCATTATCTCCTTCGAGCGGGCGGGCGTCTCGCCGACGTGGTCGAGTTGCGCGACCGCTTCGAGGACGAGGCGGGCGTGCAGCGACTGGTCTTCGATCTTGTCCTGTAAGCGACCGCGCTTGACGGCTTCGCGGGCGAGACCGATGTGGTCGTCCTCGACCATCGGTTCGTCGTTGCCCTCGGCGATCTCCGCGCCCTTCCGGAGGAGGTCGATGGCCTGTCGGGCGCTCCCGGTGTCGCGGCCCGCGACCGCGGCGGCCTTGGCGATGGCGCTGTTCGAGTAACTGTCGTCCGAGAGCGCCTTCTCGGCCCGGTCGTGGAGGATAGCGCGCAACTCGTTGGCGTCGTAGGTCGAGAACGAGATTTCCTCCTCCTTGAGCGCGTCCTGTACTTTCGCCGAGAGGCGCTGGCGGAAGGTGTAGTTGTTGCTGATGCCGATGACGCCGATACGCGCCGCTTCGATGTGGTCGTTCGCGCGAGCGCGGGGGAGTTCGTACAGCAGTTCGTTCGCGTCTTGGAGGTGGTCGATTTCGTCGAGGACCACGAGGTGTGTCCCCCCGAGGCGGTCGAGTTGGCTGTAGAACTCTTCGAGCGCGTCGGCCGTCGAGAGACCCTTTTTCGGGAACGACGCGCTCCCCTTGGGGAGCAGTCCGTTCACGAGGGTCCGGACGGCGCTGAACATCGTGTCGCCGTTGCAGTTGTGCCGGTGGACGTAGAGGTCGTCGGCCGCCTCGCGCTGGTCGGTCTCGGTCTGCAACTCGTCCAGAACGTAGCGCGTGACTGCGGTCTTCCCTACGCCCGCCTTCCCGTAGAGCATCACGTTCGAGGGATTGCGACCGAAGAGGACGTCTTTGAACGCGGACTTGTACTCCTCGACCTCCTCTTCGCGTTCGAGTATCTCGTCCGGTTGGTACTCCTCTTCGAGGACTTCCTTGTCGAGGAAGATGGTGTCCGTCACGTCGCTGAACAGCCCGCCCATTGTTCTCGGTCGGAGATCTAACGGATAGTATATAAAACCGTTGTTCTCGAGTTTCGTATGTTTTGATTTCTTTAAGTTGGCGAGAGGGAGTAGATTTCGTGAGAAGTTTGTCTGATAATGGGTGTTAGAGCCGTCAGATGTGGTTTTCCGCTATGCGAAGGCTTAAAACTACTCCTCGAATCGCCGTTCCGGAACCGAGCGCCCCACATCTCAACGCGAGAACAGACGAAACGTACTCTCCGTGTGTTCCGATGGGGCGTCGTTGCGTTTCGGGCGGACCCCGGCGCACTCCGGGTGGACCTCGCCGCATCACACCGACGAACTGTCGGCGTCGTATCGCATCGACGGGTCGCCGTCACCGACACGCCGTCGAGTGGCATCGACAGTCCAGCATTCGGTGGCCTCGCAATAAAACAGACGAAATCTCCTCACCGTCCGTCAGTCCGACCGGAGCGACCGGCCCGCCCTCCAAGAACAGACGAAACCCCCTCTCTCTCTTTCTCTCTCTTTCTCTCCCTTACTCGGGCGCGGGAACGACGTTCGAGTTCTCTCCCCGTCACGACCACGCCAACTGCTACCAAGAACAGACGAAACGTCCTCTCTCCGGACCGGAAGCGAACCAGCGAGACGGGTGAGAGCGGACGAAACCCACTCTCTCGGTGGGCCCCGACGAATCGGAACTCCCTCCCACACGCAGAACAGACGAAACGCCCTCTCACACGACAGTTCGACTCTCCGCGACCGTCTCGCACTCGGAGCGTGACAGCGAGTCCGACGATTGCGCTAGGCCGCGGCACCCCAGCGACGGCGAGGGCCCCTCGCCGACGGCCCTCACTCGTCGAGCGCGCGGTGGGGCGCGATGTGCGGGCCGGTGTCGCTCTCGCTGTCTACGTCCGCGTCCACGTGGAACACGTCGGCCAGCAACTCCTCGGTCACGACGTCCTTCGGCGGACCCCAGTCGTACGGCTCGCCGTCCTTCATGGCGATGAGGTTGTCCGCGAAGCGCGCGGCCTGCCCGATGTCGTGCAGGACGACGCCGACGGTGACGTTCTCCTCGCGGTTGAGCGTCTGGACGACCTCCATGACGCGGAGTTGGTGGTGCAGGTCGAGGTAGGTCGTCGGTTCGTCCAGCAACAGGACGTCGGTGTCCTGCGCGAGGACCATCGCTATCCACGCGAGTTGCTTCTGGCCGCCGCTGAGGTTGCCGACCTCGGCGTCGCGGAGGTGGTCCACGCCCGCCAACTCGATGGCTCGCTCGACCGCGGCGCGGTCCTCGTCGCTGACCGAGTCGAAGAACCCGCGGTGAGGGTACCGGCCGTGATACACCAGGTCCTCGACCGTAATCGACCCCGGCGACTCGTTCTCCTGAGAGAGCAGGCCCAACCGCGTGGCGAGTTCCTTCGTATCGAACGACTGAACCTGCTCGCCGTCGAGCAGAACCCGGCCCCGCTCGGGGTCGAGCTGGTCGGCCATCGACTTCAGGAGCGTGCTCTTGCCGCTCCCGTTCGGGCCGACGAGCGCCGTCACCTCTCCGGCCGGGACGACCACGTTCTGACACTCCACGACCGGTTCCTCGGTGGTCGGGTAGCCGATAGCTAACTCCTCGCCGACGAGTTCGCTCGCACTCGCTCGGTCGGTCGTCGGGGGGTCTTCGCGTATCTGTTCTCCGCTCATCATATCTCACCCATCTGGTCTTGCTTGCGCATCAGGTAGAGGAAGTACGGACCGCCGATGACGCCGGTGACGACGCCGACGGGTATCTGGACGGGACTCAGCGCCAGTCGAGCACCGACGTCCGCGACGACCATCAACGCCGGGCCGACGAACACGCAGCCGACGAGCAACCGACGATAGTCGCTCCCGACGGTGAGACGGACGATGTGGGGGACGACGAGCCCGAAGAAGCCGATGATTCCCGCGACGGAGATGGCCGCGCTGGCCGCCAAGATGGCGACTCCCGACAGGAGGAACCGGACGCGCTCGACGCGCATCCCGAGCGCGCTCGCCGTCTGCTCGCCCAGCAACAGGAGGTTCAGCTGTCGCGCCCCGGCCAGCGCGAAGGCGACGACGAGGAGCGTCGGGAGGGCCGCGATGCGGAACTGCTCCCAGCCGACGCCCGTCAGCGAGCCGGTAATCCACGCCATCGCCGACTGGACGGTGCCCAAGTCGTCGGCGAAGAAGAACAGCGCGCGCTGGAGCGAGCTGAACACCATGTTGACGATGACGCCCGCGAGGACGAGCCGGACCGGGCTCGTCCCGTCCTTCCACGCGATGAAGTACACTAACAGGAAGGCGAACGTCCCGCCGAGCGCCGCCAGTAGCGGGAGGAACGGCGTGAGGCTGCTGAACACGACCAGCGTCAGCAGGACGGTGAACCCGGCCCCCGAACTCACGCCGAGGACGAACGGGCTGGCGAGTTCGTTTCGCGTCACCGCCTGAAAGATGGCGCCCGACACCGCGAGACACATGCCCGCCGCGATGGCGACGAACACCCGCGGCATCCGGATGTTCCAGACGATGAGGCTCCGCCTGTTCATCTCCGGCACCTCGGCGCCGAGCAGGAAGGCCCTCCACGCGTCCGGGTTCAGGACGACCTCGGGGTTGAAGACGGCCCGCCACGCCTCGGCGAGACTCATCGGGTACGTGCCGAATCTCACTTGGGCGAGTCCGCCGAGGACGGTGACGGCGACGCTCGCGACACACAGGACGACGAGCGAGGAGTCCATCCAGTCGGCCACTTTTTCGTCGCGTCGTGACCCCGTGGACGACTCGTTGGCGTTCTGGCTCGCCATCGTTATCGACTCGCCTCCACCGGGTCGGACTCGATTTCGCGTGCGCGCTCGACGACGAGTTCGTCGTCGATGTGGTCGAGCAGGCGACGCTGGCCGCGCTCGGTCCGCGCCGCTATCTCGTCGTCCGAGAGGTACGTCCCGAACCGCCGGTCGATGTCGCGTTCACGGAGCGTCTCCCACCGGGCGTCGTCCACGTCGGCGTCCTCGGGGCGGCGGCCGTCGTAGTACTCGCGCCACCGGTTACGGTCGGCCCACTCGTCGTCGCGGGCCGCCTCCCGGCGCACCCAGTCGTAGTGGTCGGCGACCGGCTCGGGGTAGCCCGCCGCGCGCCGCGCGTCGCGGACGACCGCGAGACCGACGCGCGCGCCGCGACCCGCGGCGACGACGGCCTGTCGGTCCGCCTCGTCGGAGGGCGACGCGACGTAGAGACCGTCTATCGGCGTCGTCCCGTCGGAATCGATGGCGGAGCGGTCGAGACGCTCGCGCGCTTCGTCGTCGCTCTCCTCGGCGTCGTCGCCCTCCACTGCGGCGGACTCGAGCAGCGTCCCGTCGCCGAGCGCGCGGAGGTAGTCGCCGTCGTAGCGCGTGGCCGCGACGACGCGGGTCGCCGAGACGCGACGGTCGCCCTCGGTCTCCACGACGAACCGCTCGCCGTCTCCCTCGCGGGTCACCGACGCCACGAGGTCGGCGACCAGTTCGCATCCCGCGGTCGTGACGTGGTCGTGCATCAGTTCGTAGAACGTCTCGATGCCGACGCCGGCGGGGAATCCGAGGTAGTTCTCCAGGTAGGCGCACTGTCGAATCGAGGACCGGCCGCGGTCGAACAGCACGGCGTCCAGTCCGTACCGCGCGGCGAACACGGCCGCCGAACAGCCGGCCGGCCCGCCCCCGACGACGGCCACGTCGTAGCGGTCGGGGTCGCCCGTCGCGCCGGCCCGGTCGTCGCTCTCGTCGGCCGGGGCGTCGCTCTCACCGGGTCGGCCCTCACCCGGCCCGTCCCGGTCGTCTGTCCCGCGGTCCGACATCGTCAGAAGTCACCGTTCACGATGTCGGCGACGCGTTGCGGGTCGAACAGTCGCTCGTCGCCGCCGTAGAGCGTCCGCCCGAGGCGGTCGGTGACGACGAGGTTCGTGATGGGACCCTGATAGAGGGGGCCGGCGCGGTACACGTCGCCGTTCTTGACCGCGGTGAGTTCGCTGGCCACGCTGTGGTTTTCCATGAACTTGACGACCGTGTTCCGGAACTGCTTGCGGGTCTTGCCCTCCTGTCCGCGAATCAGCAGCGTCTGGGGGTCTACCTTCAGCAGGGTCTCGAAGTCGATAGCGCCGCGACTCTCGTGGAAGTTCTTCACGTCGGTGTTGGCGAGCGCGTCCTCGACCTTCAGGTCTCGCAGATGCTTGAAGCTCGTTCCCTCGTCGATGACGTAGGGGTAGAACTTCTCGGGGTTGTCGCCGCTCCCCCAGACGACGGCGGCCGAGGGTCGCTCGCCCTTCGACGGGACGACCGACGAGAGCTTCGACTGGAACTCGTCGTGGAGCGTCGAGAACGCCTCGAAGCGGGCCTCGCGCTGGAACACTTTCGAGAGCTTCCCGAAGGCCTCGTAGAGGGTGTAGTAGCGGTAGTTGTGCCACGGGTAGCTCCGCGAGAAGATGCTGTTGCCGAAGAAGGGGCCGACCTGCGTGCTTATCTCGTCGATGTCCGACTGGTCCCACTTCCCGCGGTTCAGCAGGAAGTTCGGGTCCGCGACGTGGACGTCGGCGTTGAGCGCGTAGAACTGCTCTTTGCCGACGCCGCCGTCGCCCCAGAGCTTCTGGATGGAACTGCCGTCCACGCTCACGCCGGGAATCTCGTCGTAGTAGTGCGTGTGGTAGCGACTCGGGAGCCAGACGCCCTTCGGTGCGTCGAGACCGAGCGCGATACCCATGTCGGCCCAACTGCCGTTGTTGGCGATCCACGTCTTCGGGACGCTCTCGAACGTGACCTTCCCGACCGGTTCGATGGACACCGAGTACGACGAGCCCTGCGTCGTCGTCTCCTGACTCCCACCGCCGCCCGTACACCCCGCCAGCGCAGTCGCTCCGACCACGGCACCGCCCTTGAGGAATCGTCGGCGCGTCTTCTCGTCGCCGAATTTCTCGCTCATGTGCTTTAGGCCGACCTAAAAATAGTTAATCGCTTCGGTTTAGGCCTGCCAAAATCGAACCGTTCGCCACTTTCCCGGCGAGACGTATAAATCCACGGAAGGCGCGTCGCCCACGCGAGAGCTACCCGAGCCTCACAGCGTGTGTCTGACCGGTTCGTACGGTTCTTCGAGGTACTCCACGTCGGACGAAGAGAGGTCGATTTCGAGCGCTTCGACGGCCTGTTCGAGGTGGTCGATGCTCGTCGTCCCGAGGACCGGCGCGTCCACCACGCCTTGCTGAGAACCCACGCGAGCGCTATCTGGGCCATCGTCACGCCCTTCTCGGCCGCGAGTTCCTCGACGCGCTCGTTTATCTCGCGGCCGTTCCCGTCGAGGTACGGGTAGAGGTCGGTGTAGTCGTTGGTCCGGCCGCGGGCGGTGGCGTCCAGTTCGGCGTGGGGGCGAGCGAGGTACCCCTTCGCCAGCGGACTCCACGGCAGGACTCCGACGCCGTTCTCCCGGCAGTAAGGGAGCATCTCGCGCTCCTCCTCGCGGTAGAGGAGGTTGTAGTGGTTCTGCATCGAGACGAACGGCTGGAGACCCCGCGTTTCGCTCAGGAGCCGGGCCTCCGCGAGTTGGTACGCCAGCGTCGTACTCGCGCCGACGTACCGAACGTCGCCCCGGCGCACCGCGTCGTCGAGCGTCCGGAGCGTCTCCTCGATGGGCGTCTCGTCGTCCCAGCGGTGAATCTGGTAGAGGTCGATGGCGTCCATCCCGAGCCGGTCGAGGCTGTTCGCCAGTTCCTGCTCGACGGCCTTGCGCGAGAGACCGCGTGCGTTCGGGTTCGACTCGTCCATCTCGCCGAACACCTTCGTCCCGACGACGAACCGGTCGCGGTCGTACTCGGCGAGGGCGTCGCCCAGAATCGCCTCGCTCCCGCCGTCGGAGTAGACGTTCGCGGTGTCGAAGAAGTTGATACCGAGGTCGATGGCCCGGTCGATTATCTCGCGGCTCTCGTCGGCGTCGAGCATCCACTCCTTGCCGTCGCCGAACCCGAGACAGCCCAGACAGATGCGGCTGACCGACAGTCCGGTGTCGCCGAGCGTCGTGTACTCCATCGCTTAGGCTCCTCCGCTCCGGATGTCGGCGATGCGCTGGCGGTCGTAGAGTTTCTCGTCGCAGTCGAACTCGTCGGGGAACAGCTGTTTGGCCGCGCGCTCGGTCTTCGAGAGGTTCATGATCGGCCCTTGATACATGCTCCCCGCAGAGTAGACGTCCCCGTTCCGGACCGCGGTCAGCGTACTCGCGGTGTCGTGGTTCCGCAGGAAGTCGAGGTACGTCGAGCGGAACGCCTCGGGCGTCCGGTGCTGGTCGGTGTAGAACAGCAGGACCTCGGGGTCGATTTCGAGCAGCGGTTCGTAGTCGATGGTCCCGCGGTCGGACGTGAACGTCGAGATGTCCGACCCCGCGAGCGCGTCCTCGACGCCGAGGTCGTTCCAGTGCTTGTACGCCGTCCGGTCGCCGAGTCGGTACGGATAGAACTTCTCCGGTTCGGTCGAGGCCGGCGAGAGGAGCGCGACGGCCGGGCGCTCGTCGGGCAGTCGGTCGGTAATCGTCCCGATGACCTCGTCGTGGAGCGAGGAGAACGCCTCGTATCGGTCGGTGCGCTGGAACACCTGCGCGACCTTCTCGAAGGCCTCGTAGAGGTCGTAGTAGGGGTAGTCGGAGTGCCACGGGTACGTCGAGAAACTGGTGTTGCCACAGAACGGGCCGACGTTCGAGACGATCTCGTCCACGTCCGTCTGCTTCCAGTTCGGGATGAGGTTCGTCATGTAGTTGGGGTCGATGAAGTGAACGTCGGCCCCGAGCCTGTAGAACAGTTCCTTCGAGATGCCGTCCTGCCAGAGCGAGGTCATCTCGTCGGTATCGACCGACAGGCCCGGAACGTCGTCGTAGTGGTGGGTCCGGTACTCGCTGGTGAGGACGACCGCCAGCGGCGGTTCCATCCCGAGCGCGACGCCCATGTCGGCCCAACTCGGGTTCTCCGCGACCCACGCCTGCGGAACCGCGTCGAACGTGACTTTCCCGACCGGGTCGATGGACACCGAGTACGAGGAGTTCTGCGTCGTCGTCTCATCGGTTGTCTCTTCCGTGGTCTCGGTCGTCGTCTCCCCGGTCGTGGTGGCGTTCCCGGACCCACCGCCGGTACACCCCGCCAACACGGTCGCACCGACCGCGGTGCCGCCTTTCAGGAATCGTCGCCGCGTCGCGTCGTTACTGGAGTCGTCGAACATATGGTTTAGGCCAGCCTAAAAGTGATTAACCGCCTCGGTTTAGGTCGGCCAAAACCTCGTCGCTCCATTCTTGTCAAACAGTACTGATGAGTTAGTCGAAACGACCGGCTGGGTCCCTGATGAGCAGAGCAATCTATAGGCACCTTTTCCGAAGGTTTTTGTTTCTTCGGGGGCCGAACTCCCACGGCGCGCGCTCGCCGACGCCGGGCAGGAGGTCGTCTAGCTCGTCGTACTTCGATTCGGGGAAGTAGTAGCCCTGATTGTCCCGGTAGTAGAACCGGTCGGGGTAGCCCTCCTCCAGCGCGAGGACGCTGTTCTGCTGGTGGGCCTCGACGCCCAGCCCGCGTTCGATGTAGAGCCACAGAATCGGCCGAAGCGAGATTTCGAGGTACCGGCGGAACCAGTCGCGGCTGACCGCTTCGGTCGAGCGCCCCTCGCGCTCGGCGAGCGTCCGGACGACGGTGCCGAGCCGGGAGCCGTCGCCCTCGATTCGGTCCTGACAGAGCGCGACCACCGGTCCCGCGTTCTCGGCGTTCGCGCCCCGGAAGACGTTCTCGCGCAGGACGACCTCGAAGCCGGATTCGGACTCGCCGTCGGCCCCCTCGCCTACGTCCAGCGTAAGCGAGGCGGGGCCCCGCACCACGTCGAAGTCGGGGAATCGCTCGCGGAGGTCGTCGCCGAGTTCCGTATCGAGCAGTTCCGCGACGGCGACGCCGCGGTCGAGTTCCGGCCGCTTGTTCGCGCGCTCGGAGTTGGTGATGGCGACGTTGAGCGACCCCTTGACCATGAACGGCGAATCGGGCGCGTACAGCGTCCGGACCGACGTCGTCGGGTGGAACTCCCGGCCGACCCGCCCGAGCGACTGGAGACCGTCCTCGCCGCGGTGGACGCGCTGAAGGCCCAAGACGTCGCCGTCGAGAAGTACTACCCCGAGTACGCGGCGGGCAAGCACGAAATCGTCACCGACCACGAACCCGGCGTCCGGGCGGCCGACCACCACGTCCTCCTGCGCGAGACGGTCGAGAGCGTCGCGCGCGACCGCGGCTACCGCGCGACGTTCCTGCCCAAGCCCTTCGACCACTCGACCAACGGTTGCCACGTCCACCTCTCGCTGTGGGACACCGCTATCGCGGGCAGGAGACCGAACGAGAACGCCTTCCACGACCCGGACTGCGACGGTCTGAGCGACACGGCCCGCCGGTTCGTCGCGGGCGTCCTCGACCACGCGCCCGCGCTCGTCGCGCTGGCGGCCCCGACGGTCAACTCCTACGCGCGACTGCGGCCCCAAATCGGGGCCGCCGCGTTCGTCTGCTGGGGCCGGGGGAACCGCGAGGCACTGGTCCGGATTCCCGCCCCGGAACCCGGCGACGGCGGTGCGTCCACCCGACTGGAGTTCCGCGCGGCCGACAACACCGCGAACCCTTATCTGGCGCTGCTGGGCCTGCTCGCCGCCGGAAAGGACGGCATCGAGCGCGACCTCGAACCCCCGGAACCGGTCTCGGCCGACCCCGGCAACCTCCCGGCGGGCGAGCGCGCCGACCGAGGTATCGAGCGACTCCCCCGGACGCTGGGGCAGGCGCTCGACGCGCTCGAAGCCGATTCGGTCCTGCGGGCGGCGTTGGGCACCGACCTCTTCGAGACGTACCTCGAAGTCAAGCGAAGCCACTGGGAGGCGTTCACCGACAGCGCGGTCTCGTGGGAGCGCGACCGCCTCCGGACCGTGTACTGAGAAGGGAAGGCGCCGACTAGCGGGCCGGAGAGGTCCCACGCCCTAATCGCGTGGCGACCCTTCTCAAACGCAGGCCCGACGATACCACTTCTGCCGAAGAATCGGCCGACGGCATTGAACGGACTGACCGCGAGCAGGACGACGCGGAGTTCTCCGACGAGAGCGACCCCGACCAAGAAGCGTTCGCAGAGGACGAACCCGAGGTCGCCGAGACCGACCGCGACGAAACACCCGAGGCCGGGAGCGAGGAGACCCCGGGTAACGACGAGGCGGAGTCCGCAGAAGCCCTCGTCGTCGGGCCCCGTTCTCCCTCTGCGGGGTCCGTAACGTGCGGAGTTCGGTAGCGGCCGGGCGTCCGCTCCGACCGACTCGAGGATTCGAGACGGGATTCGTCTCGACCCCCGATGGACTTCTGGAAACTTCCGGAAACGACCCGCTTGCTTAAGTCCCGAGAACTTGATACCCGAAGCAATGATAACCGACGCTCGGGTCCTCCGGACTGGCTTCGTCCCCCGAGAAGTCGAACACCGCGACGCCGAAGTCACCCATCTCACCGAAATCCTCGCACCGCTGACCGACGGCAACCCCGCCGACACCACGCTTCTCCTCGGTCCCTCGGGCGTCGGCAAGACCTGTCTCGCCAAGTACACCGCCGAACAGTTGCGCCAAGAAATCCTCGACGTGGAGTACCAGTACGTCAACTGCTGGCAGAACTTCTCCGAGTTTCGGACGCTCTACCGGATTCTGGAAGGTCTCGGCAAGACGGTGGACATCCACCGCCAATCGACGCCGCGCGACGAACTCTTCGAGCGGTTGCGAACGTACGATGGCCCACCGTGCGTCGTCATCCTCGACGAAGCCGACCAACTCGAAGACAAACGCCTGCTCTACACGCTTCACGAACTCCCGCAGTTCTCGATGCTGCTCATCGCCAACCCGAGCGGGAACTGTTCGCCAACGCCGACGAGCGTCTGACCAGTCGGCTCACCGGGTGCGAGCGCGTTCGATTCGACCGCTACGACTCCGAGGAACTGGTGTCCATCATGGACGCTCGCGTGAAGTGGGGTCTCGAAGAGGGCGCTATCGAGCGCGGCCAGTTGGCGACCATCGCCGACGCCGCCGCAGGCGACGCTCGCGTCGCACTGAGTATCCTGCGGACGGCTGCGCGACAGGCGCATCAAGAGTACGAGTCGGCGATTACCGACGAGATTCTGGACGCCTCGATTCCGGAAGCCCGCGCCGAGCGCCACGAGAAAGACGTGGAGACGCTGACGCCCCACCAGAAGACCCTCTACGAGATTATCGAGGAACGTGACGCGATTTCGCCGAGCGCGCTGTACGAGGAGTACCGCGAGCGCATGGACGACCCAAAGACCGACCGGACGGTCCGAAACTACCTCTCGAAGATGGACCAGTACGACATCATCGAGGCGGAGGGAACGAGTCGCGACCGGACGTATCGGTCAGTCTCGGAGACGTTCGACACTATCGAGTGAGCAAATCTACGGATGGAATCAGGTCAGTCACTCTCCAGCCCGAGGAACACAAAAAACACATAACATATTTCTACAACCCTTGTATATGAACCGCCGTATGTTTTTATCGTCATTCGGTGCGCTCAGTATCACAGGTCTTGCTGGGTGTTCTGAGTTCCTCAGCGACGATATTCCGGCCGGGAGTCTCCAATTCGTGAATCAAGATAACCTCCCTCACGTAATCGGTATTTCTGTTGTAGATGTCGGGTCGAAGTCTGTGACAGCAGAAGAGTACGAGGTTGCTGGCGACGTATCCGTGCCACCTCAGCAACGCACGTTGACAGCTACCTCGTCGGTCACCCCCGGTGAAACGCAGACGTTCAAGAATATCTTCACCGAATCGGTCTACTACTTGGTCGAGTTCACACTTGACGGCGCGGTACCCGAGACTGGTGGGCGGATTCCATTCAACCCGTCACCACCTGAGAGGGAGTACGATAGTGTCTTAGGGGGAGTTGAATATGCGTCCGGTGACTTTTCTTATCAAGTTAGTTCGACGGACAACTCTGGCCGATTCGACTAACAAGTAAGTTTATTTATGTATATAGGATGTGTTTTGCGCTATTCTCGGGACGCTTCTCGTTCTATCCGCAGACACGAGCGAGTACCTAATACTTCGGAGCGCGACTAACGAGACATGTGTGGCCGAACCTCGCTGTTCGTCCCTCAGTCGGTCCTCGAAGAGCAATTCGACGCCGAGGCGATCGAACCCATCACGCCGCGGTACAACATCGCGCCGGGCGACGACCTCGCAACGATTACGAACGACCACGCGGACGAAATCGCCCAGTTCGAGTGGGGCTTGCTTCCGGCGTGAGTGGACGATCCGGACGACGCGCCGACGCCCATCAACGCTCGTGCCGAGACGGTCGCGGAGAAGCCGATGTTCCGCGACGCCTTCGCCAAGCGGCGGTGTCTCGTCCTCGCCGACGGCTTCTACGAGTGGAAGGGCCAGCGCGGGTCGAAACGACCCTACCGGATTACACAGACTGACGACCGGCCGTTCGCGTTCGCTGGACTCTGGGAGACGTGGGGCGACTCGGCAGACACGACGCGGGAGACCGTGACTATCATCACGACCGACGCGAACGAGGTAGTCGAACCGATTCACGACCGGATGCCGGTGATGCTCGAAGCGAGCGACGAGCAGACGTGGCTCTCGGCCGACGACGAAGAAGAGTTACAGGCCGTCCTTGACCCGTACCGGCCTGACGAACTCCGGGCATACCCCGTCTCGAAAAAGGTGAACAATCCCGCAAACGACTCGGCCGAGGTCATCGAGGAGATCGACATCGGCGAGCAGGTTGGGTTTGACGAGTTCGGGAGTTAGCCGTAATTCGTAGCACGGCGTCTTGTCCAGTATTGTCGGTTCAACTGTCGCAAGATACAGAGCGTGAATTAAGCGCTACACCGCTCGGCGTTCCGTTTCGTTCATTTCCCCCATACTCGTTCTGCTTCGCGAAGCGGAAGGGCATAGATGTCTTCACCGTGGGTCACGAAGTAGAACGTCTCGTCATACATCGTGACA
The DNA here is from genome assembly GCF_023238445.1 of Halorussus gelatinilyticus. Taxonomy (GTDB): domain Archaea; phylum Halobacteriota; class Halobacteria; order Halobacteriales; family Haladaptataceae; genus Halorussus; species Halorussus gelatinilyticus. Next base: position 1,762,405 of record NZ_CP096658.1, on the reverse strand, counting down.
AGCTTGAAATTGTACTCTGCAATATCCTCTGTTCGCCACTGAAGCTCAGCACGGTCAACATCGAACGCAAACAGATACCGGCTATTCCATCCGTAGAGCGTCTTCTCAACCAGTCCTAAAAATCCAAGAAGTCCTTCTTCAGTTGGGAGACGAAATCCCCATTGGTTTTCTCCACTCGATGCATCGAGGGCCACGATATTCCGTCCACCAACGTAAACTCGATTCTCCGCTACCAACAGTAACGAACCAAGTTCGCTTTTCGGTGTATACTCCCACCGAGCTGTCCCAGTCTTTGGATTAAGTGCATAAATGTTCTCGCTGGCTACGTACAGAGTCTCACTCGCAAGAGTTGATGAGAGCCTGATATCCTCTTGGACAGTAAACGTCCATTGCTTGCGTCCAGTTTCGCTGTCGAACGCATAAACGACGTTACCAACGCTCCCGACGTAGACCAATCCATCCTCGATTGCCATCGGAGCGGTTCCACCCGTGACAGAGAGCGCTGTCTGCCAGCGTCGGGTGCCTGTTGCAGTATCAACCGCGTGCAACGTGCTGTCGTAGCTTCGGATGTATACTGACTCAGTCCCAACTGCTGGCGGCGTCCGGACCGTTTCTTCTGTCGGATAGTGCCAGTATTGCTCCCCGGTGTCGGCATCGAGTGCGAAGACTCCATCTTTGCCAGCGACGTAGACGACTTGTTCTGTCGCCGTGCCGGTAAACAATTCGCGTGGGGCCGAGAACGTCCATTCCTGTTCTCCGGTCTGGCGATTGAGCGCACGAGTTCCGAACTCACATCGGTAGCAGATGGTGTAGACCGTGCTCTGAGTCACCAGTAGCTCTACGGTTTGGTCTTCGCCGTTTTGTTGCCACGTATAATCTGGCGTTGCATCTCTCCACGAAGCAGGAAATTGACTGCATCCGGAGAGGACACTAATACTGGCTGGTACTCCCTTGAGTAGTTCTCTCCGAGTCCAGTCTGGCACACCTCCAGTAACACGACTGAACAGGTATGTTTTTCGACCAGTTGTTCAGCTGAGTTGGTGAACCTGCTAATTGGAGTGGTAGTCGCTGGAGAAAAGTGGTCAACAACGCGGTGGATTGCTACTACAAACCGTCACTATCCCCTATCGGGCACTGTCTAGTTAAGCGATTCTGGAGTAGGCGGGTGGTACAGCGCTTCTCCGACCATGGCTGAATGGAGCAGCTTTCTGAATCTCACGTGAGGTGTTTGGTGAGATCGCCGAATTCACGTTGCTCATGGCTTAGCGGTGCATCGTATCATCAATTAGACACCGATTTCACGGGCGCTGCGACTGATTCATCATCCCACCGTCTATCGGTTTCCCTTATCTAGACAGTGCCCCCTATCGACACGATGAATTCGCACCACGTATTTAGCAATACTACGGTCAAGTTTCGGCGGAAAGATTCGATAACGAAGCGTGTTCTCCAGCCACTGGCAGTGGCTGGATAGTCAGAATCCGTTTTCGTTTCTGGTAACTTCTGGAAACCTCCGTTCACTAGAGCTATCAGCCTGTGTGGGCCTCCTCCCAAGGAGACCGCCGTTCTCGGAACTTCTGGAAGCCGCGCGCCGACGCTTAACGGGATACCGCCTGTAGACATATCTATGCACCCGAGAGGTCAAAACGGTGGGAGAGCAGATCCGGAGCTACCCGAGTTAGAGACGGGCGTCCGTCTCCTCGACGTGGACGGCGACGAGCGAGCGACTGGGCCGCTCCACTCGCTCGTCCTCGACCACCTCCTGATGAACGATGGAAACGCGGTGTGGGTAGACGCGGCGGGTCACGCGGTCTCGCAGTCGCTGGCCTCACTCGCACCGAGCGGGCGGACGCTCGACCGGATTCGGGTCGCCCGCGGGTTCACCGCCTACCAGCACTACAGTCTCGTTCGCAGGCTTCCGGAGCAAGTAGACGAGGACACGTCACTCGTCGTCTGCCCGGCGTTCGACCACTTCTACCGCGACACCGAGACCTATGCTGACGAGGGCGACGAGCTATTCCTCCGGGCGCTGGCGACCGTCGCGAGCGTCGCCGACGAGTACGACGTGCCGGTTCTCGTCACGCGTTCGAAGCAGGATTCGTTCTCAGACCCGCTCGCCGCGGCCGCCACCGAGACGATTCGCTGCGAGCAGACGAAATTCGGACCGCGGTTCGTCGGCGACGAGTTCGAGACGCTGGTCTACCCGATGGAGGACGGCACGGTCCAGACGACGCTTTCGTTCTGGCGGTGTGTCCTCGAAGCACGCGTGTCGGCGGCCGAGACGACCACGACGCCGGAGGTGGCGCATGGGGCGTACTAACCCGACGTTCCGCGACCTACTCACGTCGCTCGAAGACGACTGGCAGGACTACCGCCGGGCACTCCGCCGTCCGGACCAAGACCGCTTCGACCGCCTCTGGGAGGACGCCCGCCAGCACGCCGACGCGGGCGGCTACTTGAACCACCAGAACCCGATGGTCGTCGTCCTCTTCTCGATGCTCCTCGCCCAGGAGAAGCGTATCGAGGACCTCGAAGCAGAACTCGAGGGCGGACGCTCCGAGGCGACCGAGGCAGACGACGCGGCGTCGTAGACAGATGGCCTACAAAATCGACTTCTTCGACGGCGAAGTGGTCGAGTGGACGCTGACCGAGGAGGGCGCGACGAGCGAGCGCGTGCAGGATTACACGCCGACGTTCTACGTCGGCCGCGGCGAGGGCGACGAGCAGTCGCTCGCGGACGCGCAGGCGACGCTCGACCAGTTCCTCACGGTCGCCCGGACGAGCGTCGAGGAGTGGCGGCCGGGCTTCCGCCACGACGCCGAAGCAATGGTTCGCGTCGATGTGACGACAGTCGAAGAGGTCTCACGACTCGCCCGCTGGCTTCACGAGCGGGGCGACCCCGGCGAGTACCGCTGTTTCAACGTCGATTTCTCGCGAGAATTCCGCTACTGCCTCGAAACAGGTCGTTCGCCAGCGCCCGAGCGGAGGGTCTCGACGCTCGCTATCGAAGGGCGAGCGCACGAATTCGAAGACGAGGAGGTGCCCGCGTTGTCGGTCGGCGGCGAACGGGTAGGTCGGTCGCCCGACCGTGCGTTGCCGCGCGTCGAGGAGATCGTCGCCCGCGAGGACCCGGACGTGTTGGTCGTAGACTCGGCGAAACTTCTCGCAGAGTTGCACTCACTGGCCGACCGACTCCGCTACGACCTGCAACTCGGACGGCGACCGGGCTTCCAGCAACTCGCTCGGGAATCGACCTACACCAGCTACGGACGGGTCGGACATTCGCCCGCCCGGTACAACGTGCCCGGACGAGTGGTAATCGACAGGTCGAACACGTTCTTCTACGACGAGACGAATATCGCGGGCTGTATCGACCTCGTGCGACGCTCTGGAAAGCCGTTGCAGGAACTCTCGTGGGCGTCCATCGGGAATGTCCTGACGGCGATTCAGATACGCGAGGCGCTATCTCGCGACGTACTGGTCCCGTGGCAGGCGTGGCGGCCCGAGCAGTTCAAGACGATGCGGCAGTTGAACGACGCCGACCGCGGCGGGTTCACGTTCTCCCCCAACGTGGACGTTCACGACGACGTTCACGAACTCGACTTCTCGTCGCTCTACCCGAACATCATCTGCGAGTACAACGTCTCGCCCGAGAAGGTTCGGTGTAACTGTCACAGCGAACGCGAGGACGTACCGGGGCTTGGGTACTGCATCTGCGACAAGCGCGGGTACCTGCCGGACGTACTACAGCCACTCATCAATGCTCGCGACGACATCAAGGCCGAGATTCGAGAGACCGACGACGAGGAGCGACTTGCCGAACTCGAAGGTCGGTCGGACGCTATCAAGTGGATTCTCGTCTCGTGCTTCGGCTATCAAGGCTTCTCGAACGCGAAGTTCGGGCGTATCGAGTGCCACGAGACGATAAACGCGTTCGCCCGCGAAATTCTGCTCGACACCAAAGAGCGGCTTGAGGACGGCGAGTGGCGGGTCGTCCACGGCATCGTGGACAGCATCTGGGTTACTCCTCGGGAGGGCGTCGAGCAGAAGTCGCTGGACGCGCTCGCCGAGGAGATTACCGCCGAGGCAGGAATTCGGCTAGAGTACGAAGCCGAGTACGACTGGGTGGCGTTCGTGCCGTTACGCGATAGCGAGGCCGGGGCACTGACGAAGTACTTCGGGTCGGTGGCGGACGAAGACGAGTTCAAGTTCCGGGGTATCGAGTGTCGCCAGCGGAGTACGTCGCCGTTCGTCGCCGAGGTCCAGCGGGAGCTGATAGCGGTCTACGACGAGCATCGGTCGCCCGAGACGGTCTGTGACCGTGTAGGAGCGGCGGTTCGTCGGCTTCGAGACGGTGACGTGGACCCGAAGGACTTGGCGGTCACGTCTCGGGTCTCGAAGCACGTCGAGGAGTACCGACACTCGACGCGGACGGTCGCGGCGCTGAAATCGGCCGCCGACGAGGGCCGCGACGTGCGGCCGGGGCAGTCGGTCGAGTACGTCGTCGCGGACGACGCGAAATCCTCTCGGGGCCGAGTGGCGCTCGTCGGTGAGGCCGAGGGGTACGACGCGGAGTACTACGCCGAGCAGGTGATTTGCGCGGCCGAGAGCGTTCTGTCGCCGCTCGGATGGCGCGAGCGCGAGATTCGCGGGTATCTGGCGGAGAGGGAGGACGCGAATCTGAATCGGTATTAGGTTCGCAGTCTTCAAATTTCGAGCGCGTCGAGGACGCGCCGACACGCCGACGGCGCACTCCGAGCGCGGGCGGTCGCGGCGTAGTATCGACGTAGCGGGTCGTCGAGTCGCGCGAGTCGTACCTCGCCCCGATACCGAGCGAGTGCTTCGTCGGCGAAGGCGACTCGACTCGCCGCATCTGCGAGGACCGGGCGGACGAGTTCCGGTCGCGGACTCCCTTCGAGCGCCGTCCGAATCGCTTCGACGGCCTGCGAGCGCACCGTCCGAACCTCCGCCGCGCTCCGAACCCCGAACCGCTCGCCGCCCTCGGTTCGGTCGCGAACGCGGTCGTACGCGAGGAAATCGGTGAGTCCTCGAGTCGCGGCCAACACCGCACCGGCGGGACCGGTCGCGTCGGCGACCGGGTCTGCACTCGACGCCGCGGCGTCGCGGAGTCGATACCGGAGCCACCACGCGATGTCGCGGTCGTTCTCGGTCGGTTCTGGGGGGAGGTCCTTTCGACGGCTCCGGAGGTCGCGCGCGAGACGTTCGGCCGCGGTCGCGAGTCGCTCCTCGACGGTCCCGGCGTCGGACGGAAGCGAGGCCGTGAACTGACCGTACAGATACCGGCTGTCGGCGACGAACGCGGTCGCCTGCTCGGCGTGTTCACCCCACTCGGCGACCGCCAGCAGGGAGCCGTCCTCGACGCGGCCGGACGGCGTGCGAGCGTCGAGAACCCGGTCGAGGTTGCGCTCGACGTGCGCGTGGACGAGCGCCGCGCGGACCGGGTCCGCCCCGAGATACTCGTGGTTCGCTCGAAGCTCGCGGGCCTCGTCGAGTGCTCGCCGATGCTCGGCCGCCAAGTCGCCCTGCGTCAGGTCGCGCTCGACGAATCCCCACCCGGCCGATGCGTACCGGGCGCTGGTGCGCGCCTCGCGGAGCGACCGAAGCGCCGAAAACCGCGTCTGGGCCGTTCGGGCGTCCTCGACGCGTGCCGTCGCGTCGCTGGCGGCGTCCAGCAGTCGGCGTCTGATGTGGCCGTTCGGGACGCTTTCGGGACCGAACGGCATCGGGAGCGTCTCCAGTAGCGCCGTCACGCGCCGCGTCGCTTCGTCCAGTTTCGACCGCTCGATAGTGACGGGAATCGCTTCGGCGACGACCGGTTCGGATTCGCCGTCGTCGGTGACGTCGGGCAACTCATGGCTGAGGACGGAATCGCTGGAATCGTCGCCGAGCGGGCCGAACTCGCTACAGCCCGCGAACAGCGCCACACCGGCGGCCGCCAGAAAGCCCCGCCGCGTTCCGGTGGCGTCTCCCCTCATCGGTCGCTCTCCTCGGTCGGTCCGGCTGTCGTCGTGTCTACTATCGTCGTATCGGCTGTCGTCGTTTCGTCGTCGCTTCCGCCAGCCATCTCGGCACGGACGGCACCGCCGCCGCGGCAGTGACTGCTCCCGCTGATGCTCGACCCGTAGGAGTTGACCGAATCCGCGTCGAGGGCGACGGGGAGACGAATCAGCCGCGATTCGAAGACCGTTTCGTCGGCGCTACACCGCTCGTCGTAGGGGCGAAGCGGCCGCACGTAGTCGGTCTCGATTTTGCCTGACTGCCACGATATCCAGCAGAGGCGCAGTCGGAAGCACTCTTCGACCGGTCTCGTCTCCAAGTAGAGCGTCTCGCTGTCGAAGTTCGTCGCGTCGACGAACGAGGAAACCGCGTCGCCGTCGATACCGTCGGCGACCCCGAGTCGGTCGGCGGTAGACCGTGCGTCGATGACCTCGTACTCGTCGAGCGAGGAAAACGCCTCCCGTCGCGGTGACTCGGTGGTCTCGCGGTCGGGGTCTCCGAGGCGAATCGGCGGCTCGGCGGCCCGTCGGCGGACCATCGGTGGATCGGTCAGGGCGTCGGACTCGGGAACGGCCGACCCCTCGCTCGAAATCGAGCGCGTCGAGGAGGCTTCGCTCCCGGTGAACTGGCTACATCCGGCCAGTCCACCAGCAACTGCTGTCGCTACGTGGAGGAGGTGGCGGCGCGTGCGGGAGACCATCTGAGACGAGTGCCGTTCGAATACGGACGATAAATCCTTTGTGACTTTTCGTCCCGAGAGAGCGATTCGACGGTCTCGCAGTCACGAGAGGGAGCGAGTCGGGAAGACCGTACGGGTTCAGTCGTCGAGAGACTGCTCGGCGAGACTGGACGAATCGAGAACGTTCCGCGATACGTCGAAGTGAGTCCGGGCGGGTTCGAACCGGAGCAAGACGTTCCTGCTCACGTCGTTGCGCGGGCGTGCGTCTTGCAGGGTTCGACCCACCCTGCCGAACAGCAGACACGCGGCGCAGACTCCTCGCTTCGCTCGTCGTGTCGCGCCGCGAGAACTGAGAGTGGGTCCGGGCGGGTTCGAACCGCCGACCTCAGCCTTGTAAAGGCCGCGTCATGACCAACTAGACCACAGACCCGCTACCGGTCACAAATCGCTCGCCGGAAATAACTGTTACCTTCTCGCCCGAGTTCCGTAACCACTACCACGCCGCCCGACTACGCCCCGGTATGGACGAACGAGTCGAGGCACTCGCCGAGCAGAACGGTTGGCAGGCCGAGGGGTTCGCGGCGCGAGTCCACTATCAGGGCGGGAACGACTACTACAGCATCGAGTTCTACGCGCCGAGCGAGTGCGTCCTCTACTGGAAGGTGAAAGGCGACGGCGAGACCGCTGTCCCGGTCGGCCGCGACACGGTGCCGGACCCCCTGCGCGAACGCATCCGGCAGGACTTGGCCGAGGCCGACGTGGACCCCGAGGTCGAGTCGCAGTCGCTGTAGCGCGACCGACCGTTTTCGCCAACAGTTCACACACTATCGCTATTCATAAGTTCACGCTCTGCTTCACTTCGAAGTCCGATGAGCGAGTTCCCCGCCCGACGCCGATGTTTCGATTCGAAGGAAACCTTTTCAAGAGCCGAACCATTTCTGGATGATAATGAGTCTCACTGACGAGGAAGACGACCCGTTCGAGGAACAACGGGAGCAGGCCGAGAACCCGATGAAACGGCTGTTCCTCGAATACGGGTCCGAGAACACGTTCGCGTTCGTCACGGGCGTCGTGGCGAGCGTCTTCGCGCGGGTGTTGAACCTCCTGCCGCCGGTCATCCTCGGTGTCGCCATCGACTCCCTAATCGGCCAGCAGTCGAACCAGATACCGTACGCGGATGCGCTGGCGGGCCAACTCCCGTTCGTATCGAGCGGATTGGTCGCAGCCATCACACCGGCAGGACGGACCGGCCAGTTCTGGTTCTCGGTCGGCGTCGTCGCGGCCGCGTTCGGCGTCGGCGCGGCGTTCCACTGGGCGCGAAACTGGGGCTGGAACTCCTTCGCCCAGAACATCCAGCACAACATCCGGACCGACACGTACGACAAGATGCAGCGGCTGAACATGGACTTCTTCGCCGACAAGCAGACCGGCGAGATGATGTCCATCCTGTCGAACGACGTGAACCGACTCGAGCGGTTCCTCAACGACGGGATGAACTCGGCGTTCCGACTGGGCGTGATGGTTCTGGCCATCGCGGCCTTCCTCTTCGCCATCAACTGGCAGTTGGCACTCGTGGCGATGGTGCCGGTGCCGCTCATCGCCATCTTCACCTACAAGTTCATCCAGATCATTCAGCCGAAGTACGCCGACGTTCGGACGGCGGTCGGCAACGTCAACTCCCGACTGGAGAACAACCTCGGCGGGATTCAGGTCATCAAGACGAGCAACACTGAGAGCTACGAGTCCGACCGAGTCGAGGACGTGTCCAACGAGTACTTCGACTCGAACTGGGGCGCTATCGTCACCCGAATCAAGTTCTTCCCCTCGCTCCAGATTCTCTCCGGACTCGGATTCGCGCTCACTTTCGTCGTCGGCGGTCTCTGGGTGTTCAACGGCGAGGGGCCGTGGTTCTTCACCGGAACCCTCCGACCCGGCGAGTTCGTCACGTTCATCCTGTTCACCCAGCGGTTCATCTGGCCGATGGCGCAGTTCGGCTCCATCATTAATATGTACCAACGCGCGTACGCGTCGAGTTCCCGAATCTTCGGACTGATGGACGAACCGAGTCGCATCCGGGAGGAACCCGACGCCGACGACCTCGTCGTCGAGGACGGCGAAGTCGTCTACGAGGACGTGACCTTCGGCTACGACGAGGAGGAGACCATCGTGAACGACATCTCCTTCGACGTGGGCGGCGGCGACACCCTCGCACTCGTCGGTCCCACCGGCGCGGGCAAGTCCACGGTCCTGAAGCTCCTGCTCCGGATGTACGACGTGGACGAGGGCGCCATCCGCATCGACGGCACCGACCTCCGCGACGTGAGCCTGCCGAGTCTCCGGCAGGCCATCGGCTACGTCAGCCAGGACACGTTCATGTTCTACGGCACGGTCAAGGAGAACATCGCCTACGGCACCTTCGACGTGGACGACGACGACATCGTGGAGGCCGCGAAGGCCGCGGAGGCCCACGAGTTCATTCAGAACCTGCCGGAGGGCTACGACACCGAGGTCGGCGAGCGCGGCGTGAAACTCTCGGGCGGCCAGCGCCAGCGCATCTCCATCGCCCGCGCGGTGCTGAAAGACCCCGAAATCCTCGTGCTGGACGAGGCGACCAGCGACGTGGACACCGAGACCGAGATGCTCATCCAGCGGAGTCTGGACGAACTCACCGAGGACCGGACCACGTTCGCCATCGCCCACCGGCTCTCGACCATCAAGGACGCCGACAAAATCGTCGTCCTCGAAGACGGTGCGATAGTCGAGCGCGGAAGCCACGACGAACTGCTGGACGAGGACGGACTCTACGCCCACCTCTGGGGCGTGCAGGCCGGCGAGATAGACGAACTACCCGAAGAGTTCATCGAGCGCGCGGCCAAGCGGACCGCCAGCGTCGAGACCGACGCGGACGACTGAACTCCGGTTCTCGCAGTTCTATTCGCTATTTTCGCCGGTATCTCCCGCCGCTCTTCTGTCCGCGGTGGTTTCCCCGCCTCTTATCGGCGGCGGTATTTCCCACCGCTCTTGTCACGCTGGAAATCTCGCTGACGGTCGCGCTGGCGGTCGAATTGCCGTTCGTACTCGCGGCGGCGGGTCCGGTCGCGGTCGGACTCGACCTCGCTCCGTCCGGTTCCCCAACTCGGGTCCCAGAGGCCGCCGTACTTGGGGACCTCGCCGTCGTCGGCGTCGTCGCCGCGCTTGCTCCTCGCGTTCTCCTCGGTGCGGCCGCCGGATTCGACTCGCTCGCCGGTCTCGGCGTGCGGTTCGGACGGCTCTCGAAGCGGTTGGGTTCGCTTCGGCGGCGCTTCTCCCGGTGGCGCTTCTCCGGGCGGTGTACCTTCGGTCGGCGCGCGCTCGTCGGGCGGGTCGGCTTGCGGCCGCCCCGCCTCGGCCGGACCCCGACCCTCTTCGGGCGGAGTGCGCCCGGACGCTTCCGGGGATTCGTTTCGGGAGCGGCCCGAGGCGGAGTCGGCACCTCGCGGTGGCGTGCGACCGCTCGGCGGTCGCGAGCCGTACCGCCGGTTCTGGGGCGTCCCGCGCTCGTCCGGCCCGTGTCGCCGGGGCGCTGGCTGACCGGCGTCGGCGTTCCGCGTGCCCTCGCGGGTCTGGGTGGTCGGTTCCCGGCCCGCGTTGGCGTAGGTACGGTCGTCCGCGGACGACGCCCCGGCGTCGGTGGGGTCGGGCGCGCCCGGCCGGTCCTCCGGTCCCGCGCGATTCTCGTCCCCCGCGCGCTTCTCGTCCGGTCCGCCGCGGTCCTCGCGGTGCTCGTCGTCGGCGTCGTCGGTTGCCATGTCGTGGGAGTTGACCGATTCGGCGAATAAACGGGCGCGACCGTTCACACCGTTCGCACGCCGACCCGGAGGTTCAACGGCGCATTACGGAGACGGCGCGGCGGCGAGAGGGTTCGGGACGCGACGCGGCGGCGTCTCACGCGGTGCCGACCGGCACGTTCCGGCGGTCGGCGTCGAGGAACCCGACGCCGTAGTCGCTCAGCCACGTCAGGACGGCCCGGACCGACTCGGGGTCGGCCACGCGATACGGGGCCTCCGTGCCGGGGTCGTCGCCGACCTTGACGCCCAGACCGGGCTCGCCCAGCAGACTGAACGCGGCCTCGTCGGTGGTGTCGTCGCCGACGTAGACCGGGAGCCAGCGCTCGCCGTCGGGGACGAGTTCGTCGTAGAGTTCCCTGACGGCCTCGCCCTTGTCCCACTCGACCGCGGGGCGGAGTTCCAGCACGTCCTTGCCGGTGGTCAGGCGCACGTCGTCGCGGGTGGCGACCAGCGCCTCGACGGCGTTCTCGACCACGGGGACCGACTCGTCGTCCACGAGTCGGTGGTGGACCGTCGCGGTCACGCCCTTGTTCTCCACGATGACGCCGTCCACGTCGGCGAGTTCGTCGCGGAGAAGGTCACAGAGGCGCGCGATGTCCTCCTCGGCGTCGCGGGCGGTCGGGTGGACCTCGTACTCGTCGGCCTGAATTTCGAGACCGTGGTTCCCGGCGTAGGAGACGTCGGGCAGACCGACCCGCTCGCGCACGTCGGCGAGTTCCCGGCCGCTGACGACCGCGACTGCGACGTTCGGGTGGTCGGCCAGCGCCGCGACCGCCTCGCGGGTTCGGTCGGGAATCGCGGCCTCGTCGGGGCGGCGCTCGATGGTCGCGAGCGTGCCGTCGAAGTCGAGCGCGACCAGCAGGCCCTCGTGATTCACGAGTTCCTCCACGATGGCGTGGAGGTTGTCGCGGAGCGGGACCGGAATCTCGTGGTCGGCGTCCGGCGCGGCCTCGGGCGCGGTTTCGGCGTCCGGTTCGTCGGTTCCGTCGTCGGAGTCTGTGGCGTTCGACATGAGAGAGTGATGTCGGTCGAAGTGGCGTCGCGGTCGGTGCGGAACTGCGTCCGGTCAGTCGTCGGTCGCTCGCGGCCCGGCCGTCCGGACCGAGCGACGGCCGCGCTCGATGGCGGCCGCGGTCTCGAAGGTCGATTCCAACCAGTCGTACACGTCTTCGGCGTGGACCTCGCGCTGGAGGTCGGCGGCGCGCCTGCGGCTTTCGGCGCGCGATAGCGAGAGTGCGTCGCCGATTCGGTCGGCGAACCCGGCGGCGTCGTGGGGGTGGACCACGACGGCCTCGTCGCCCAACTGGCCGGTCGCGCCCGCGAGTTCGCTCAGCACGAGGACGCCGGGGTCGCGGGTCTGGGCCGCGACGAACTCCTTGGCGACGAGGTTCATCCCGTCGCGGACCGGGGTCACGAGACCGAGGTCGGCCTCCCGGTAGAGCGCCGCGATGCCCTCCTCGGGCAGGTGGTCGGTCGTGTAGACGACGGGCGTCCAGTCGTCGGTGCCGAACCGGTCGTTGATGCGCTCGACTTCGGCGGCCACGCGGTCCTGCAGCGCGTCGTAGGCCGGGATGCCCGACCTGCTCTCGGTGCCCTTCTGGACGTACGTGAAGTTCCCGCACCACTCGGGGTTCTCGGCCCAGAAGCGTTCGAGCGCGCGGAGTCGCGGTTCGATGCCCTTGGTGTAGTCGAGGCGCTCGACGCCGACCGCGACGGTCTCGCTCGCGTCGATGCCGTGGGTCTCGCGGAACTGGGCCCACCACTCGGTGGCGGCGTCGCTCTCCGCGAGAGCGGCCTGTCGGCCCGCGTCGATACCCAGCGGGAGCGCCCGGACGAAGGTGCGCCGGCCGCGGTAGGAGACGCTCCGACTGGAGCGGTCCACGCGGGCGTCGGTCGCGGCGTCCACGCAGTCGAGGAAGTTCCGGCAGTACGCGTCGGTGTGAAAGCCCACGAGGTCGTTCGCGAGCAGGCCGTCGAGCAGATGCTCGTACTGGGGACAGGCCCGGAACACGTCCCACGAGGGCCACGGGATGTGCCAGAAGTGCGCGAGGAACGCGTCGGAACGCGCCTCGCGGACCCGCCGGGGAGCGAGCGCGAGGTGGTAGTCCTGAAACCAGACCACGGGGTCGCGGTCCGCGTCGGCGGTCGAGTCCAGAATCGCGTCGGCGAAGTCGGCGTTGGTCTCGCGGTACGCGGACCAGAAGTCCTCGCGCGGAGTCAGTTTGGCCGTGTCGAGGTGACACAGCGGCCAGAGGACCTGATTGCTGTACCCCCGGTAGTAGCCCTCGACCTGCTCGTCGGTCAACCAGACGCGTCGGAGGTCGTAGGCGGGGTCCTCGGGCGGGACCGCCACGGCGTCGTCCGGACCGACGACCTCGCGGTCGGCGTCGCCGTCGCCCCACGCGACCCAGGTCCCCTCGGCGGTCTGCATCACTGGGTCGAGCGCGGCGGTGAGTCCGCCCGCCGGTCGGTCCACAGAGACCTCGCCGTCCTCGCGGGCGTGGCTGTACGGTTCGCGGTTCGATACCACGACGAGTTCGCGGTCGTCGCAGAGTTGCGCGACGGTCTCGGCGGCCGATTCGGCCGTCGCCCCTGTCGTGTTCGTGTTCATCCTGAGCGTGTCTCTCCCGTCTCCCCGGCGGGCGGTCGCGACCGCCCGCCAGCAGTGAGTCGTCTACGAAAACAATGCCGATGCGCCGAGATAATGTAGTCGTCCGTTCAGGTTCGTTCACGAACGTTCGGCAGATGGGAACGAGCGACCGCGGAGTTCAGGTGACGCTTACGTGCAAGTAAGCCGCGATTACCGCGAGTTGGCGGCCGAGAGACAGTCGATTTCGTCTGTTCTGCGGCGTTTCTCGGACGGTCGGTTCCGCTCACGACCGCAGGTGAATCGAACTGCTCGGCGCGCGGTGGCGGTGTCGTGCAGGGCCGTCGCAGTGTGGGCAGTCGCGGTCCGGGACGGTCGCGGCACGGGGCAGTCGCAGTGCGGTGCGGCCTCAGTGGAGTTGCGGCGTTGTGCGGTTCGATTGGCGTCGGCAGTAGTTCGCTTCGTACGGGAAAACCGTTTAGTCGATTTTCCATCGACGCCGAGTTCGCGCGTCGCTCAAAACGACACGTCGTTCCGCGTCGAAGCGAACCCGCCGCGGTCGGTGTAGGCCTTCCGGCCGACCGCGCCCTGCCCGACCCCATTCAGGACGGCCTGTCGGACCTCGGTGGCCGACTGGTAAGTGTCGTCGTACGGTGCGAGCAACGTGGCGAGGCGTTCGGTGCCGTCGGGGTACGTAACTTCGTAGTCGCCGTAGGCGTCGGTCAGTTCCTGCATCGTCGCGGGATACTCGTGGTCGTCGAGGAGCGCGGCGAGGTCGCCGAACTCGACGCCCAGTTCGCGGTGAGGGTCTGTCATCATCGTCTGTTCGGGACTCGCGCGGAAAGGCTCGGTGGCCACCGCTACCGATACGGCGGAGCGTCTACAGTGGGTGAAGAGTTCCCTTCGAGAGTTAGAGCGTTTTGCTGGCGGGACTCCCCGGAGCGTCGGGCGAGAACCAACGACCGCGACAGCGCTCGTTTCCGACAGTTCCGTCGGCTGATACGCGGAGTCGTACATTTATGTGCGAGAAGTTCACAATCGTACGACATGGCAGACGATTCCGCGTCAGGCGACTTCGAGGGCTTCGGCGGCCGACACGTCCCGGAGCCGATGGAAGAGCCACTCGACCGACTCGCCGCGGCGTTCGACGAGATTCACGACACCGACCGCTTCCGCGGGCGCTTCCGGGGCTACCTCGAAGACTTCGCGGGGCGACCGACGCCGGTCTTCCACGCCGAGCGCCTCTCCGAGGAGTTCGGCGCGCAGATATATCTGAAGCGCGAGGACCTGCTCCACGGCGGCGCGCACAAGATAAACAACTGCCTCGGACAGGCCATCCTCGCCGAGGAAGCCGGCAAGAGCCGGCTCATCGCGGAGACCGGTGCGGGCCAGCACGGCGTCGCCACCGCGATGGTCGGGGCGCTGTTGGGCATCGACACCGAGATTTACATGGGCGAGAAGGACGCCAACAGGCAGAAGATGAACGTCTTCCGGATGCGCCTGATGGGTGCGGAGGTCACCGAGGTCACGCAGGGCGGGGCCGGACTCGCCGACGCGGTGGACGTGGCGCTCGAAGACTTCGCGCAGAACATGGAGGACACCCACTACCTCGTCGGCTCGGCGGTCGGTCCCGACCCCTTCCCGCGGATGGTCCGGGAGTTCCAGTCGGTCATCGGCCGCGAGGCCCGCGAGCAGATACGGGAGAAAGCCGGGCGGCTGCCCGACGCCGCCGTCGCCTGCGTCGGCGGCGGGTCGAACGCCATCGGACTGTTCCACGCGTTCCGCGACGACGACGTGGACTTCTACGGTGCCGAAGGCGGCGGTGAGGGCGAAGGGTCTGGACAACACGCCGCCCCGCTCGCGGAGGGCGAGGAGGGCGTGATGCACGGCATGAAGACCCGGACGTTGGACGAGGATACCGACGTCCACTCGGTGTCGGCGGGGCTGGACTACCCTGCGGTCGGTCCCGAACACGCCATGTTCGAGGCGGTCGGCCGGTGTGACTACCGGGCGGTCCACGACGACGACGCGCTCGACGCGTTCCGGAAACTCTCGGAGCTGGAGGGCATCATCCCTGCGCTCGAATCCAGTCACGCAATCGCGCTCGCCGAGGAACTCGCCGCGGACATGGACGAGGACGGCGTGATTTTGGTGAACCTCTCGGGCCGGGGCGACAAGGACATGGAGCAGGCCGCCGAGATGTTCGACCTGTAGTCCGGTCGTGAGACTGCTGGTGGAAGTATCGACGGACTCTCAAGCGTAGTAGCGTTCGACGATTTCGAACGCGCTCCATATCGAGACGACGACGGACCCGACCAAGATGAGCCCCGCGAGATAGAACGGAGTCGGGGTCGCCACTCCGAGCGCTCCGAGGAGGTAACTGGCGACGTAGTTGAGGACGTAGTAGACGACGGGTGCGACGAAGAGCAGCGAGAGGCAGACCGCTCCGAGTATCTCCATCCGGTCCAAGTTCTCCCGACTCAGCAGGCGTCCGAGTTCGACCATGCCTCCTGTTCGTTACTCGAACTGATAAGCGTGCCGTCAGCTATCGGGCCGAGTCCGAGGGTCAGTCCGCGACCGCCGAGGCCTCGGTGTCCGGCCGCTCACCCCCGCAGAGCACCTCGCGCGCCTCGGCCGTGAGTCGATTCACGACCGCTCGGCCCTCTCGCTCTCGTTCGATCAACCCCGCGTCTTCGAGGCGCGAGAGGTGGTGGGAGACCGTGCTGGGGTCGCGGTCGAGTTCGTCGGCGAGGAGACCGCCGTGGGTGTCCCCGAGGCGGGCGAGTGCGTGGAGGACCGGCGCGGTCCCCTCGTCCCCCAGCGCCGCGACCAGTTCCGCGTTCTCGGCGCGACCGGGGTAGAACCGGCGCTTGCCCCGGACTTTGACGGCCGTGACCAACCCCTCGTCTTCGAGCACGTCGAGGTGGTGGCGAGCGGTCGAGACCGGCACGTCGGCCGACTCGCAGACCGCCGAGAGGTACGCGCCGGGCGACTCCTCGATGGCCTCGTAGAGCGCCGCGCGGCCCTCGCGGTCCAGCGGGTCGGAGTCGTCCCACCGACTGTACCGGAACGGGGCGGCGAACCGCCAGACGCGGTCGAACCGCTGCCGGAGGCTTCGCCGGACTCCGGTCGGAGTAACGACGACCGACGACGCCGAGGCGAGTCCGGCGTTGCCGGCCAGCGCGAGTCCGTCGGCGAGGTGCGGGAGGAGTGCGGCCGCGGTCAGCGCCCCGACGCCGACCGCCAGTTCCGGACCGCGGGGTTTCGGAGGCGTCCGGCGGTCCGACGGGCCGAATCGGGCGACCTCGCCGGTTTCGACGACGTTCGCCTGGCCGACTACTGACTCGGCCTCAGTTCACTTTTTCTCGAAAAAAGCGCCGCAAGCGGGTCCTCAGTTCACCAGCGTCACGTCGCCGAACGAGGCGAGGTTCCCGTTCTCGACGCGGGTCACGGCGGCGTCGGCGTCCACGAACCCGGAACCGACGTTGTACGGCGTGTAGCTGTCGTACACCTCGTCGGACTCGGCGTTGATGGCGTTGAGAAGTTCCAGCGGGCCGATGTCCCCCGAGTTGTTCTGGCGGTAGGCGTCCACGACCAGCGTGGCGATGCCCGCGGTCATCGGACACGCCATCGAAGTCCCCGAGATGGTGGCGTAGTAGAGTCGCCCGTCGTCGGGACTCTGGGACTGGAGCGCGTCGTCCGGCGACATCGTGCTGACGATGGCGTTGCCGGGCGCGCCGATACCGGGTCGGTAGACGCCCAGCGGACCGGACGCGCTCCCAGTTTCGTAGTAGGACGCGAGGTTGTCGAGCGCGGTCTGTCGGTTCCAGTTGTCGGGCGTGTTGGTGCTGTCCTGCTTCCGACCCCGCGACGAGAAGTTCGTGACCTCCTTCTGGTCGTTCGTCGCGGCCACGCCGAGGACCTGCGGTGCCTTGGCGTACTGGTTCAGCGTGTTCGTGCCCGGCCCGGAGTTGCCTGCGGCGAACACCGAGAGCAGGCCCTCTTGATACGCCTTCCACGTCGCGGTGTTGAGGGCGTTGTCGGGGTTGAACGCGCTCCCGTTCGAGGAACCGTAGGAGTTGCTAACAATTTTGACGTCGGTCGAACCGTCGCGGACCCGCTTGAGGATGTGGTCGTAGGCCGCGGCGGTCTTGAGGACGACCAGCACCGCGCCCCCGGCGTACACCGTGAGGTCCGCGTTCGGAGCCATGCCGCGGAACTGACCGTCGCTGGCCGACCCGTCGCCGGCGATGGTGCCCGAACAGTGAGTGCCGTGGCCGCCGCCATCGGTGTCGGCGATGCCCGCGTCCGCCCACAGCGTCGGACTACCGAGGGGGTTGCCGACCCACTGGAAGTTGTTGACGAGTTGGTCTTGCAGGTCGGGGTGGTCGCCGTCGACGCCCGAGTCGATGACCGCGGTGTGGACGCCGTCGCCCTCGTACCCGAAGTCCGACTGAACCTTCGAGACGCCCGTGACCTCGCGGCCGTCGTCGTTGTAGTAGTCGAGTTCGACGTTCTTGCGGACGAACCGCACCGAGTCCCACGACGCGATGTCGCGAATCTGGTCGGCGTAGAGCTCGGTGTAGCCGATGGGGAGCACGTCGAACTCGTAGTAGCCGTTCACGAGGTCGAGGTCGGCGAGACGGTCCACGTCGTCGCGCGAGTCGAACACCACCAGTGCCTCTCGAAGCACGTCGAGTGTAAGGTCGAAGCCGTCGTCGATGATGGTATCGTCGTCCGCCGCCGCGGTGCCCGAGAGCGGGAGGGTCGTCGCGACACCGGTTACGCCGGTCGTCTTCAGGAACGCTCTTCGTTTGAACTTTCTATCTCGCGGCATGCAATCATAGAGAGCGCGGAAAAGAGGTTAAAGTATCACCACCGTTCCTCTGAACGAAACGGAACCAACAAAAGGTTTAACAGGAGATCCCGAAAACCTGGCTCAGAACTCGTCCAGCGCGACGTTCTCGCCCTGATACGACCCGGCGTAGGTGCCGTCGTGGTCCGCCTCCGCGAGGACGAGTTGCGCGATGCGCGCGCCCGTCTCGATTTCGATATCGTGGTGGACTTCGAGCAGTCCCTCGCCCTTCCCCTCGTAGCCGGCGTCCCAGACCGCGGTGTTCAGCATGCAGGAGTTGCGGAGGAGAGAGGACCGGGGGTAGATGTAGCCGACGTGGTTCTCGGGAATCCGGACGGTTTCGGCGTACTGGACGACGTAGCCCCCGGCGGTGAGGTAGTAGGTTTCCGGGGCGTCGTCGGCGACCTGCTCGGTTTCGAGTTCCCGGCGCTCGCCGATCTCCTTGTCCTCGCGGCCGATGCGTCCGGGTTCGCGTTGCTCGTAGACCGCTTCCAGCGTGAGGTCCACGCCGTTCGGTTGAATCTGGTCGTCGTCGGTGTCGGAAACGTGTTCGGCGACGAAAGGACCGCTCTCGAACATGTGGGTCCGGTTCCACCGAAACGTTATAGCGTTGGCGGAGTCGCCTCGCGCGCGGGACCGCGGTTCGGTTCGTACAATTATTGCCGCACGGCGTCGGGATTTACAACCGGCGTAGAGAACGGAAACACGCGGGATTTATACGCTTGGAGGGTCGATATTCGGTCGATATGGGACAGACGCTAACTGAAAAAATTCTGGAGGACCACCTCGTCGAGGGCGACCTCGAAACTGGCGAGGAGATCGGCATCGAGATCGATCAGGTCCTCACACAGGACACGACAGGGACGCTCGTCTGGCTGCAGTTCGAAGCGCTCGGACTCGACGAAGTGCAGACGGAACTGGCGGCGCAGTACTGCGACCACCAGACCTACCAGTTCGACTTCAAGAACACCGACGACCACCGCTTCCTGCGTTCGGCGGCGGGCACCTTCGGTGCGCACTTCTCGCGGCCCGGTAACGGCATCTGTCACAACGTCCACAAGGAGAACTTCGCCGCGCCCGGCAAGACGATGCTCGGCTCGGACTCCCACACGCCGACCCCCGGCGGACTGGGCGAACTCGCCATCGGTTCCGGCGGTCTCGACGTGACGGTCGCCATGGGCGGCGGCGCGTACTACATCGAGATGCCGGAAGTCGTCAACGTCCGACTCGAAGGCGAACTCCCCGAGTGGGCCACCGCGAAGGACGTCATCCTCGAGATGCTCCGTCGCCTCTCCGTGAAGGGCGGCGTCGGCAAGATCTTCGAGTACACCGGTCCGGGCGTCGAGAGCCTCTCGGTCCCCGAGCGGACGACCATCACCAACATGGGGACGGAACTCGGCGCGACCTCCTCGATCTTCCCGACCGACGAGAACACCAAAGACTACCTCGAACGCCTCGGCCGCGGCGACGAGCACGTCGAAATCGGTCCCGACGAGGACGCCGACTACGCCGACCAGATCACCATCGACCTGAGCGACCTCGAACCGCTCATCGCCAAGCCGTCGATGCCCGACAACGTCGTGCCCGTCCGCGAAGTCGAGGGTACGGAAGTCGATCAGGTCATGATCGGCTCCTGTACCAACGGCGCGTACGAGGACATCCTCCCGGCCGCGAAGATGCTGGAGGGTCGCGAGACGAACAAGACGACCGAGATGATCGTCGCGCCCGGTTCCAAGCAGGCCTCCGAGATGCTGGCGAAGGAGGGCTGGGTCTCCGAGATGATGGCCGCAGGGGTCAACTTCTCCGAGGCGACGTGCGGTGCCTGTATCGGCATCGGCCACGTCCCGGCCAGCGACTCCGTCTCGCTCCGGACCTTCAACCGCAACTTCGAGGGCCGCTCGGGTATCGAGGACGACAACGTCTACCTCTGCTCGCCCGAAGTCGCCACCGCGGCCGCCATCAAGGGCGAAATCGTGGACCCGCGCGACCTCGCCGACGAACTCGGCGACCTCGAGGACCCCGGCTTCGAGATGCCCGACCAGTACACGGGTAGCAAGACCGACCTCATCGCGCCCGACGAGGCTCCCGACGACGAACTCATCAAGGGGCCGAACATCGGCGACGTGCCGCTGAAGGACGAGATGGGCTCGGACCTGCAGGGACCGAACCTCCTGAAGATGGAGGACAACATCACGACCGACCACATCATCCCGGCGACCAGCGACATCCTGAAGTTCCGGTCGAACATCCCGAAGCTCTCGGAGTTCACGCTCTCGCGCGTGGACGACCAGTTCGCCGACCGCGCCAAGCAGTCCGACGGCGGCTTCCTCGTGGCCGGCGAGAACTACGGTCAGGGTAGCTCGCGCGAACACGCGGCGCTCTGTCCGATGTACCTCGGTGTCGAGGGCGTCCTCGCCCAGAGCTTCGCCCGCATCCACAAGGCGAACCTCTTCAACTTCGGTCTCATCCCGCTGACCATCGACGAGGAGACCTACGAGAAGATCGACCAGGGCGACAACATCGAAATCGTGGACGACGTGGCTGAAGCGGTCCGCTCCGGTAAGGAAGAGTTCACGGTTCGGGTCAACGACAACTGGGAAGCGACGGCCCACCTCGACGCCTCTCAGCGCGAGCGCGAGATTCTCGCCGACGGTGGCAAGCTCTCGCACACGAAGAAGCAGGCCGAGTCCGGCGGCGACTCGCCCGCTCCGGCAGACGACTAAGTAGCGCGCAATCCCTTCCGTTTTTTCTCACGCCCGTCAGCGACGGGGACACCGCGACGTCGCAGGCCGAGCCGTCGGCCGAACTAGCGACTACACCGTCGGTACGCCAGCGCACTACGCAGGAGCGCGGGTCCCTCGAGCGTGGCGAGAGGGTTCCGACTAAAAGTACGGGCGGTCCGTTCGCACGTCATCGTCCTTCGACGGCACGCCTCGACGGCGGAGCAAACGCTAGCCGAGCGGCGGATTCGACCGTTTCCGGCGGAGAAAATGACGAGTCGGTGGGGACTACTACGAGAGGCAGACGTAGTAGTAGCTGAGGTCGCAATTGGATGCGAACGAAAGTCCAAACACGCATTAATTCACCTCTGTTGTAAGTAATATTATATTGCATAAATATTTTGCTGCTGTTTAACGTACGAAATCGGTCGCTCGTCGCTTCCACGTGCGACTCTTTGCGCCCGACAGAGTCACTCTTCGAGTCGAAGAAGTTGCGACTCGGGAGTTGTCGCGACGCAAAAGGTGGGGGTGGGTGGGGGAGATTTCGGGAGCTTGCACCTCCGGCCGGAGAGTGCATTTCGTTCTTATGAATAGTACTACTAAAGAATTACGGGGCGCGTATCGGGCATGACACTCTTAAGGGTCGGGCGAGAAACCGCGGGCAGTGACAACGACTCCCGCGGAGGACGGCGACGACGTGCGGATTCGACAGGCGGTGCAGGCCGACCTGTTGGCCGTGCTACGCATCGAGCGGGCCTCCTTCGACCAGCCGTGGCCCTTCTCCGCGTTCGAGCGGTATCTGGGCGACCCCGGCTTTCTGGTCGCGGTCGCGCGCGAGGAGTCGTCGGGCTACCTCGACGGCGACGGAAACGAGAGCGTCGTCGGCTACGTCGTCGCCAACCTCGTGCCGAATCACGGCCGGGCGTTCGGTCACGTCAAGGACATCGCGGTCCACCCCGAGTACCGCGGCGAGGGCATCGGCGGGGGACTGCTCGAACGCGCGCTGACGGTCCTCGGCACGCGCGGTGCCCAGAGCGTGAAGTTGGAGGTCCGCGCGAGCAACGACCGCGCGGTGGGGCTGTACCGGGAGTTCGGCTTCGAGTACCTCCGGACCGTCCCGCGGTACTACGACGACGGCGAGGACGCGCTGATTCTGGTCGTAGACTTGGACGAATAGGGGTCCAGAGTCGAACCTCTCCGAGCATCGAGCGTGGCGCTTTTCGGCGCGGGCGACCTACCCCGGAACATGGGATACGCCTGTCCGGTCTGCGAGACGCCTCAGTCCGACGCCGAACACCTCGCCAACCACCTCGCGTTCACGGCGATGCTCGGCGACGACGACCACGAGGAGTGGCTGGACGACCACGCGCCGGGGTGGAGCGACGACGGCGAGGACGAACTCGCCGAGCGCGTCGAGGAGTACGCCAAGGAGGTCGGCTTCCCGCAGGTCTTCGAGGACACCACGCACGACCACGCTGGCGACGAACCGCAGGGCGGCGAACTCTTCGAAGACGAACTGGAGCGCGCCAACTCGCAGGGCCGCGGGTCGATGGCCAGCGGCACAGGCGCAGGCGCGGCAGGTACGGGGTCGCTGGACGGTGACGCCCAGTCGATTCTCCAAGAGGCCAGAGAGATGACCGAGGAGATGCTGGACGAGAGCGACGAGGAGGAGAGTGCCGACGGACGTACCGACGGCGAGGAAGCAGACGAGGAGTAGCGAACGTTCAGAACGGTGCGTCCGGACCGTCGGCGGAGTTCTCCGACGCGTCGGCTTCTGCGTCGCCCGCCGACCCCTCGGCGGTCTCCAGTTCGTGGTCCCACTCCGAGAGACCGCCGGCCATGCTCTCGACGCGCGCGTCGTCGGGCAGACCCTCGTAGGAGGCGACGAGTCGCGCGGCCTGCACGCTGGCTTTCCCGTGCGGGCAGACGGTGACGACGCGCCGCGCGCCGTCGAGTCGCTCTATCTCGTCGGCGAGCGCGTGGAACGGCACGTTCTCGCTGCCGGGGATGTGTCCGCGCTCGAACTCTTCCTCCGAGCGGATGTCCAGGATTCGGACCTCGTCGTCGGCGTCGAGGAGCTCCCGAACCTCGTCGGGAGCGATTTCGGCGTCCATCGACCCCACGTTGGCGGTCCGGGTGGATAAGCCCCGCGATGCTCGGAGTCGGAATCCGGCTGCGCTCCGGGCGCGTTCGACCCGAGAGTGCCGGGGTAAGCCGTCGTTAATTTCGCGTTCATTCCCGTCGAATCTACTCAGGAAACGACCAAAAACCGCAAGTAAGCCCGGCCCGTGGATACTGGTATGTGGGGTTCCCGGAGCAACCGGGGAAACGACTCGGTCGATTGTATCGCCTGCGGTGAGACCACTCGTCGCTCGGACGCCCGAGAGTACGACAAGGAGGGCGACCGCTGGGACCGGAAGGGCAAACAGTTCGAGTACCTCTGTAAAGGCTGTCACACCGACCTCTGTCACCAACCGCGCGACGAACTCGAAGACCTGCTGGTAGACATCGACGCCGGGGGACTGGCCGAACTGGAGTTTCTGGAGGCGTACTGGAACGCCGTCGAGGAGCGGTACGGACCCCTCGACCACGAGCGGTAGGCGACGGCTAACGACGCCACACGACGGCGGCGACACCGCACGAACGGTGCGCCGACGCTGCATCGATTGCCACGCCGGGGTGTCTAGGGCGGTGGTGGGGTTAGTGAACAGTGTAGGCGTCGGCGAGCGGTGGGGTGATGATGGGCGGCCGCGGACGGGGGTTCTCGCACCGCTCCGATACGCCTAACTACTCGACTCCGTTATCCCTCTGTATGACGAGTGACACGCAGGCCGAGGCCGGAACTCCCGAGGGGCAAGGCCCGGTCGAGATTTCGCCGGAACTCGCCGACAAGCTCGAGGAGAAGCGCGAGAAACTCTTCGAGAAGTTCGAGATTCGCGACGAGTTTCCCCAAGAGGTACTGACCGAGGCCGAGAAGCGCACCGAGGACATTCAACAGGAGATTCAGGACGAGGTCGGCGAGCGCGAGGACCTCCGCGACATGACGACGTGGACCACCGACCCGGTGGACGCCCAGGACTTCGACGACGCCCTCTCCATCGAGGAGCGCGACGACGAGTACGTCCTCTGGGTCCACATCGCGGACGTGACTCACTACGTCAACCCGGACACCAACATGTGGGAGGAGGCCGTCGAGCGCGCGAACACGGTCTACCTGCCCGCCTACACGATGCACATGCTCCCGCCGGTCCTCGCGGAGACGGTCTGCTCGCTGGTCCCCAACGAGGACCGACTCGCCCACACCGTCGAGATGCACCTCGACAAGGAGAATCTGGGCTACGAGAACATCGAGATTTACAAGTCGGTCATCAACAGCGACGAGCGACTGACCTACACGCAGGCCGAGCGCCGCATCGACGACGAGGACGCCGACCTCCACGAGGAGAACAAACTCGCCTTCGAGTTGGCCGACAAGATGCACCAACAGCGCAAGGACGAGGGGAGCCTCGTCCTCAACCCCCGCCGGGACCGCGCTCACACCATCATCGAGGAGTCGATGCTGAAGGCGAACAAGGCCGTCACCCACGAACTCATGTGGAACCGCGGCGTCGAGGCGATGTATCGCGTCCACCCGCAACCGAGTCCCGACGAGTGGAGCGAAGCCCTACAGGAGATTCAGGACTTGGACGGCGTCTCGATTCCGGGGTCGAAGTGGGACGACCCCCGACAGGCGGTCAACGCGACGCTCGAAGACGCTCCGGACCGACAACTCGACAAGATTCAGTGGGCCGTGATGAAGGTCATGCCGCGAGCGCGCTACATGAACGACCCGTTCGGCGGCCACCACGCGCTCAACTTCGAGATATACGGTCACTTCACCTCGCCCATCCGACGCCTGTCGGACCTCATCAACCACTGGATAGTGTACACCAACGACGTGCCCGAGGACCTCGTGGCGCTCTGCGACCGCGCCAGCGACAAGCAGGCCGACGCCGAGGCCTGCGAACGCGAGTACAAGCAGTTCCTCGAAGAGGTCGGTCTCGACGCCGCCGCGGTCAACAACCGCGGTCTCGAAGTCGTCGAAGAGTAGCGCGACCCCGAGGTGGTCGGGGAGACGCAGTAGAAGATTACAGCTCTTTCTCGCGAACGTAGTCGGTGACGGTCTCGCCATCGAACTCCGACTCGCGCGAGCCGACCGTCCGGAAGCCTCGGGACTCGTAGAAGGCGTTTCCGACCTCGTTGTCGGCCAGCACGACGAGACGGAGGCGCTCGGCCCCCCGCTCGGCGGCCCACGACTCGATGCGCTCGGCGAGCGCGGTGCCGACGCCCTCGCCCCAGCAGTCGGGGTGGACGTAGAGTCTGGGGAGTTGGGCCGCGCCGTCCTCGGCGTCTCCGCCGCCGAGGACGCCCTGCCCGAAGCCGACTATCTCGGGGTCGCGAGCGTCGGTTCCCGTGTCGCCCTCGCCGGTCGCCGCGTCGCCCGCGTCGCTTTCGTCGGTCCCTCCGTCCTCCTCGCGCTCGGCGACCAGAAACGCGCCGTCCCCGCGCTCGACCGACCGACGCAGCGAGTAGAGGTCGTACCAGTCGTCCACGACCGATTCGACCGCCTCGGGGCCGAGCAGGTCGTCGTACGTCGCGTGCCACGACTCGCGGGCGACCCGCCGCACGTCGGCCACGTCGCTCGTCGTCGCCGGGCGAACGTTCGCGTCCATGCGTTTGGGGTGGGCGACCGGCGACAAATAGCTTCCGCGAGCGTGAGGTTGAGTAGCGCCGGCCGCCAACGACGAGCATGGCCGAGTTTCCGGACCCCGACTCGCGGAACGTCCTCGAACCCGACTGCTCGCGGTGTCCCGCGCTGGTCGAGTCCCGCGAGTCCATCGCGTGGGGCAACGGGTCGCTCGACGCCGACGTGTTGGTCGTGGGAGAAGCGCCGGCCTCCGGAACTCCCGACGCCGAACGGTGGCGGGGCGGCAACTGGACCGGGATGGCCTACACCTCGCGGCACTCGGGGCGAACGGTCCGGGACCTGTTCGCCGACGCGGGACTCGCGAGCGAGGACTGCTATTTCACGAACGCGGTGAAGTGCTTTCCCGCCGAGGACCACGGCGGAGACGACGGCGAGAGCGACGAAATCCCGACGAACCGCGAACCCACCGCCGACGAGCGCGCGAACTGTCGAGACCACCTCCGGACCGAGATTCGGCAGGTCGAGCCCGCGGTGGTGGCGACGACCGGCAGGCACGCCACGCTGTCGCTACTGGGCGATTTGCCGGGCGGATTCCTCGATTCGGTCCTCGAACCGGTCGAGTCCGAGGCGTTCGACGCGACCGTCCTGCCCCTCCTGCATCCCTCGTACCAGAACGTCTGGTTGCCCCGACTCGGCTACTCGCGCGAGGAGTACGTCGCCGAAATCGGTGCGGTCGTGGGCGAGCGCCGGGAACGCGACGGGTGAGCGCCAGTTCGTGACAGACGTTGCCACTTCTATTTTAGGCGTGCGCGTCGTCTGACGAAGCGATGAGTGTCATCGCGGAGTTCACGACGCCAGCCGAGGAGTTCACGCTGGGCGACGCGCTCGCGGCCCATCCCGACGTGCGCGTCGAGTTGGAGAAAGTCGTGCCGACCCGCAAGGAGGTGGTCCCGTTCTTCTGGGCACGGGGGCGAAACTTGGACGCGTTCGCCGAGACGGTCCGCCAGCAGTCGGGCGTCGAAACGCTGGAGCAGGTCGAGGGAATGGACGACCGGATTCTCTACCGGGTGGATTGGACCGACGCGACGAGCGACCTCGGACGCGTCCTCCGGACCGGCGACGCCACCGTGCTGGAGGCCAGCGGGCAGGACGACACGTGGCATTTCGAACTCCGATTCACGGACCACGACGGCGTGCGGTCGTTTCAGACCGAGTGCGTGGACAACGACGTCGCGCTCGAACTCCGGCGACTCCACTCGCTGTCGGAGGTTGGTACCGAGGGGAGCTACGACCTGACGCCCGAGCAACGCGAGACCCTGCTGACCGCGCTCGAACGCGGCTACTTCGAGGAACCGCGCGACATCACGCTCGAACAACTCGCCGACGAGTTGGGCCTGTCGCCGACCGCGGTCTCGGGCCGGATGCGCCGGGCCGAGGCGAAACTCATTTCGCGGACGCTGGTCACGGAGACCTGACGGCCGACCCTCTCAGAGCAGGCCCTCGTGGTCGGCCAGCAGGAGCGGTCCGAGCGTCCACCCCGTCGCCGGGCCGGTGGTTCGAGCGCGCGAGACGGCTTCGTCGGCCGGGACCGTTCGCGGGTCGGTGAACTCGCCGTCGTCGCGGTCGGGGGCGGTCGGCGTCAGGTCGGTGGCGAAGACGATACCCCGGCGCTTCCGGAGCCAACTCACGGGGTAGTGAACGTCGAGCAGTCGAGTGGTCGCGGGGTCGAATCCGGTCTCCTCGCGGAGTTCTCTGGCCGCGCCCGCCTCGAAGGACTCGCCGTCTTCCAGCCTGCCGACCGGACAGGTGACGACCGTCTCGCGGAGTTTCGGGCGGTACTCCTCTATCAGGACGACCCCGCGGTCGGCCGCCTCGCCGTCGTTCGACTCGCCGTCGGCGGTCCCTCCGTTCGCTCCCTCGCGGACCGCGACCACGACCACCGCGTCGCGGGGGTCGGCCCACGCCGCGCCCTCGGTCCGGCCGTCGGGTCGCCGGAGGCGGTCGTAGCCCACGTCGCCCCACGGCGTCGGGACCGTCAGGCTCGCCTCGCGCGACCAGTTCAAAGCAGGCCCTCCTTCTCGGCCAGCAGGAGCGCTTCGATGGTCGCGTCGTTGGCCGGGGCCTCGCGCGCGGCGTCGAGCGCGTCCTCGACCGGCATCGGTCGGACCGAGAGGAACTCGTTGCTATCTAAGTCGCGCTCGACGGGCGTCAGCCCCTCGGCGAAGACGATGCCGCGCTCGTGGCGCAGGACGCCGGTCGAGCAGTAGAACTCTTCGAGCAGGCTGATGCCGTCGGCCTCGAAGCCGGTCTCCTCGCGCAGTTCGCGCGCCCCGGCCTCGGTGTAGGACTCGCCGTCCTCGACGATTCCGGCCGGGCACTCCAGACACTCCTCGCGGATGACGGGGCGGTACTGCTCGACGAAGACGACCTGTCCGTCGGTGACGGCCAAGATGACGACCGCGGCCGGCAGTTCGGCCCAGTAGTACTTCTTCGTGGAGCCGTCGGGTTGCTCCACGAGGTCGTAGCCGCCGGTGTACCAGCCGGTTTCGTACTCCTCGACCGACTCGATGACGCGCCAGTCGTCGCTCATGCGCGAGTAGTCGGGAGCGGGCGAGTAAAGCGTGACTCATCGAAAACGACGCTCGGTAAGCTCGTGAATCGCGTCGGTGAACTCGTCGCCGACACGTTCGGCGTTCCGTCTGCGGTCGGCGCGTGCGGGCGCGACCCGCAGGTGGTCGCGCCCACCGCGCGAGGGACGAGCAACGCAGGTCGAAGACCGGGTAGCGCAGTCGGTTGGGGTGGACGAGGCGGTCGCGGTGCGGGGCGGTGCTGGGCGGTGGCTCCGTGGCGTCGGCAATAGACTGCTGTGCGGTCGCAGTGCAGGGCGGAGCGGTCTCATCGGAGTCGGCAGTAGCTACCGCACCCAAAACCGCGATACGTCCGCGTCTATCTCGCAGGCGTCCGGGAACAAAACTATAGCGACGCAAGCCCACACTACGTAGCATGAGCGAGGGTTCGGAGCGCGACGTGTCCGAGAGCGAGGGGCGCTATCTCAGGGCCATCCACCTGCTCACCGCCGAGACCGACCGCCGGGCGAAGACCGGGGAACTCGCGGCGGTGCTCGACGTGAGCGACGCGAGCGTGACCGGCATGGTCGGGACGCTCGCCGACCGCGGCCTCGCCGACTACCGGAAGTACGAGGGCGTGACGCTCACCGACGACGGTGAGGCGGCCGCCCGCGAGTTCGCGTGGCGGCGCTGCGTCGCCGAGAACTTCCTCGAAGACGACCTCAACGTGGACGTGGCGGCGCTCCGCGAGGCGGACGGCGACGGAAGTGGCGAGGACCCGCGCGCGCTCGGGCAGGTCCTCTCCGACGAGGCGGTCCACCGGCTCAAAGAGGTCGTGGACCACCCCTGCGACGGAGCGTGTCGCGCGCCACACGACGAGTACGACGAGTGCAGCAGCGAGGTCCGGACGACCGCCGAGCGCGTCGAATCGGAGTTCGAGCCCTGAGCGAGTCGGTTACAGCATCTCTCGGTATACGCGTCCGAACGCCTGCCGCCGGAGGGTCGCCACCGCGGCGCGCTCCTCGCGCTGGTAAGTCGCGGCGACGACCGTCTCGCCGAGTGCGTCGTGCCACGCGACGCGCTCGACGTTCTCCGAGCCCTCTTCGACGACCTCGCGGTCGCGGTCGGCCAGCCAGTCGTCGTACTCCTCGCGCGTGCCGGTCCGAACGGTCAACAGCGACGCGAACAGCGCGTCGCGGGCGGTCTCGACGACCTCGCCGGTCACGCGCTCGTCGTACTCGTCGGGCGCGAACTGCATCGCCTTCGCGGTCTCCTTGACGACGGTCTGGGCCGCAGGGCCGACCGCCTCGTAGCGCTCGCGGGCCTCGGTCTCGGTCTCGGGCGCGAGAAAGCCGTGGGTCTCCATGGCCGTGCCTTCGGAGGCCGGGGACTACTGGTTTTCGTCCTCGGACGCGAATTCGACCCGACCGGCGGGCGGTCGTGCGGTCGGCCCGGCCGACGAGTCCGCTCGACGTCCAACGCGAAGAAACCGGCGGTCGGTGGGTATTTTCCCGGTTCCGAGCGTACGCCCTCGTGTGAGCTCCCGCTCGGACGCCGACTCGAACGACGACGAGGGCCGGAAGAACGAACTCCTCGACCGCATCGTGAACTTCCTCGCGACGTACCTCCCGTAGCGCGGCCGCCGGACGGGTCCGCTAGGAGACCCCACTTCTGATTGCCGAAGGGTATACAGATGTTTCTCAGAGCAATCTACGTGGTGTTTGGAGAACGACAGGATGCGCCGGGCGACCGGAAATCGGTCCCCCGGCGCGAGACGCGGTCGTCACTCGGTGACCCGCTACACAACGCAAAACCGACGCGAGGTCAGGCTACGTTGAAACCCTTGTCACGTAGGAAATCCTCGACGCGCCCGGTGTGATTGCCCTGAAGCTCTATCTGGCCCTCTTCGACAGTCCCGCCGCAGGCGAACTTGGACTTGAGGTCCGAGGACAAACTGTCCAGATCGACGTCCTTGGGGTCGAAGCCTTCAATAATCGTTACCTCTTTACCGTAGCGTCGCTCGTCGATGCGGATGTTAATCTGCTGGGACTCTTTGGCGACGTCCTCGCAGACGCAGAGCTCTTGAGGCAGCCCGCACGTCGAGCACACTTCCGACATTACAATTCGGGAATTGGTCGTAGGGGTACAAAACTGTGTCGCTAGTTACTCGAGTCGAGCCGCGGGAAAAAGCGAACTGAGAGGCCTGTGCCTCGGTCGCCCGACCCGCCGGGCGTCCGAGCGGTCGCGCCGGTGTGAAGTCGATGACGGAAACGCGGACGGGCTACCGCCCGAGGAGTCCGCGTCGGTCCCGGACCAGTTCGTCTACCAGCGACACCGCTTCGTCGGCGAGTCCGTCGTCGGTCGCGCCGGCGTAGCGGACCTGCTCGTAGATGGTCCCGACGCGCTCGGCCCGGTCGTCCACGTCGTAGCGCGACTGGAGCGCCGCGAGGTACTCGCGGGGCGTCTCGCCGGGTTCGCGCTCGCGGTACTCGCCGGCGAGCAGGCGTTCGAGCCGCTCGAACGCGCGGCTCACGTCGGTCTCGGGGTCCCTGCGCGGTTGCCAGCGGAGCCAGACCGCCCGCTGGAGTCGCGCCAGCAGACCGATCCGACGCGCGGCCGCGAGCAGGCCGACCACCACGAGCGCGCCCAGCGCCGCCTGCTCGCGCGAGGGCATCGAAATCGGGATGCCGCCGCCCTCGTCGCCGCTCGCGCCGCCGCCCGCGTCGGTGGTCGTGAACTCGCCGACCGTGCCGCCGATTCCGTCGCCGGGGTTTATCGGCTGGCGAGCCGGAATGTCCGGACCCGACGTGGCCGGCCCGGTCGTCTCGGTGCCGGCGGGGTCGGCGGTCGTTTCCGTGCCGCCGGGGTCGGCGGTGGTCTCGGTCGTCGTGGGCGTCCACGTGCCTCGCGCGCTCTCGCCGGTGTCCACGTCCGAGACGTTGCTCTCGCGGGCCTGCTCGACGCGCGAGTTCTCGACCTGCTGGCGCGGACCGCCCGGCGTCGGGTCGAACTTCACCCAGCCGATTCGCGGGAAGT
Organism: Halorussus gelatinilyticus; assembly: GCF_023238445.1. Classification (GTDB taxonomy): domain Archaea; phylum Halobacteriota; class Halobacteria; order Halobacteriales; family Haladaptataceae; genus Halorussus; species Halorussus gelatinilyticus. The sequence continues at coordinate 1,731,429 of NZ_CP096658.1, read as the reverse complement.
AGACCTCGACCCACGCGTGGGAGTCGAGTCCGCGGACGACCCACTCGTCCTCGGCGACGCGCTGGCCCGACGTGTAGCCGACGACGAACCGTGCGGGGACGTCTTGGGTGCGGAGCATCGTCACCATCGCGGTGGCGTAGTAGGTGCAGTACCCCTTCTGCATGTCGAAGATGAAGCTCTCGGCGATGTTGCCGTCGGGCCGGGAGATGTCCTTCGAGTAGGCCTTGTTCGACTCCAGCCACCGCTCGACGGCGTTGGCCTTCTCGTAGGGCGTCGTCGCGTTCGCCGCCGCAGTAATCCGGTTCGTGCGCTGTAGGATGCGGTCGGCCGAACTCCCCGGCACTTGCAGGTAGCGCTTCTCGACGTACTCGGGGTAGTCGGTGCCCGCCCGCCGGAGTTGGCTCTCGGTGGCGTCGGGGACCCGGCTGACGACCGTGTACGACTCGCCCTCGCGGAGCGCGCCCACCGGGTCGAACGCGCCGAGCGAACTGATGCGGGTGTTCTCCCGGTCGCCCGAGGTCAACCGGGTCGGCTTCCACGCCGCGGGCATCGCGGCCATCCGCTCGGCCTCGACCGTCACGCTCTGCACGACGCTCCGGGTCGGGCCGGGCGGTGCCGGACGCGACCGGTAGGGCGTGGCGTCGCCGGTCCGAATCCAGCCGTTGCCGTCGTAGCGGTCGTAGGCCGCGACGCGCCAGTAGGCGGGTTCGCTCGACTCGACGGTGAACCGGACCTTCGGCGAGAGCCGAATCGACCCCTGAATCGAGACGCGCTCCTCGTTGGTGACGAACGCCTGCTCGACGGTCGGCGTGCTCGCGCCGCTCCCCGGCAGGATGGGACTCTTCGCGCCGCCGGGTACGACGCTGACCGTCGAGGCCAGCACGACCATCGCCACCAGCACGACCGCCAGAATATCGACCTGCGCGGCCGTCCCGCCCCGGTGCGCCAAGGTCCCGAACCCGAGGGAGGCGGTCGCGCCGAGCGTGCCGACCAGCGTGGCGAAGTTGCTCAAGTCGCCGGTCAGCACGAAGAAGCCGAGCGCGGTCCCGGCCGCGCCGACCGCCAGCGCGTAGCGCCGCCGCAAAACGAGGTACCACGGCGCGAACACCATCGCCGGGGCGACCCCGAGCGCCCACGCGCCGACCTCGGTCATCCGGAGGACCGACAGCCCGGTCAACAGCGCCACGTTGTCGGCGACGACCTTCCCGAGCGAGAGCGCCACGAGGTAGGCGCTCGGCACCGCCAGATAGTAGCCGACGAGACCGACCGCCAGCAGGACGAACGCGAGCGCCGCCGCCTGCAACGGGCGGAGTCGTCTGGCGGTCGCCGCGCCCGCCAGCAGGGTCGCGGCGACCAGCGCGGCCAGCGTCGCGGTCCCGCCCACGATGTCGGTGATGTGAAAGAGGACGCTCAGGTACGCGACCATCGTGACGCCGAGCGACCCGACCGCGAGCCAGTGGTACGACACGTCCACGTCGCCGAACTCGAAGTCGGTCCCGACCGCGCGGTCGGCGCTCATCGGCGCTCACCTCCCGAGACATCCGACCCACCGTCTGCGAACGCGGTCCGGTCGTCGGTCGCCGACATTCGGCTTGCTTCACCGCCTCGGCTTCCACCGGACAACTGACTGAAGGAGACGGTCCGGTCGCCGACCGTGACCCGAACGTCGTCCTCCTCGGCCGCCGACTGGACCAGCACGTCGGCCCGGTCGCGCCGCGAGTCGCCGACCGTGCCGGGATAGGTCCGGGCCAGCAGGGTCAACAGTTCGGTTCGGTGGTCCGGTCCCGTGCCGGGTTCGACCCGGCCGCCGGGGACCGTCAGGCCGACCGCGAGTCCGGCGTCGAGCAGGTAGGTCAGGACGCTGGCGGCCGCCTCCGCCACGTCGTCCATCCGGCCGCCCTCGGCCTCCGCGAGGAGTTCGACCTGCTCGCGCTCCTCCTCGTCCTCGAACTCCATCACCACGAGTTCGTCGTCCGGGCGCTTGGCGCTGGACTTCCAGTGGACGTTCCGGAGCGGGTCGCCACGTTCGTACTCGCGCAACTGGTCGAAGCGGTCGCGCCCGCCGAGTCCGAACTCCCGGTGGAGCGCCGCGAGGTCGCTGGCGTCCCGCAGGCGGTGAATCTCGGGGAAGACGACGACTTCGCGGCTGACGGGGTAGGTGTAGGTCTCGGTCCAGACGCCCAGCACGTCCTCGGCGACGACCTCGACCGGGCCGACCGACTGGAAGCCCCGCTCGCGGAGCGTCACGTCGAACGAGAGCGACTCGTCGGCGACGGTCGTCTCGACCGCGGAGTCGGCGACCGTCAGCCCCTCGTCGGCGTCGAGTCGGACCGTCGCGGCCAGCGGCGTCGAAGCGTCGAACGACAGGGAGACCGGGACCGTCTCGCCGGCGAAGCCGTACTCGGGCGTCTCGGTGCGGAGTTCGGGCTGGCCGGCGCGCTTGACCTGCAGGTAGCCCGCCGCCAACGCGATGGCGACGGGACCGACGACGGCGTTCAACGAGCGGGCGCTGAACGTCGCGGCCATCAGGAAGCCGCCGACCGCGACGGCCGCGAGCGCCCATCCGCGTCGCGTCAGCATCTCACTCCACCGGGACCGACTCGAGCGCCTCGGTTATCAGGTCCCGGCCCGACTTCCCGCCGGACGCCCCGGTCCGAATCCGGTGGGCGAGGACGCTCTGGGCTTCCGACTGCACGTCGTCGGGGACCACGTAGTCGCGGCCCTCCAAGACGGCGCGGGCCTGTGCCGACCGGAGGAGCGCGATAGACCCGCGGGGACTCACCCCGAGGTCGGCGTGGTCGCGGGTGTAGTTGGCCAGTCGGGTGACGTACGCCCGGACCGCCTCCTCGGCGGTAACGTTCTCGACGGTCTCGCGGGCCGCCAGCACGTCCTCGGCGGTCGCCACGGACTCCAACTCGTCGATGGGGTGGCCGCCGGTCACGCGCCGGAGGACCTCCGACTCGTCCTCCGGGGAGGGGTAGCCCAGCGTCAGGCGCTTGGCGAACCGGTCCACCTCGGCGATGGGGAGTTCGTAGGTCCGGTCGGCCTCGACGTCGTTCTGAGTGGCGATGACGGTGAACGGCTGGTCGAGTTCGTAGGTCTCGCCGTCCACGGTGACCTGGGCCTCTTCCATCGCCTCCAGCAGGGCCGACTGGGTTTTGGGCGGCGCGCGATTTATCTCGTCGGCCAGCACCACGTTACCGAAGACGGGACCTGGACGGAACTCGAACTCCCGGCTCCGCTCGTCGAAGACGTTCACGCCGGTCACGTCCGTCGGCATCAGGTCGGGGGTGAACTGGACCCGCGAGAACTCGCAGTCGATGGAGCGGGCGAGCGACCGGGCGAGCATCGTCTTGCCGACGCCGGGCACGTCGTCCAACAGGAGGTGACCCCGAGCGAGGATGGCGGTGACGATGTGTTCGGTCACGTCGTGGTGGCCCACGATGACACGCTCGACGTTCTCGACCACTCGCTCGGCGACCTCGGCCGCCTCGTCTACCGGCAAGGGGTCGGGCGACGCGTCGGTTCGGCGCTGAGGGGGGTTAGCTTCCGTCATGGGTAGGTGAGTCAGCACGCGGAGGGCGACGGTCTCGGCGACCGAACCGCTGGCCGCCGAAGCGTGCGGATACTACTCGTACGTTGCGAGGCCACCTTTGAAACTTTTGTCCCGGCAAGAACGTGTTCGGAAGCCGCAGACGACGCGGTGCGACGCCGGACGCGCGGAGAGACGGTCCGGAAAGCGAGTCCGGAGCGCTCGACGGGTGGCCGTTCCGAGTCCGCAACGAACAGCGCACTCGAAACGCCTCGCCCGAGGCGTTTCGGCCGATACCTATCTCGTTTTTAACGGTTGAGTAATAGATTATCCTAAGCGAGACCCGAGGGTTAAAGGTTCTCTCGGTGCTACGTATACACTCACCCACATGCCGCCCGACGGTCTCTTCGACGACTCGGCCGACGACACTCGCACGGCAATCATGGAAGCCACCTATCAGGCGCTGGTGGAGTACGGCTACGCCGACCTGACCATTCAGCGCATCGCCGACGAGTTCGGCAAGAGCAAGTCGCTGCTCTATCACCACCACGACGGGAAGGACGACCTGTTGGTCGATTTCCTCGAATTCATCCTCGACCACCTCGAGGAGGGGATGACGCTGTGCGAGGGGACCCGCGCCGACGAGCGACTCCGGTCGTTCGTCGGCGCGCTCGCCGTCCCGGAAGACGCCGAGAGCGAGGAGTTCGCGGGCATCGTCGTGGAACTCCGCGCGCAGGCGGTCAACGACCCCGACTACCGGGACCACTTCACTCGGAGCAATCGGTTCTTCCGCGACTACATCGCCGACATCGTCAGGGACGGTATCGAGGAAGGCACCTTCCGGGAGGTGGACCCCGACCGGACCGCCTCGTTCCTGCTGACCGTCGCCAACGGCGCGATGGGCGAGTACGTGGCGACCGACCGCCCGGACGCCGCGCGCGCCGTCCTCGACGAACTGGACGCGTACGTCGAGGAGCGCATGCTGAAAGAGGAGTAGCGACGAGCGGGCCGACCGCCCCGCGGTGACTCACCACTCTTTACAGTCGGCACAGACCAGCGCGCCGCCGCGTTCGCCGTCGGCCCGCCAGCGGCGCTCGGTCGCCTCACCGCAGTCGGCGCACTCGCCGTCCTCCGGCGACCATCGGTAGGTCGAGACGGCGGGGTCGGTGTCCTCGACGGTCGGAGGAGAGTCGTCCGACGATTCCGCGACCGCCGAATCGTCGGACGGGGCTTCCGAACCGCCTGTCTCGGACCCATCGGTCTCAGAGTCAGCGGTATCGGAGTCGGTGGTTTCGAGGCCGTCAGAATCGGAGTTAGCGTTTTCAGAGTCGGCAGTTTCGGATTCGGCGGCCTCGGACTCGACGGCGGTCGGTTGCGCGGCGTCCTCGTCGGTCGAAGCGAAGGCGTCGAGCGAAGCGTCCTCTGGCACGCCCTCGACTACGGAGGCCCCCGTCGTAAGGGTAGCGGAGCGTCGGCGGGGTCGTCGTCGCCCCTGTCGCTTCCGACGCGCATACGGAGCAAACAAGTGTCCCGACTCCAAACGTGTAGACATGGCGAGCATCATCCAGAACGTCGTGGACATGATCGGCTACTTCACCGACGCCGCGCTGGCGTTCCCCACCTCCATCATCCTGCTGGCGGTCGGGTTCGTCTTCGTCGCGGGGTCGTCGCTCGTGCTGGCGTACCTCGCGGCAGGCGCGGCTATCGAATTCATCGTGCCCGACTCCGCCGGGAAGCCGCCTGCACAGCGCCAGTAACGCTCTCGTTCTACTCGGCCTCGTCCAGCGCCGCCGCGACGAGTTCGACGGCCTCCGCCGGGTCCGGACCGAGCGGCGACCCGGCGACGAAGCTGTCCGCGTACTCCAAGACGCCCGCGACCTTTTCTGCGGCCTCGTCCGGCGTGCCGGCGATGCAGAAGGCGTCTATCATCGCGGGCGTCACCAGCTCGAAGGCCTCGGAGAACTCGCCGGACTCGATGGCCTCACCGATTCGCTCGGCCACATCGCGGTCGATGCCGTGCCTGTCGAGGACCGGCGGGGCCGCCCCGGCCGCGATGAACGCGACCGGCGGGCGCGCGGCCTCTCGAGCGTCCTCGGTCTCGTCGGCGACGCTGACGCTGGCGTAGGCCGCGAAGTCGAACGCCTCGCGGCCGCCCCGCGACTCCGGCCGCTCGGCCAGCCCCTCCGCGACCCGCTCGTCGGCCCACGCGAAGTCGTCGGGGTGAGAGGCGTTGACCAGCACGCCGTCGGCGTGCTTCGCCGCCATCCGAATCATGTGGGGTCCCTGCGCGCCGACGTAGACCGGAATCTCGCTAATTGCGTCGGCGTCGTCATCGTCACCTGCGCCGATGGCGTCGGCGTAGTTCAGGCCCGCGTCGGTCGCCCGAAAGGTCCCGTCGTGGTCCACGCGCTCGCCGGCCCAAAGCTTCTGAGAGACTTTCATCGCCTCCAGCACGCGCCGGAGCGGTCTGTCGCGCTCGAAGCCGAGGTTCCGGAGCGTCGAGCGGTCGCCCGCGCCGAGACCGCAGACCGCCCGGCCGTCGCTGGCCTCGTCGAGCGTGGCGACCCGCGAGGCCAGCGAGACGGGGTGGCTCTCGTAGGGGTTCGCCACGCCCGGTCCGAGTCGGAGGTCGTCGGTCGCCGCGGCCACCCTGTCGAGGACGACGAACGGGTCGCGGTTGTTGTAGTGGCAACTGGCGAAGAGGGTGTCGAATCCTTCCGCTTCGGCCCGCCGGCCGAGTTCCACGAGGTCCGGAACGGGGTGTTCCGGCGTGAGTTCAATCCCGCGCAAACTCCCACCCCCGGAGCGCCTGCCGGACGAAGTCGCCGTCCACGTCGCGGTAGAGGTTGTCGCTTCCCTCGTGGTCGCCGAACTCCCAGTCGCGGACGACCGCCACGGGCAGGCCGCCGTCGCCCTCGCCGGTCACGAGGTTCGCGGCCGCGGCGAGTTCGTCCACCACGGCCTCCACGGTGACTTCGAGTTCGTGGCCGTCGCGGTCCTCCTCGCCGCGCCAGTCGCGCGAGGCCGGGATGCCCGCCCACCCGATTGCGACCCCGCGCTGGCCGTGCCGGAAGGGTCGCCCGGAGGTGTCGGTGACGACGACCGCGGGGTCGGAGTCGAGGTTCTCGCGTATCCGGGCCGCGCTCTCGCTCGGGCGTTCGGGGAGCAGCAACAAGTCCGCGCCGTCGTCGCTCGCTTCGCCGTCGCCCGCTCCGCCGACGTTCGAGCGGTCGATGCCCGCGTTGACCCCGACGTGGCCGAACTTCGTGGCGGTCAGCAGGAACGGCGCTTCCACGATAATCTCGGTGCTCTCCTCCAGCACGGCCTGCGCGAACCGTGGGTCCTTCTCCTCGCCGGAGATGGCTTCCAGTCGCTCCGCGATCTCCCTCGCTCTCGGTCCCGCCGGGAAGTCCTCCAAGTCGGCGCGACGCCCCTCGGCCTTCGAGACGACGGTGCTGGCGACCAGCAGTACGTCGTCGTCCCGCAGGTCGGCCTGCGCCTCGACGAGGGCCGCGAGGTCGTCGCCCGGCCGGACCTCGGGGAGTCCCGGCACCGCGAACACGTTCATGCAGTGGGGTTGGCGCGTTGTCGGTAAAAACCCGCCCGAAACGGGCAAGCGATACGACGAACGGGCGGGAACGTCGCCCCGTTATCGCTCCGGGTACTCCTCGAACTCCTCGACTCGCTCGTCCTCCACGTACGCTTCGACGCTCACGTCGCCCTCCAGAATCTCGACGGTCAGCATCGTCGCCACGTTGGCGGGGTCCGCGCCGGTCGCGCTCCCCGGATTCAGGAACCGGATGCCCTCGATGTCGTCGTCCACGAGCGCGTGGGTGTGGCCCGCCACCGCGATGCCCGGCCCGGTCAGTTCCTCGCTGACCGCCTCGGCGACGGTCGCCTCGTACTCCTCCTCCGTGGCGGCGGTGCCGTGGGTCACGACGAAGGTCGTCCCCGAGACCTCGACCGTAGCGACTTTCGGCAGGTCGAGCGAACCGGGGTCCATGTTCCCCGCGACCGCGGTGAAGTTCTCTCCCGCGAGGTCCGCGACGGTCTCGTAGGCCGCGGGACTGTCGAAGTCGCCCGCGTGGACGGTGTAGTCGGCGTCTCGAACGCGGTCGGCGACCCACTCGGGGATTCGGTCCGCACGCGACGGGACGTGGGTGTCACTGACGATGGCGATTTCGACCATGCAAACCCGTTGAACCCCGGCCGGGAAAAGCGTGGAGGCGGTTCGCGACCGCGTCGCCCGCTCGACCGGGCGTCGCGGTCGGCCGACTCGCCCGCCCGACGCTGACCTTTATCCCCGACGCGGCCGTGACTGTCCACGGGGGAGAAGTGGGTAATGGTTTCACAGAGCAGGACGTTGACAGTCGTACTATTGGTAATAACGATGCTCGGGTCCGGCGTGGCGGGGGCGACGCTCGGGGCGACGGCCGCCGACGAGGCGGCGACCCCGACCGAACGGACGCCGAGCGCGAGCGCACAGGACGGGAGCGGGACGGCGGAGAACGGGAGCAACGCGACGAGTTGCGCGGCGACCCCGCCCGAGAACGGGTCGGCCCCCGAGACCGACGTGAAAGGGTGGGAGAACGGGCTCTGGTACGACGCGTCTATCGACGTGAATCAGGACGACGGGGTCCAGAAGGCCGAGCGCCGGAAGATTGTCTCGCGGACGATGGCCCGCGTCGAGGCGGTGCGGTGCGTCGAGTTCGACCAGCGCGTGCCGGTGTCGGTCGTCAGCCGCGAGGAGTACCGCAACCAGCAGTCGGGCGGAAACGCCTCGGAGGGACTCCGGAAGTTCGACAACGCGAAGTTCGAGGCGCTGTTCCTCGTCGGCGAGGACGAGGACTCGCTGGCGGTCCAGAACGCGAACCGCGGCAGCGGCGTCCTCGGGTACTATAGCCCGCGGAACGACCAGATAGTCGTCATCGCCGAGAGCACCGAGGACCTGCGAATCGACGAACTCACGCTGGCTCACGAACTGATGCACGCGTGGCAGGACCAGCAGTTCGACCTCTCGGGAACTCCGTTCGACGCGAAGTTGCGCGACCAAGTGAACGCCCAAAGCGGCGTCGTCGAGGGGGACGCGAGCTACACCGAGACGCTCTACGAACGCCAGTGCGCCGCGAACTGGGAGTGTCTCGACGCGCCACAGCGCGGTAGCACGGGCCAGCTCGCCAACATCGGCGTCTACCTCATGAAGTACCAGCCCTACAGCGACGGCCCGGCGTTCGTCCGCATGGTGCAGAACGTCGGCGGTTGGGACGCCGTGAACGCGCTCTACGAGGACCTGCCCGAGAGTACCGAGCAGGTCATCCACCCGCTCCGGTACGAGAGCGACCCGCCGACCAACGTGACGTTGAACGACACCGCGGCCGAGGGCTGGTCGCGCGTGCGAGCGCCCGACCGGCCCGGCTACGGCCGACTCGGCGAGGCCGCGGCGATGATGTCGTTCGTCTACCCGTACTACCACAGTCAGGGCCAGACGCAACTGATTCCGGCGAACGAGTGGTTCGACTACAACCAGACGGGCAACGTCAGCCAATTCGACCCGCTGAACTACGAGTCGAACTACACGACGGGGTGGGACGGCGATCGACTCCACGTCTACGAGAACGAGAACGGGTCGCTCGGCTACGTCTGGAGACTCGTGTGGGACTCGCCGCAGAACGCCCAGCAGTTCGTGACCGGCTACCAGCGACTCCTGAAGTACTGGGGCGGCCAGCAGGTCGGCCCCAACGCGTGGCGCATCCCGGAGGGCAAGTTCGCCGACGCGTTCTACGTGGACATCGACGGCCGGAACGTGACCATCGTGAACGCGCCGACCGTCGCGGGTCTCTCGGAGATCCGACCCGAAGTCGGACCGGTCACCGTGACGAACGCGACGGAGTCGGGCGACGCGAACGCCACGACGACGACGACGAGCTAACTCGCCGACGACCGCTTTTTTTGCCGCTCGGGACCGACGTGTCGCGCATGGACGAGACGCACGTCGTCACCTGCTTCCTGCGGAATCGCGGCGAAGTGCTGCTCCTGCGCCGCTCCGCGGAAGTCGGCTCCTACCCCGGCGCGTGGGGCGGCGTCGCGGGCCACGCCGAGGGCGACCCCGACCGGGCGGCCCGCGAGGAGATAGCCGAGGAGACCGGACTACTCGACGCCTGCACGCTCGCTCGGGCGGGCGTGCCGTTCACCCTCGAGGACGAGAACATCGACACCGAGTGGACCGTCCACCCCTACTGCTTCGACTGCGAGCGCCGGGACGTCGAGACCGACTGGGAGACCGCCGAGTTCGAGTGGGTCCATCCGACCGAAATCCTCCGGCGCGAGACAGTCCCGAACCTCTGGGCCTCCTACTCGCGGGTCGGGCCGACCGCCCAGCGAATCGCCGAGGATTCGGACCACGGGTCGGCGTATCTCTCGGTCCGGGCGCTGGAGGTCCTCCGCGACCGGGCGGGGTCGTTCGCCGCGAACGACCCCGACGCCGACAGGTGGCCCCAACTCGTCGCGATCGCCGAGCGACTGCTCGACGCCCGCCCGAGCATGGCCGCGGTCGCCAATCGCGTGAACCGCGCGATGGCCGACGCCGCGGCGTCGGCCATCGCGGACGAGGGCGACGTGAGCGCGGACGAGAACGACCTCAGCGCCGAAGCCGTCGAGCGCGCCGCCCGCGAGGGCATCGAGCGCGCCTATCGCGTGGACGAGCGGGCCGCCGCGAACGCCGCCGCCGAGATTCGCGGCGAGTCGGTGCTGACCCTCTCGCGGTCCGGAACCGTGCTGGACGCCCTGTCCGCGGCCGACGAGGTCTTCGTCGCCGAGTCGCGCCCGGCGCGGGAGGGCGTCGGGGTCGCCGAGGAGTTGGCGGCGACCGCGGGCGATTCGGGTCCCGACACGACGCTCCACACCGACGCCGCGACCGCCCACGTGCTGGCGACCGAGGACGTGGACCGCGTGGTCGTCGGCGCGGACGCGATACTGCCGGACGGCCGCGTCGTGAACAAGACCGGCACGCGGGGCGCGGCGCTGGCCGCGAATCGGGAGGGCGTTCCCGTCCACGCCGTGGCCGCGAGCGACAAGGTTCGGACCGACGACGCGGTGCATCCGGAGGAGGGCGACCCCGCGGCGGTGTACGACGGCGAGGCGGACGTGGCGGTTCTGAATCCGACCTTCGACGCGACGCCCGCGGACGCGGTTTCGGGCGTGATTACCGAGCGCGGCGTGCTGGACGACGCCGGGATTTCGGCCGTCGCGGACGAACTTCGGGGACTGACGGAGTGGCGAGAGAGCGAGTAGGTCGGGGCGCGCGTGGCCTCGTACGCCAGACAAAATTACGCTATTTGTGAGCCCCGGCTAATCGTCCGGAACGAATACGCCAGCAAGTACGGCCGAGGGAGAGACGACCGCCACTACGTGATGTTTTTCAGGCCGACCCGCCTACTCACTGTCGGCGGCAGTGACGAGGGTTACCCCCACCGAGCCCCTTGTGACGAGGCCTTTCATCCGAGCCGCCTTTCGATACGGAATCGGAGACCGCCGAGACCCGAAGATTCAACCGCCGAGACGACGGACTGCCAGCTATGGAGCTACGACGCCTCGGCGTCCACGAGTCCGTCGGCGCAGTGTTCCCACCCGAACGACTCCGCGACGCGCTCGCGGAGGCGGACCCGGACCTCGCGGTCCCGGTCGTCGGCGACGACGAACTCGACGACTGCGACGCTATCGTGACCTTCGCGTACTCCGAGTCGTTCCTCGACGCCGACCTCCGGTGGATTCACTCGATTCAGGCCGGATACGACCGCTTCCCGCTCGACGCCTTGGAGGAGCGGGGCGTCGCCCTGACCAACAGCACGGGCATCCACGACACTAGCGTCGGCGAGTTCGCGGTCGGCCTGATGCTCTCGTTCGCGCGCCGACTCCACACCTACGTCCGGAACCAGCAGGCCCGCGAGTGGAGCCATCCCGCGTGGGACGACCCGTTCACGCTCGACGGCGAGCGGTTGTGCGTCGTCGGATTGGGCACGCTCGGGCGGGGCATCGCCGAGCGCGCCGACGCGCTCGGCATGGAGGTCGTCGGCGTCCGGCGCTCGGGCGAGCCGACCCCGCACACCGAGACGGTCTACGCGCCCGAGGACCTCCGCGAGGCCGTCGCGGACGCCCGGTTCGTCGCGCTCGCGGTGCCCCTAACCGACGAGACCGAGGGGCTGGTCGGTGCCCCGGAGTTCGACGCGATGCGCGAGGACGCCTACCTCGTCAACGTCGCCCGCGGGCCGGTCGTCGCGGAAGACGAACTGGTCGCCGCGCTCCGCGAGGACGAGATTGCGGGCGCTGGCCTCGACGTGTTCGAGGAGGAACCGCTCCCCGAGGAGTCGCCGCTGTGGGACTTCGAGGAGGTACTCGTGACGCCCCACCGCGCCGCGGCCGAGCGCGACTACTACCGACACATCGCGGAGTTGGTTCGGGAGAACGTCGAGCGCGCGACGGAAGGTGAAGAACTGACGAATCGAGTGGTGTGACGGCGCGGGCGTTCCTTCGCCCGACTACCCGCAGAACTTCGCCGCCGTTTCGGTCACGATGTCGGCCACTTCGACCACTTCGTCGGTGTAGACGAACTCGCCCGCGCCGTGGATGTTCTCGCCGTCCGGCCCGACGATGACCGTCGGCAGGCCCGCGCGGTCGCCCAGATAGTTGAAGTCGCCGACGCTGGCGAAGTAGCCGAGTGCGGGGTCGGTGCCCGCGACGCTCCGCGTCGCGTCCTGTAGAGCGCCGACGAGCGGGTGGTCCTCGTCGGTGACGTAGGGACCGTACTTGATGCCGGGGTCGGGAGCCTCCCGGAAGCGAATCTCGACCTCGCTGTCGAGGTCGAGGTCCGCGACGGCCTGCTCGGCGTCGGCGCGCACTCGCTCCTCGCTCTCACCGATGACGACGTGGCGGTCCACCATCAGACGGGCGCGCTCGGGCACCGAGAGCGTCTGACTGCCGGAGTTCAGCATGAGGGGACAGACCGACCCGTCGCCCAACTTCTCGTGGCTCCCGACCTCGATTTCGGTCAGGCGCTCGGCGAGTCGGCCGGCGTCCACCAGCGCGCTGACGCCCTTGTGAGGTTGCGAGCCGTGAGCGGCTTTCCCCTTGACCGTGATGTCGTAGAGGTAGCGCCCGCGCGCCCCGAGCAGGAGCGCGGGGTTGTCGATGTCCTCCTGTGCGAGGATGGGACCCGGCTCGGTCACGATGGCGGCGTCGCAGTCGTCGGTGATGCCGTCCCGGATGAGTCGGTCGGTACCGAGTCCGTAGGGACCCTCCTCGTCCACGACCGCGGTGAGAAGCACGTCGCCGCGCAACTCGCCGTTCGCCTCGACCTCCGCGAGCGCCTCGAACGCCTTCATCACCGCCGCGAGACCGGCCTTCATGTCGCAGGCCCCCTGCCCGTAGAGTTTGCCGTCCTCGATGCGCCCCGAGCAGGGGTCCTCCTCCCAGTCCTCGACCAGTTTCACGGTGTCCATGTGGGCGTTCAGCAGGAGCGTCGGCGCGTCGGGGTCGGACCCCTCCAAGCGTGCGATTACGTTGTCGCCCTCGTACTCCGTAATCTCGGGTTCGCTGACGTGGTGGTACTCGGGGTCGAGGTCCCGGTCGTCCAGCCACTCGTAGACGAACTCGGCGAGGTCGTGTTCCTCGAAGTACGGACTCGGGATGCGGACCATCCGCTGGAGCAGGTCGATGGTCTCCTCGGGGTCGACGGCGAACTCCGAAGCAGTCGCCTCAGTCATCGCTCGCACCTCCGACGCTCTCGTCGGTCGCACCTTTCACATCGGGGTCGTACTCGTCCGAGGCGACGCCCGGCAGGGTGTCGAGGATGGCCTGCACGTCGGTCCCCTTCCGCTCGCCGCGGTACCAGTAGACGCCGAAGATGACGATTCCGACCGCCAGCCACGGCAGGTAGACCGCGAGCGTCGAGAGCGCCGCGAAGTCGAGCGCGACGAGCGCGCTCCAGTTGGCCGCCTGCGTGAGCAGGCCGACGGAGCCCAGACCGCCGACGGCGACCGGGAGGTAGAGCCACTTGCCGGGGTCGAACCCCGCGGTCGCGGCCTTCTCGGGGTCGGTGGCGTAGAGGTAGCCCGCGGCGACGGCGACGGAGGCGTACGCGATGAGGTAACTGAACGTGGCGATGGCGAGCGCCTGATTCAGGCCCGCGCTCCAGAAGGTCAGACTCGCGGCGACGACGTACAGCGTCAACAGCGACCAGTGGGGCGTGCCGAACCGGTCGCTCACTTCCGAGAACTTCGCGGGGAAGACCTCGTCCCACGACCACGAGTAGGGCATCTTGATGCCCGCGGCCATCACCGCGTGGACCGACGAGGCCGTGGCGAGCAGGCCGCCGAAGGCGACGACCGCGGTGCCCGCGTCGCCGAGGAACGCCTCGGCGGCGGTCGCCAGCGGACGCGCCGAGTTCGCCAGCGTCGTGTAGTCGCCGACGACGCCGTAGATGACCGCCGCGGTCCAGACGTACAGCGTGATGAGGACGAAGGTTCCGCCCGCCATCGCCAGCGGGAGATTCCGCGAGGGGTTCTTCACCTCCGCGCCCATCTGCCCGGCGACGGCGATGCCGATGTAGGCGTAGAACAGCGGGACGGCGGCCGCGACGAACCCGTCGAACCCGCCCGTGAAGAACGGCTGGTAGTTCGCCGGTTCGACGTTGAACGACCCCGGAATCACCAGCACCAGAATCGACAGCATCAGCACGCCGAAGATGACGTTCTGGGAGACGCTGTACCCCTTCGTCCCGACGAGGTTCACGAGGAAGAGGACCGTCAGCAGGCCGAACCCGGCGAGAGCGGGGTCCACCGAGGGGTAGAACACCTGCAGGTAGCTCCCGAACCCGATGGCCAGCACGGCGTCGGCGGCCATGTACCCGAGCCACTTCGACCACGTGACCAGAAAGCCCGGCAGACGACTCTCGAACGTCCGGGAGACGTAGGCGTACGACCCCGCGGCCGCCGGGAAGATGGTCGCCATCCAGCTGTAGTTGATAGCGATGCTCATCGCCAGTAGGCCCGAGAGGATTACCACGAGGATGACGCTGGGTCCCGTGGTGGCGCTCGCGGTTCCGAGCGTGACGAACAGCCCCGCGCCGAGGGTCCCGGCCACGACGGTACTCATCGCCGCCAGCGGTCCCATGTCGCGCGAGAGACTCCTGTCGTCTCTTGATTGGGATGACATACCCTATCATACTCGAAGGGGTGGGGAAAGCCCCCGTGCCTAGAATGGAAGGGTGTCGCTCCGAAACGCCGGATCGGGCGATTTCGTTTCTGAGAGACCGCGTCGCTACGAATCGGGCGTGACTCCGAATCGACCCCGAGAACCGGAACCGGAATCCACCGTCAGACTTCGCCCAGCAGTTTCACCTCGGCCTTCCGGAGGTGTTCGAGCAGGGTCGCCTTCGAGACCCCGAGGTCGTCGGCGAGTTCGGTCGCCGAGACCTCGCGGGGCCACGTGTAGTAGCCCTCCTGTCGGGCGAGTTCGAAGACCTCGCGCTGGCGGGCCGAGAGCGCGTCGGTCCGGAACATCCCGCTCCCGGCGCTGGGCGCGGTGATGAGTTCGACCGCCACGTCGGCGTCCATCTCCTCGCGCACCGCGTCGATGCGCTCGTGGACGCCGTTGCGACTCTCGTTCACGATGACGGTCCAGTACTCACGACCGTCGTACATCCGAACCGGTTCGTCCGGGATGAACCCCCGCGAGACCAGCGCGTCGTTGATGCTCTTTTCCATGTCGTACCGGACCACGATGCCGCGGCTCGCGCTCCCCGGAACCTGCGTGTCGGCGTCGGCGTGGGGGTCGGCGGTCTCCCACGTCGAGTCGGTCAGTTCGGAGTCCCGGACGGCCTCGACCAGTTCGTCCACCTCGTCGGTCGAGTCGCCGTAGGCCGTGAACCGTCCGTTCGCCATCCCGTCGATGCGGTGGACGCCGTGGCCGAGCAGCCCGCCCGCAACTCGGTCGGTCACTTCCAGCGTCCAGCAGTCGGGGTGCCAGATGTCGAGCGTGAGCCGCAGTCCACCCGTGGTATCTTCTGCCATGCGCCTCGGTGGAGAAGATGAAACCCCCGCTTAAATAGCTGTCTCTCGGTCCCTCTCATGGACGGGGGTGGGGTTTTGGGCGCGTCGTCCGTGCGAAATCGGCATGGACCTCTACGACGCCTTCGACGCGCCGGTCCCCGCTGTCGTCCTCGCGGAGGGCGAGTTCGGGACCACCGAGGGCAAGACCGCCAACGGCGTGGTGATGCACAGCGAACTGTTCGACGTGCGGGCCGTCGTGGACTCGACGCGGGCCGGCAGGAGTGCGGCCGACGTCCTCGGCCGCGAGAGCGGAGACGCGACGGGCGAGGCCGCGGACGTTCCCGTCGTCGCCACGACCGAGGAGGCGCTCGAATCGGCCCCCGACGCCGAGGCGCTGGTAATCGGCGTCGCGCCCGCGGGCGGCGAGTTGCCCGAGGAGTGGGTCGCGGACATCAGACGGGCGATGCGGGCGGGATGCGACGTGGTGTCGGGACTGCACACGTTCCTCTCGGAGGACTGCCAGTGGCGCGACGTCGCCGACGAGTTCGGCGTCCGACTGTTCGACGTGCGCAAGCCGCCCGAAGACGACGAGTTGCGCGTCGCCGACGGGCTCGTGGACGACGCGGACGCCGACGTGGTGCTGACGACGGGCACGGACTGCGCGGTCGGCAAGCGGACGACGACCTTCGAACTGTATCGCGCCGCGAAGGAAGCGGGTCTCGACGCGGGGTGGGTCGCGACCGGCCAGACGGGTATCATGGTCGGCGCGAACCGGGGCGTCGTCGTGGACCGCGTGCCCGCCGACTTCACCGCCGGCGTGGTCGAAGACCTCGTGTGCGCCGTGGCGGAGGACCACGAACTGGTCTTCGTGGAGGGACAGGCCGCGCTCTCACACCGGGCGTACTCGGGCGTGACGCTCTCGTTGCTCCACGGCGCGAACCCCGACGCCGTCGTGCTGGTTGACGACCCCGGTAGGACGGAGCGAACTGACTTCGACCGGTTCTCGGTCGCGGGCGTCGAGCGCGAGGTGGCCGCAATCGAGGCGCTGGCCGGTGGGAGCGACGCGCCGGACGACGAGACCGTGGTCGCGGCGCTCTCGACGTGGGGCGACGCCGACGAGCAGTCGGCCGCGTGGGGGCTCCCCGCCGGGAACGTCTACGACGAGGACGGGCCGGCGCGACTGCTCGACGCCGTGCTGGACGCGCTCTGAGCGGTCGGGTTCCGGCCTCACTCGTCGGGCGTCATCCCGGCGTGGTCGTCGGCCTCGCGGACCCGCCACATCCGCGCCCGGAGGTCGTCGGCCATCGCAGGCGCGTCGAGATCCGCGACGCGGTCGAGGTCGTCGGCCATCGCAGGCGCGTCGAGATCCGCGACGCGGTCGAGGTCGTCGGCCGGGACGGGGAACTGCCGGAGGTCCTTGTGAAGCGCGATGCCGGCGTACGCGCCGTCGCCGAGCGCGATAGGCGTCTGGTTCTGGCCGTGAGTCACGTCGCCGACCGCGTAGGCGCCCGAAACGCTGGTCTCGCGGTCGTCGTCCACCGCGATGGCCCCGTCCTCGCGCAGGTCACAGCCCAACTCGGCCGCGAGTTCGTCGTTGTACTCCTTGCCGTAGACCGCGAAGCCGCCGCCGTACTCGCGGGTGCGGCCGTCGGCGAACGCCAAGCCGCCGAGCCACGGGTCGGCGTCCCCGCGCTCGCTCCCGCGGTCGGACTCCTCGTCGGCGAAGGCGTGGTCCACGCGGTCCGGGAGGACTTCGACGGGGTGGGCCTCGACTTGCGCGGCCACGTCGTCGCCCCACGTCGGTTCCTCGTCGTTCAACAGTAGGTCCACGTCGTCGGTGAAGTTCAGCAGCATCATCGCCATCTCGGCGGCGTGGTCGTCGTGGCCGAGGACGAAGACCGGCCGGTCGCCGAGCGCGTAGGCGTCGCAGTGCAGGCAGTAGTGGAGTCCGCGGCCGACGAACTGGCGGAGGTTGCGGACGTCGGGCGGCGTGTCGGTGAACCCCGTGGCGAACACCACGCGGTCGGCCCGGAGCGTCACGCGCTCGCCGGTCACGCGGAACTGCACGTCGCCGCTCTCGTTCTCGAAGTCGGTCGCGGCGTCGGCGTCCGCTGCATCCGGGGCGTCGACGTCGGCGGTATCCGAGGCCTCGGCGTCCCCGCGCTGGCCCGGTTCGACGTTCGTGACCTCGCGCACGGCGTCGCGGTAGTAGTCCGCGCCGTACTCCTCCAACTGCTCGATGCCGAGTTCGGTGACCGCGCCGCCGGACGCGTCCTCGGAGACGCCCAGCAGATTGTGGACCGACGTGACCCGCTCGTAGCGCCCGCCCTCGCGGTTGACGAGCGCGGTCCGGTGGCCGAGTCGGGTCGCGTAGAGCGCGGTGGTGAGTCCCGCCGGGCCGCCGCCGACGACCACCACCTCGTAGGCCGGAGTCTGGGTCATCACCCGTGCTACGACGGTGGGCGTGTTGCGATTTGGGGCCGCGATGGAGACAGATTTGTATTTATTAGAAGTGTATTTATACCTTCTTAGAAAATGAAATTCTTTCTCTCGGCAGTGGCGCTCGTCTCGACGACCGGCGGAGTGCGCTGGCGACGTTCGATTTCGGCGCGTACGGGCGTCTGCGCGGTGCTGTGCGAGGCGGTGCGGGAACTCCTTTTTGTCGGCGATAGGTAGCGTTGCCGTCGCGATGCTGTGCAGTCATGAAATCCAAACACGGGACACTCACTGCTCCCCTATCCTGAATAGGATGGTTCAATATTTTGCTACTACCTAGTGGCTGACCGAATTGATTCGGCCCATCCCTTGAGAGAGTAGTCTTCGGCCCAGTTGATGTTCGGTGACGACTTCTCGGATTCTTCTACTCGAATTCCCATAGTAGTCTTCGGTGCTTCTGCGATTGGTACGACGAACGAGCGCCCAATTTCTGGTGCGTAAACTGCGAAAACTTCGACTTCTCCTTCGTACCCTTCTTTCTTCACTTCCCGAGTTAACGTGCCTGAGCTCCGAGTCTCAAACTGAACGCATCCGTTTTCTAACCGTCCTGTTTTGATTTGGACTCGATAGAATTTCCCGGCTTCTTCAACCACGACATCGTATCTTTCGTTATCACCGAACGGTTCTAAGACGGTTAGACCGTTCTGAACGAACTCACAGATGATTGCCGCCTCAGTTTGTTGGCCACGTTCCTTTGGGTGGGTCGTCTTGCCCATACGATGGATAGTCTATTTTGACTAAAATATGCATCTATCTACCCGTCGGTGAATAGACAGTGAAAATACTTTCTCCGCCGCTAAATCGCTAGTCGGGGAAGATGAGTGGGAAAACGGGCTGGAAGGGATTTGAACCCCTGGCCGTCTGGTGTCTTCCACGACCATCCGGAACAGCCGGGTGTATCGTGCTAAAAGCCAGACGCTCTGCCTAACTGAGCTACCAGCCCTCACTCGTTCGATTGCACCGGGCGTAGTTAAACGTTTAGGATTTCTCGGAAGCTTTACCCCGGCGTCGTCACTCGAAACGAATATGAACGACTTCGCCCGCGAGTGGGACGACGACCTCCGGGAGTTCGCCGAGGAACTGCTCCGATTCGACACGACCGGCGGCGACGAGGCCCCGGCCCAAGAGTTCGTGCGCGAGCGACTGGACGAACTCGGGTTCGAGACCTACGAGTGGACCGCCGACGCCGAGGAACTGGCCGGCCACGACTCGTTTCCGGACGACCCCGACGAGATTCCGGTCGCGGACCGGCCCTCGGTCGGCGGCGTCCTCGAACTCGGCGACCCCGACGCGGGTCCGACGCTCGTCCTGAACGGCCACGTGGACGTGGTGCCGGCCGCCCGCGAGTCGTGGTCGAGCGACCCCTTCGACCCGACGTGGCGCGAGGCGGAACGCGGCGACGGCGAGACCCTGACCGCCCGCGGCGCGGCCGACATGAAGTGCGGTCTCTCGGTCTGCGTCTTCGCGGCGAAACACCTCCACGAGCGCGCCGACGCTCTCGACGGCCGACTCGTGGTCGAGAGCGTCGTCGGCGAGGAGGCGGGCGGCGTCGGCGCGGCCGCGGCCGCGCTCTCGAACCCCTACCCCTTCGAGCGCGACGCGGGCATCATCGCGGAACCGACCGACCTGCGGCCCGTCGTCGCCTCTGAGGGGAGCCTGATGAAGCGCCTCCGCATCGGAGGGCGGTCGGCCCACGCCGCGACGCGGTGGCGCGGCGTGGACGTCCTCCCGTACTTCGAGGAGATTCGCCGGGCGTTCCGGGACCTCGAAACCGAGCGCGGCGAGCGAGTGACGCATCCGCTCTACGATGACTTCCCCGTCCCGCTGCCCGTGGTCGTCGGCCGCGTCGAGGCGGGCGACTGGGCGTCGTCGGTGCCCGCCGAGTTGACCGCCGAACTCCGCATCGGCGTCACGCCGGGCGAGACCGTCGCGGAAGTCGAGGAGACCTTCGAGCGACGACTCGCGGAGTTGGTCGCCGACGACGACTGGCTGGCCGAGCATCCCCCCGAATTCGAGCGGTTCTCCGTCCAGTTCGAACCCTCCGAAATCGACCCCGACGAACCGGTCGTCGGCGCGGTCCAGCGCGCGATGAGAGCGAACGGCTTCCCCGATTCCCGGACCGAACCGCAGGGCGCGACCTACGGCGCGGACAGTCGGTGGTACATCGAGGCCGGAATCCCGACCGTGATGTTCGGACCGGGGCACATCGAGCAGGCCCACTTCCCCGACGAGACGATTCCGTGGGACGACGTGCTGACCGCTGGCGAGGTGCTGGCGGACGCGGCCGAAGCGTTCCTCGACTGACTGCAAAACGGGCGTTCGTCTCAGGAAATTTTCTCGTCCAGCGCCTCGGCGACGACCTCCTCGGGGTCCTTGCCCTCCATCGCCGCGGCCCGGCGGAGTTCCCGGTAGGTCTCGGCGGGGAGCGAGAGCGTGAGTCGGCCCGGTCGGACGTCGTGGTCCGCGAGGGCGTCCTCGACCGGCGTCCCCGCGTTGACCGCGCTAGCGACCGACCGGACCTCCCGGACCGTCAGGTCGCCGTCGAGGACGGCCCACGCGAGTTCGAAGCGGTCCTCGCCGCCGACCCGCGCGATGTGCTTCGCGGCGGTCGGCGCGATTTGGCCCATCGCCACGTACCGCCGGATGGACTGGGGCAGGTCGTGGACCCGCGCCCACTTGCGGATGAACGCGACCGTCACGCTACCGCCGGCGCGCTCGGCCGCCGCCTTGTACGAGCCTTCGCCGCGCACCAGCGCCGCGCAGGCGGCCGCGCCCCGGAGCATGAACACGTTGTCCTCCGCGCCGGCGGTGTTGGCCGCGAAGGATTCGACGGTCTCGGCGGCCTCCGCGACGCTCTCGGGGTCGGTCGGGTCGAACGCCTTGGCCTGCTCGGCCGCCTGTCCCGCGACGGCGGCGTCGCCGCGGACGACCGGTTGGCCGACCGGCGACTCGCGGTCGGTGGGCGGCGACCGCCGGTCGCTCTCCGAGGATTCGCGGTCGTCCCGCGAGGATTCGCCTCCCGGCACGGCCCCGATTTCTTCGCCACGTCCGTCTTCGCTCATCGGGCGAACAGTCGGACTCGGAGGGCAAAAACGCGCGGGTCGTCACATTAGTCGCCAGTAGCTCAAATTGCCAGCCGGCGGACAGGTCGGCGCTCGTCAGTAATCGCTTTCCCCGTGGGTCGCCTCGGTCCACGCGTGAGACTCTTTCGACGACTCGCCGAGCGGCGACGACGGAGCGGCGGAGCCGACGACGGAGGGAGGTACGTCTGCACGCTCTGCGGTGCCAGATTCGACGAGCGCGCGGTGGTCGTCTGCCCGGAGTGTCGCGGCTTCGTCGTGAGACGCCAAGAGTAGTCGGTCGTCACACCTCGCCCGCGGTCACTCCTCGCTCGCCCGCGGTCACTCCTCGCACCACGCCTCGCCTCGCTACGCCTCCCCGTCGCCCCGGACGGCGACGCGGCGGTTCCCCGGCTCGCCGGGGGACCGTCGCGGCGATGCCTTTCAGTAACTCCCACCCGTACGCTGGTGCATGGCACGGAACCGCGGCGAGTGGACGGCGGCCCGGATGCCCGAGATGGACGACCGCGTCGTGGTCGTCACGGGCGCGAACAGCGGACTCGGCTACGAGGCGACCCGCGCGTTCGCCCGGCAGGGCGCACACGTCGTCATGGCCTGCCGGAGCGAGGAGCGCGGCGAGGCGGCCAAGCGCCGCATCCGCACCGAGGACGCCGGCGGGAGCGCCCGCGGGTCGCTCGAAGTCGCCGAACTCGACTTGGCGGACTTGGACTCGGTTCGAGCGTTCGCCGACGAGTTCCGCGCGGCCCACGACGAACTCCACGTCCTCTGCAACAACGCCGGCGTGATGGCGATTCCCCGCCGGGAGACCGCCGAGGGCTTCGAGATGCAGTTCGGCGTCAACCACCTCGGCCACTTCGCGCTGACCGGCCACCTGCTCGACGCGCTGTTGAACACCGCCGGCCGGACGCGCGTCGTGACCCAGAGCAGCGGCGTCCACGAGCGCGGCGACGTGGATTTCCGGGACCTCCACCACGAGGACTCCTACGACGAGTGGGACGCCTACGCCCAGAGCAAACTGGCGAACGTGCTGTTCGCCTACGAACTCCAGCGCCGCCTCGACGACGCCGACGCCGAGGTCGCCAGCGTGGCCTGTCACCCCGGCTACGCCGCCACGAACCTCCAACGGCGCGGCCCGGAGATGAGCGGTTCGACCGTCCGGCTCTGGGCGATGAAGGCCGCAAACGCCGTCTTCGCCCAGTCCGCCGAGGACGGCGCGCTCCCGATGCTCTACGCCGCGACCGCGCCCGAAATCGACGGCGGGGAGTACGTCGGACCCGGCGGTCTGTTCGGCATGCGCGGCTCACCCGAAATCCAGCGGTCGAGCGAAATCTCCTACGACCGGAACCGCGCCGAGCGACTCTGGCGGGTCTCCGAGGAGTTGACCGGCGTGACCTACGACCTCGAACGCTCGGCGACCGCGGACTGAGAGGCCGGGTCGCTATCGCCTGTGCCGTCCAACGTCGAACGCCGACCGCCGAACGCCGACCGCCGACCGGCGCTGTCGGATAGCTGACGTTCGTCCGCGCTGTCGGCGAGTTTTTGGCCGCCGACCGCCACCACTCGGACATGGCTCACCCCGACACGGACCGAATCGACGCGGCCGCCAGCGACCTCCGGGCCGCGGACGCCGCCCTCGCGCTGACCGGCGCGGGCGTGAGCGCGCCCTCCGGCGTCCCGCCGTTCCGCGGCGAGGACGGCGTCTGGTCGGAGTACGACCCCGACGCCTTCGACGTGTGGCGCTTCCGGCGGGAACCCGGCGCGTTCTGGGCCGACTGGCTCGACCTCCGGGCGGACCTGCTTGACGCCGACGTCGAACCGAACCCCGCCCACGACGCGCTCGCCGACCTCTCGGCCGCGGGCCACCTCGACGCGCTCGTCACGCAGAACATCGACGGCCTGCATCAGGAGGCGGGGGCCGAGGAGACCGTCGAACTCCACGGCAACGCCCGGCGCGCAACCTGCCGGAACTGCGGGTGGACGACCTCGGCCGACGACGCCCGCGAGCGCGCCGAGTCGGGCGACCTGCCGCCCCGGTGTGACGTCTGCGACGGCGCGCTCAAGCCCGACGCCGTCCTCTTCGGCGAGCAACTGCCCCGCGGTGCGCTGGCCCGCGCCCGAGACCTCGCGGCCGACAGCGACGCGATGGTGGTCGCCGGGTCGTCGCTCACGGTCGAACCCGCCGCGTCGCTCCCCGCCGAGGCCGCCGAGACCGGCGCGACCCTGATTCTGGTCAATCTGGAGGAGACGCCGCTCGACTCGCGGGCCGACTACGTGTTCCGCGCGGACGTGACCGAGGTCCTGCCCGCGCTCCGCGAGGCGGTCGGGGAGTAGGGTCGCCCGAGGCGCAGTCCGCGGACTGCGCCTCGGCGACCGGGCGTTTGCCGGAGTCGCGGCCCCGAAGCAGAACTTGCGACCACCCGCCGACCTAAGACGGTGGCCTACGTCGTCAGAAACGACCATGACCGACTCCGACGACTCCGGAGACCGCGGCGTCTCCAGCGACAGCGGCATTCACACCGACAGCGTCCACGCGGGCCAGGAACCCGACTCCGCCACGGGGTCGCGCGCGCCGCCCATCTACCAGACCACCTCGTACGTCTTCGACGACGCCGACCACGCCGCGTCGCTGTTCGCGCTCGAAGAACCCGGCAACATCTACAGCAGGCTCACCAACCCGACGAACGCGACGCTCGAAGAGCGACTGGCGACCCTGGAGGGCGGCGTCGCCGCGCTCGCCACGTCCAGCGGGATGGCCGCGCTCGATTTGGCCACGTTCCTGCTGGCCTCGGTCGGCGACAACGTGGTCACGGCCTCGTCGCTGTACGGCGGCACCTACACCTACTTCACCCACACCGCGCCGCGCCGGGGAGTAGACGCCAAGTTCGTGGACACCCTCGACTACGAGGCCTACGAGGAGGCCATCGACGACGACACCGCGTTCGTCCACCTCGAAACCGTCGGCAACCCCGCGCTCGTCACGCCCGACATCGAGCGCGTCGCGGACATCGCCCACGACCACGACGTGCCCCTGTTCGTGGACAACACGTTCGCCACGCCGTACCTCTGCAACCCCATCGACCACGGCGCCGACCTCGTCTGGCACTCCACGACGAAGTGGCTCCACGGGAGCGGTTCGACCGTCGGCGGCGCGCTCGTGGACGGCGGGACCTTCGACTGGGACGCCGACGACTACCCCGAAATCGCCGCCGAGAACCCCGCGTACCACGGCGTCAACTTCCAAGAGCGGTTCGGCGACGCCGCCTTCGCCTACGCCGCCCGCGCTCGGGGCCTCCGGGACTTGGGTAACCAGCAGTCGCCGTTCGACGCGTGGGTCACGCTCCAGAAACTCGAATCGATGCCCCTCCGCGTCGAGCGCCACTCCGAGAACGCGCTGGAAGTCGCCCGCTTCCTCGACGACCACGACGACGTGGCGTGGGTCAACTACCCCGGACTGGAAAGCCACGAGACTCACGAGAACGCGAAGAAGTACCTCGACGGCGGCTACGGCGGCATGATTACCTTCGGACTGGAGGGCGGCTACGAGGCCGGCCGCGCCGTGACCGAGGAGACCGAGTTGGCGAGTCTGCTGGCGAACGTCGGCGACGCGAAGACGCTGGTCATCCACCCCGCCAGCACGACCCACCAGCAACTCACCGAGGAAGAGCAGTTGGCCAGCGGGACGACGCCGGACCTCGTTCGCCTCTCGGTCGGCATCGAGGACGTGGCCGACATCGTCGCCGACCTGGAGCAGGCCATCGAGGCGGCGCAGAACCGGGCCTGACGAATCGGTCCGCTCCCCGTCGGCGGCGTTCGGCGAACACCGCCGAGCGGCCCCTCACCACGTCACGATTCGGGCGAGGACGAACACCAACAGCGCCGCGAGGAGCGACCCGAGAATCGACTCGATACCGGCGACGAGTCGGGCGAACGAGCCGATGGGCTGGATGTCGCCCAACCCGAGCGTGGCGAACGTGACGACGCTGAAGTAGAGGCTCTTGAACAGCACTCTCCCGATCCACCACCACGGCGCTTCGTCCGGATTCTCGATGGAGTAGGTGACCGGGCGGCCGGCCTGAATCTCCTGAATACCGCCCGTGAGCGGGAACAGGAGCGCGGCCACGACGACCACGACGAGCGACGTGAGCAACACCCGATAGGGACTCTCGCCGTACCGCATCACCCACCGGGATAGCTCCCACTTGACCGCCTCCTTGTAGTCGGACTGCTGCCACGCGTGACGCCGCCGAGCGTCTCGCTCCATGTAGTAGCTCCGGCGGGCCAACTCCGGCAACGCGTTGTCCTGATACAGCGCTTGAAGTTGTCGATACACCCACGCCGCCGCTTCCAGCGGTTGCTCGTCTATCAGGTCCGGTGGTGCCTGTTCGCGGTCGTAGATGGAGACCCCGCCCATCTTCGTTCCGCCCCCCATGTGCATGTCGGTGAGTACCGTCTCGTGGAGGCGAGCGTGTTCGAGCGTCGCCCGACGGAAAGTCGGCGTTCGTGAGAATCGCCCCTTCGAGGTTCGACCCTGTGAAGTCGGCACCGAGGGCGGTTGCGTCCGTCAGTCTCGTCAAGGTCAGGTTCGCGCCGGAGAAGTCGGTCCCCATCAGGTTCGCACCGGTGAAGTCCGCCCCGACCATCGAGGTGTCGGCGAACCAATCGACGCTACCGAGCGAGGCGTTCCGGAGGTACGCCCCGTCGATTTCGTCCTGCGACGCCGGGTCGGCGTCTTCGAGTCGCTCCCGTTTCTTCCCCTCCACCTGAGCGTGCCAGATGCACCTGTCTTCGTCCTCCCACGTCGGTCGATGGCACGGGTCGGCGGCGCTTCCGATCTCCGTCCCGCCCAGTTCTAGCCGGTAGCCACACCGTTCGGATTCCTCTGCACCCATACCCGCCGTGACACGTGAGTTCCCAAGTGTCGTTCGGCCGCCGAGCCGGGGCGTAGCGTCGCTCTCGGTCGGTACCCGCCAATTCGGGCGCGGTCACTCCTCTCCGCGCCGACCGGCGTGGCCCGGATAGTCGCGCTCGAACCGGTCTTCGATTTCCCCCTCGCCGAACTCGACGACGACGGGTCGGCCGTGCGGGCAGGCGTAGGGGTTCTCGCAGTCGTCCAGTGCCCCGAGCAGTTCCACGACCGACCCCTCGCGCAGGGAGGTGTTGCCCGTAATCGAGGGGTAGCACGCCAAGTCCGCGAGCAGGTCGTCGGCCACGGCGTCCACGGTGTCGCCGCGGTCGTCGGGGTCGGTCGAGACGAACTCGCCGAGCGCGTCGCGCAGTAGCGCGGGGTCCAGCGTCTCGTCCAGCACGGTCGGCGCGGTCCGGACGCGGACCCGACGGTCGGCCGCCGAATCCGCGGCGTCCGTGCCTTCGCCATCGCCGACCGCATCCGCCCCGCCGTCCTCGCTCTCGGTCACTCGCTCGGCGCGGAAGCCCAGTCGCTCCAGCGCCTCGCGGTACTCGTCGAAGACCGCGGCCTCGCCCGCCGTGAGTTCCAGTTCGACCGGTCGGGCGAGCATCTGGGTGGTCGCGTCGTCCTCGAACTCGGCCCGCAATCGCTCGTAGTTGACCCGCTCGTCGGCGGCGTGCTGGTCCACCAACACCAGTCCGTCGGGCGTCTCGGCGACGACGTAGGTGTCGTGGAGCTGGCCCAGCACTCGCATCCGCGGGAGCGTATCGAACGCCGGGTCCGCGGCGCTCCCGCCCGCCAGCGTCTCGGACTCGGTGGGAGCCGAGAACTTGCGGTCGGCCGCCGGACCGTCCGGTCCGGTGGCCGACGCCGCACCCGACGGGTCGGTGGAATCGCGCGGATCGGCGGGCGATTCGCCATCGCTCGCAGTCAGTTTGCCGTCGCCCGCGTTGAGGGTCGATTTCCTGTCGCTCGCGTCGGGGACAATCGAGTTCCCGTCGGAACCGTCCCCATTCTCGTCGCGGCCACCCGTCTCTGCGTCGCGTCCGCTCGCGCCGGTGGCGCTCGCTCGCGTCTCCGCCGGAGTCGCGTCGGTCGTCTCCGCGGTCTCGCTCGTCGTCTCCGCGCCGTCGAGCGTGGACTGCTCGCGCTCGCCCTCCTCGGCGTCGAGCGTCAGTTCGGTCTGCTCGCTTACCGGCGCGGAATCACGGTCGCCGGCGTCGCTCTCGTCGGTCGTCCGCTCGGGCGCGACGCTGGCCTCGTCGGGCGCGCTCCGGCCTCTGGGGGCCGACGAGCGCACGAGACCGTGGTCGAGCAGCGCCTCCTCGACGGCGGTCTCGACGGTCGCTTTCACCGCGCTCTCGTCGGACCACCGACACTCCATTTTTCTGGGGTGAACGTTCACGTCCACCTCGCTGGGGGGAACCTCCACGAAGAGGACCGCGAAGGGGTAGCGCTCCGCGGAGAGTTGGCCGCCGTAGGCCGAGAGGACCGCCTCGCGGACGACCGGCGAACTGACGTACCGGCCGTTAACGTAGGTGGACATGTACTCGCGGGTGCTGCGGGTCGTCTCGGGGTCGCTGACGTAGCCGGAGACGGCGACCGCTCCGGACTCGCCGTCCGCCCGAATCATCGACTCGGCGACCTCCCGGCCGTACACCGAGAGGAGCGCCGACCGGAGGTCGCCGCGGCCGGTCGTGGCGAACACCTCCCGGCCGTCGTGGGTCAGCGACACCGCCACGTCGGGGTTGGCGAGCGCGTAGCGCGTGACGACCGTGTTGACGTGCGAGAACTCGGTGGTCGTCGTCTTGAGGTACTTCCGGCGCGCGGGGGTGTTGTAGAACAGGTCCGCGACTTCGACGGTGGTCCCCTCGGGGCACCCCGCAGGACCGACCGACTCGACCTCGCCGCCCGCCAGTCGGAGTTCGGTGCCGCGCCCGGCCTCGCCGTCTCTGGGTTTGGACGTTATCGTCACCCGCGAGACCGCGCCGATGGTGTGGAGCGCCTCGCCGCGGAAGCCCAGCGTCGTCACGCCCGCGTCGAGGTCGGCGGCGTCCTCGATTTTGCTCGTCGTGTGTTCCCGGACCGCGGCCCGGAGGTCGGCCTCGCTCATCCCGATGCCGTCGTCGCTGACCGCGATGCGGTCGGTGCCGCCCGATTCGACGGTCACGTCGATGCGATTCGCGTCGGCGTCGAGGCTGTTCTCGACGAGTTCCTTGACGACCGAGGCGGGGCGCTCGACGACCTCTCCGGCCGCGATTTGCCGGACCGTCACGTCGTCCAACTGGGTGATTCGCTGGCTCACGTCTGGTCACGCTGTTGGTGGGCCGGCACCGATAAAACGTCGGGGGGTTCGGGTCGCAGAAAACGCGGCGCGTCATACCGCGGCGCGGACAGTGAACGTTGTGAATAATGTCGAGCGCGAATTTACCGGTTCGTCTCCTTCCAGTCGTCGGGGTCGCCTTCGCGGAACTCCCCTTTGGCGTGGCGTTCTCGCGGCCACGACGCAATCCCGACCAGTATCGCGTAAAACGCACCGACGAGAGCGACCACGACGGTTCCGGGGACGTAGGCTATTCCAGCGGCTTCGAGCCACGTTTGCTCCGGCGGCGTGAACGCCGTAATCCGAAAGCCCCACGCAGCGAGCAAGACGCCGAGCAGCGCGAGGTACACGCGTCGAAGCCGGTTGGCGAGCGCTTCCTGGAGTGAAACTTTCAGGGTCGGTACCCGGAAGTCCGCACTCAACTCCGCTCGCCAGTTCTTGCGCTCCACGTCGCGCGACGGGTCGAGCGCGTTCGCGAACAGGTTCTCTTGTATCAGTCGCACTCGCGACCGGAACACGTCGTAGTCTCGATACCGTCGCGCCTCGACGCCGAGAAAGACGGCGACGACCACGATTCCGATGAGCAAAATGTAGTGGGGATTGCCGGAACTCGAAAACGCCCACGTCAGGATGGCCGCCATCACCGTCACGGCCCACGTCGTGGTCTGGTCGAGACGCTGGCGCCACGTCGTGACGCGGTCCATCTCTCCGCGGTAGCAGTGGGCCATCACCGACCCGAGCCCGGTACTCTCGTCGACCATCTCGCGCCCGATTTGGCGCTGCTCGGGCGCAGACGGGTCGAACTCGTCGCTCTCTGGCTCACTCATACCGTAAGTACGCGTCCGCGTCACATAAACGGGAGC
This sequence comes from Halorussus gelatinilyticus, assembly GCF_023238445.1. Taxonomy (GTDB): domain Archaea; phylum Halobacteriota; class Halobacteria; order Halobacteriales; family Haladaptataceae; genus Halorussus; species Halorussus gelatinilyticus. The sequence goes on along the minus strand of NZ_CP096658.1, from coordinate 1,702,185 downwards.
GCTGGCGTTTTGCGAGACCGGCCAGTGAGACGCGGAGCGTGAAACACACCCTCCCCCGTCACGGACCGACTCTCGCCGTCGCCGAGCGATTCACCGACGAGGCGTCCGCGTTAATCGTCGTTGGAGGGGCCGTGGATGTTGCCCTCAGCGTCGGCAGTAAAGTCCGGAATCTCCCAGTCGCGCGTGTCTACGCTCACCTCCCACGCGCCTTCGTCCCCACCGGTCATCTTCTGAAGAATGAACGGGCCCGCGGCGAGCGTTCGAAGCGTCACCGTCCCCGCCCGCACCACGTAGACCGTGAGGACGAGATACGGGGCGAGTGCGATCGTGTACGCGGTGCTAATCACGATCAAAATCGGAGAGAGACCGAACACCGACACGTCGGGAAACTGCTTCGCGTCGAGGGCCAACAGCACGTAGGACGTGATGATAATCACCGGGAGCGACACGTAGAGCAGCGTGTTCGAGAGCCGGGCCAGCTCTCGTTTGTAGTACAGCGAATTGAAGTACGATTGCCCCGTCGCGAAGAGTTTGAGCGTGTCTATCAGGTTTCCTATCACCGCCGCTTCCTCGTCCGAGAGCGACTCGGCGTACTCCGACTGGAGTTGCCGGGCGGCGTTCAACTGCCACGAGTAGTCGTAGTTCAGCCCGGCTAGCAGCACTCTGGCGCTCCCGAACTGGGTGCCGTCCAACGTGGTGGCCGACCGCTTCGCGTCCCGGACGAGTTGCTTCGCGAACTGCTCGACATCGGCCCGAAACGCCGGATTCGAGCTGTCTGCTGCAATCTCCGCGAGGCGCTTCGTTTGGGTTGCGAGCGACTGGAGGATGATTTGCAGGAACTTCGCCGGCCGAGTCGGACTGACATCCGTTTCGACGACGTCCTCGATCCGCTCTCGGTACGCCATCGACGCGTCGATCCGTTCCTCCTGCTCTTCGAGCGAGGTTATCTCTTGGGAGAGAACGACCGAATTGATCGAGACGACGATGGAGACGAGGAGAATTGCTCCGCTCAGCAGGGAACTGAACAGCGTTTGCACGGTGGTCGTGTTGATGAGCAACTGTCGCATGTTCACCCGATCGAGTACGCCGAGGCCGATCAGCACGAGGAAGACCACGACGAGGAGTCCGCCCGCGACGACCGACCTGCTCCCCGTCAGCAGGACCCACTGTTTGACCCGGTTCTCGCGCGATTGGTCGAGTAGCGCCTCGAACTCCGCGGTGCGGTCCTGCAGTGCCGTTACCCCCTCGGACGTCGCGTCCTCCATCTGGTCGCGAATCGAATCGCTCCCGCCGTCGGTCATGCTTTTCGTCCCCCGCTGGCGTTGTCGGGGCCTGACTCAGGTATCAGTTGTGGCCCCTCACGACGCCGACAGGAGTCGAGTTCGACCGAAATCGCGGACGACACGGCGACTCAGCCGGAGCCGCCGAAATAGAGAGCTACCGGTAGTCTACACGGTTCGACCGACTCGCCCTCCTCACGCCGACTCCTTCGCCAACTCCAGCGAGGCGAAGAAGCCGAAGTACGCGACGACGCCGCAGGCCAGCGCGAGGTGGTAGGCCCAGCGAGGCCCCTGTAACGCGTCGAACAGCACGGACACCGCCGCGACCCACACGACGGCGAACATGAAGTCGGTGACCATCCCCGAGCGATGCTCGCGGACGTGGTCCCGGACGTTCTCGCGGACCGTCGCCGCGACGGTTCCGACGCGACCCGCCGTCACGACTCGGCCTCCCGTTCGTCCACGACCAGCACCGACCGATGGGTCGAGCGGAGCACGCGCTCGGTGACGCTGCCGAGCAGCATCCGCTGGATGCCGGTCCGTCCGTGGCTCCCCATCGCTATCAGGTCCACGTCGCGGTCCTCGGCGAAGTCGGCGATGACGTCGTGGGGTCGCCCGCCGCGGAAGTGTTCCGCGACGTCGATGCCGCGCTCGTGGCCGCGGTCGGCGACGAACTCGGTCGCCTCGCGGGCGCGGGCTTCGAGTTCGTCCATCTCGCCGAACCGGCCCGACCGGATGCGTTCGACCTGCTCGGTGCCGAGGCTCACCTCCGCGGCGTCGGTGTCCACGACGTAGAGCGTGTGGACGTCGGCGTCGAACTTCTCGGCCACGTCGAGGGCCTCTTCGACCGCCAACTCCGCGGCCTCGCTCCCGTCGGTGGGAATCAGGACCGACTCGTACATCTCAGTTCTCCTCCTGTGCGTGGCCGCCGTCGGTCGAGACCTGTCCGCCGTCGGTCGAAACCACGTCCTCGGCGCTCTGCTGTTGGCCCATCGGTTCCGGACTGTGACACTGCCGGACGATGCGCTTGATGCGCTCGGGCGGTTCGTCGGTCGCCAGCGAGACGCCGATGGTCACCGCGAAGACGATGGGCGTCCCGGCGAGCGCGGCCCCGACCGCGGGGAAGATGTCGGCGTAGAGCGGCACGACCGCCCCGGCGTCGGTGGCGAGGATGAGTTCGTTGAACACCGCGGCGGTCCAGATGAGCAGTCCCGTCGTCATCCCGGCGAGCGCACCGGGCCGATTGGCGTTCTCCCACCAGAGACCGAGGAAGAACATCGGGAACAGCACGAGGCCGGCCAGCGAGAACGCGAGCGCGACCAGTTCGCCGACCAGCGCCGGCGGGTTCAGCGCGGTCACGGTCACGATGGCACCGAGCGCGACGATGGTCGCGCGACCGATGAGGAGCTGCTGGCGCTGAGTCGCGTCCTCGTTGACGATGTTCGTGTAGATGTCGTGTGCGGCCGCCGACGACGCGGCGATGAACAGGCCCGCGGTCGTCGCGATTGCGGCGGCGATACCGCCGGCCGCGACCAACCCGACGAACCACGTCGGCAGGTTCGCCAGTTGCGAGGCCAGCACGACGATGACGTCGCCTTCAGCGCCGCTCATGCCGTTCGCACCGTAGACCGCGCCGACCTTGTTCGCGTAGAGGTCGGTGCCGAACGCGGCGAACGCCGGGGCGCTCAGGTAGAGCAGGCAGATGAAGAACAGACCCCACACGGTGGACCAGCGCGCGGTGCGCTCGCTCTCGACCGTGTAGAACCGAACCAGAACGTGGGGGAGACCGCAGGTGCCGACGATGAGCGAGAACGCGGTGGCGACCCAGAGGTAGAACCCGCCGTTCGTGAACGGTTGGGTGAACTCCCTGTTGAGTTGGCTGAGGAGCGCGCCGTACTCGACCTGCGGCAGGAACGTCGAGTAGCCCTGCGTCCAACCGACCGCGTAGAGTCCCGCGAGGAACGCCACGATGAGGATGACGTACTGGACGGCCATGTTCTTGGTCGCGCCGAGCATCCCCGACAGCGCCAGATAGCCGACCGTGATGCCCATCATCAGGACGACCATCGTGGTGTAGTCGCCGCCGAAGACGTAGATGCCGACCAGTCCCATCCCGCGGGCCTGCCCGACGGAGTAGACGAACCCGATGAGGATGGTCGTCAGCGCGGCGATGGCCCGCGCCGTGTCGGAGTCGAACCGGTCGCCCACGAAGTCGGGCGCGGTGTACTTCCCGAACCGGCGCATCTGGGCCGCGAGGAAGATGAGCAGGATGAAGTAACCCGTGGACCAGCCGACGACGAACGCCAGCCCGTAGTAGCCCGACAGCGCGATGAGCGCCGCCATGCCGAGGTACGACGCGGCGGACATCCAGTTCGCGCCGATGGCCATCCCGTTCTCGACGTTCCCGATGGAGCGTCCGGCGACCCAGAGGTCTTCGGTGTCGGCCACGCGGAAGGCGTAGCCGATGCCGAGGAACAGCAACAGCATCGCCGAGACCATGACGGCCGGGATGAGTTTGAACGAGGCGTTCAGCGCGTCCGGCAGGAGGTCGAGGGGGACGGGCGCGAACGTCATCGGTCGGACCCTCCGTCGGTCGCGGCCGCCTCGCCGTCACCGGTCGTCGCCCCCGCGGAGTGGTCGATGCCGTACTTCTCGTCCAACTGGTCGCGCTTTCGGGCGTAGACGAACGAAAGCAGGAGTGCGCCGGACGGCGCGCCGACGGCGGTCAGCAGGTAGTGGAGCGGGAAGCTCAGCACCGTCGTACTCGTCATGAAGTCGGTGGCGAGGTACGTCGCCGTCACGGGGCCGAAGACGAAGACGGCCCACGCCGCGAACATCGCCCAGACGATGCGGAGGTGGTCGCGCATGAACGGCGTCGAGGGTTTGAAGATGTTGACCTGCGCGTCGAGGTAGTCGGTGTCGGCGTGTCGGCTCCCGGTGGCGACGCCGCCGTCGGTCCGCTCCGCTCCCCGACGAGGTTCGCCCGGTTCGGGCTCACCGCCGTCGGTCTCGACGTTCGGAGTCGATTCGTCCGTTCGTGAGTCGGTCTCTGGCTGTCGTGTGTGATTATCTGACATGGTTCGTTTCGCGTGATGTTCTCTGGCACGTCGTTCGTCGGTGGTCGTTCGGCGTCGTCTTCGAGTCGTCCGGAACCGGTTTCCGGCGTCGAAGGATGGAAGAGCGCCTACTCGTCTACCTTCGCCGCGATTTCGCTGACGACCTCGGGGTTCCGGAGCGTCGAGGTGTCACCGAGGTCTTCGCCGTTGGCGACGTCTTCGAGCAGGCGTCGCATGATCTTGCCCGAGCGCGTCTTCGGGAGTTCTGGCGTGAAGACGACCTGTTCGGGCCGGGCGATGGGACCGATGGCGTCCTCGACGCCCTCGACGATGCGCTGGCGCATCGCGTCGTCTTCCTCGTAGCCGTCTTCGGTGATGACGTAGGCGTAGACCGCCTCGCCCTTCACGTCGTGGTCGCCGCCGACCACGGCGGCCTCCGCGACGCCCTCGACGCCGACGATTGCGCTCTCGATCTCCATCGTTCCGAGGCGATGCCCGGAGACGTTTATCACGTCGTCCACGCGCCCGAGGACGGTGACGTAGCCGTCGTCGTCTATCTTCGCGCCGTCTTCGGGGAAGTACACCCAGTCGTCGGGGTCGTCGGATTGAGTGTCGGAGTACTCCGCCCAGTACTCCTCGATGTAGCGCTCGTCGTTCTGGTACAGCGTCCGGAGCATCCCCGGCCACGGCTTCTGGACGGTCAGATAGCCCGCCTCGCCGGGGGCGACCTCGTCGCCGTCGGCGTTCACGACCTGCGCGTCCACGCCCGGCAGGGGCGGCCCGGCGCTTCCGGGCTTCATGTCCTTCACGCCGGGCAGGGTCGTGACCATCATCCCGCCGGTCTCGGTCTGCCACCACGTGTCGATGATGGGGCAGGACTCGTCGCCGACGTGCTTGTAGTACCACTTCCACGCCTTCGGGTTGATAGGCTCGCCGACCGTCCCGAGCAGACGAAGGCTCGACAGGTCGTGCTGCTCGGGGTACTGGCTACCCCACTTCATGAACGCCCGAATCGCGGTCGGCGCGGTGTAGAGCTGGTCGGCCTCGTAGTTCTCCACGATGTCCCAGAGGCGGTCTTTCTCGGGGTAATCCGGAGTACCCTCGTACATCATCGTCGTCGTGCCGAGCGCGAGCGGCCCGTAGACGATGTAGGAGTGGCCGGTAATCCAGCCGATGTCCGCCGAGCAGAAGTAGGTGTCCTCGGGCTTGACGTCCAACACCGCTCGGGAGGTCCACGCGGTCCACGCGAGGTAGCCTCCGGTCGTGTGCTTGACGCCCTTCGGCTCGCCCGTGGTCCCCGAGGTGTACATCAGGAACAGCATGTCCTCGGCGTCGCGCGAGACCGGTTCGACTTCCGCGCCCGCCTGCGCGTCCACGAGGTCGGCGTAGGCGCTGTGGCTCTCGCCCATCGGGTGGTCGTAGTCGTCGCCGAGACGGTCCACGACCACCACGTCGCTGACCTCGTGTTCGACGCCAGCCAGGCCCTCGTCGGCCTTCGCCTTGTGTTCGAGCGGGTCGCCGCGCCGGTAGTAGCCGTCGCACGTCACGAGGTACTCGGAGTCGGCCGCGTTCATGCGCGTCGCCAGCGCGTCCGCCGAGAAGCCGGCGAAGACGACCGAGTGGGGCGCGCCGATGCGCGCGCAGGCCAGCATGGCGATGGGTAGCTCCGGTACCATCGGCATGTACATCGTTACCACGTCGTCCTCGCCGACGCCCATCTCCTCCAGCGCGGCCGCGAACTCGTTGACCTCGCGGTGGAGTTCCTCGTAGGTGTAGGTCCGGTTGTCCTCGTCGGTGGGTTCGCCGACCCACTCGATTGCGGCCTCGTCGCCGCGCTCGTCCAGATGCCGGTCGAGGCAGTTCGCCGAAGCGTTGAGTTCGCCCCCGGTGAACCACTCGTAGAACGGCGGGTTCGAGTCGTCCAGCACCTCGTCGTACGATTCGTCCCAATCGAGGAGGTCCGCCGCCTCCTCCCAGCACTCGGGCCAGTCCTCTTCGAACCGCTCGTAGACGGACGCGTCCGAGACGTTCGCCTGTTCGACGAACGACTCGGGCGGTTCGAAACGCTGTCGGTCTTCGAGTCTGGCTTCGAGTTCGACGTCTTGTTTCTCCGGCATGGGCCGTGTTCACAACCCCAGTACGGCCATATAAGTCGTGGAACTAACTATCTCAAGCGCCCGATTACGCGACGTATAGCCGTCGTAAGTGTGTATTAGGACGTTTAATGTCACGGTTTTCACTGGTTCACTGAAGCGCGCCCCCGGCCGAGGTTAAGCAATTAGTGTCGGTAGTCGCGTCAGGTCGGGTCGAACTCGTCGGTCGCGGACGGGTCGGGGTCGTCGAACACCGCGTCGAAGACCTTCTGCTGGGCCTTCCGGAGGTGGTTGTGGAGCGTCGGCGACGAGACGTCCATCGACGCCGCCAACTCCTCGGCGGTGCTCCCGCGGGGCCACTCGAAGTAGCCCGCGAGGTAGGCCGCCCGGAGGACGGTCCGCTGGCGCTCGGTGATGCGGTCGTGGACGGTCTGGCGGACCGTGGCGGCGCTCCGGACCGGCTCTTCGACGTCGCGCTTCGAGCGCAGGTCCGTGTCGGGGAACGCCTCCTCGACGGCCTCCACGACGCGGCGCACGTCCACGCGCTGCGAGAAGACCCCCGTCACGTCGGCCTCGCCGTCCGCGGCCGACAGCTCGCGGACCGTCCCGCCGCGCTCGACCAGCACCGACGCGACCGACGCGCCCGAGACGGCGAACTCGAAGAGCGCGCCGTCGCCGTAGTCCCGGATGAGTCGGGCGTCGTCCACCGACTCGGCGTCCGAGACGCGCTCCAGCACGTCGCCGACCGCGGCACCGCTCGCCGTGACGAAGTAGAGCAGCGAGTCCTCGACCGGGACGACGCCTTCGAGTTCGAAGCGACAGCCGAGGTCCGCGGAGGCGGCCACGAGGAAGACGCCTCGGTCGGTCGTCCGGAGCGAGAGTTCGACGCCCGTGTCGGCCAGTAACAACTGCTTGCGCGCGATGGCCGTGACGGTCCGGCCGGCCCGCCGTCCGGCGTCCGCGAGGAAGGTCCGGTCGGCCGCCGCGAACGAGTCGCGGGCGACGCAGAGCAGACCGTGGACGGTCTCGCTCGATTGCAGGGGTGCGACCGCGAGCGAGCGTCCCGCCAGCGAGCCGTCCGCAGGGCGGGCGTCCGCGGGGAGCGCGTCGAGGACCCTCGCGTCGTCGGTCGCGCCGTCGTCCGGCAGGTCTGCCCCGTCCAGCGCGTCGGCGGGCACGCCGTCGGTCCCCTCCGGCGCGGCGCTCGTCCGGACTTCACCCTGCGCGTCGCAGACCCAGACCCCTCGAAACCGGTCGGCGAGGCGGTCGCAGACGACGCGCTCGACTTCCTCGGCGGTCGAGGCGTCCGCGAGCGCCTCGCCGAGCGCCCCGGCGCACGACAGCAGGTCGTCGCTCCGGGAGTCGGTCGCGCCGCCGCGCCCGGCGGTCGGCCGACGCTCGGGGACCGATTGGCCGGGGTGCGTACGGGACGACCGGCCGGGACGCCCTCTCGCCGACCGATTCCGTCCTTCCGGCCCGTCGGCGAAGGCGTCCACGACCTCCGCGGTGGTCGGGTCGTCGAGGTACGGCGCGAGGCTCTGGAGGCTAGCCCACCCGCCGACCGACTTGACGACGCGGGGCGCGACGCCCTCCTCGGCCAGCAGTCGCCACGCGAAGTGCTGGCGGAGGTCCCGGCAGGTCACGTCGCGCAGGTCGGCGGTCCGGTCGGCCACCTCGCCGACGAGCATCTGGACGCGCCGGGGCGACACGTCCACCACGGGGTCCCGGCGCGCCACGTCGTTGGCGTTGGCGAACTTCCGCAAATCGTGGGCGACCGGCGGCGGAACGTAGGCGTCGCGGGTCGCGGAACCGGTCTCGCCCGCGGCACCGTCTCCGCTCTCGGTCGCGCCGCCCTCGGGGACCGTCAGGAGGTAGTGGACCGCGCCGCCGCGCTCGAACTCGCGCAGGTCGGCGGGACAGATGCGCGTGGTTTCGGACGCCCGGAGGCCGACGCGCCCGGCGAGCGCGACCACGAGGTCCTCGCGGTAGGTCTCGGCCCGACGCCGGAAGCGCCGGAACTCGGCGGTGGTGAGGTAGTCGGTACGCGATTCGACGGCCATCTCTGCTTCGCCTTTCTGAAAGAGAACGAATAAAGCTTCCGTGAGAGCGATGGTCGGAAGAGTGGCTTTCGTCCGTTCGTGGTGAGCCGGAACGGGAGGGAGGACGACTGCACGAACCGGACCTCGTCGTAAATTCGCTCACGGACCGACCGCCGAAAACGCCGAGCAGACCGCCTCGAAAGCCACCGCTCGTTCGCGGTCGCAGCGTGGTGCGGAGCGGTAGACTCCTCGGAGTCGGCGATAGTCCGCTGTACGGTTGCGGTGGCGCTCGCGGAGTCCGGTGCGGTCGCGGTTCCGGCGTTCGCCTCCGGCGTGAAGACCCCCGAATAGGTTGGTTGTTATTTCTCTGAGATACACAGAGAAACATTAGACAAATCTATACCTTTCCGTCAACCAGCCGTGTCGAGAGATTTCGCCCTTCTACGGAAATCCGAAACTCATCTGTCCAACAGCGACTCCAGTTCCCCGACGACCTCCGGGTTCCGGAGCGCCGACGTGTCGCCCAACTCCTCGCCGTTGGCGATGGCCGCCAGATACCGCCGGACGACCTTGCCCGAGCGCGTCTTCGGGAGCGAGGGCGCGAACGTCACCACGTCGGGGACCGCGATGGAGCCGATGGCCTCCTCGACCGCTCGGCCGACGCGCTCGCGGAGCGCGTCGTCGCCCGCGACGTTCGACTCTGGGCTGACGAAGGCGTGAATCTCCGAGCGGTGGGCCGCCTCGTCGTCCGCGCCGACGACGACCGCGGCCTCCGCGACGCCCTCGACGCCGACGATGGCCGACTCGATTTCGGCGGTGCTGAGTCGCCGGTCGGAGACCTTCACCACGTCGTCGGCCCGCCCGAGCAGGTGGAGGTAGCCGTCGGCGTCGCGGACCGCGTTGTCGCCGGTGGCGTACTGCCACTCGCCGTCGACGCGGCGGGTCCGGCGCGCGCCCCACCCCGATTCCTCGCAGAGCGACCGAGCCATCCCCGGCCACGGGCGGGTGACGACGAGTTGGCCCGCCTCGCCGTCGTCGGCGTGGCGGCCGGTCTCGTCCACGACGGCGGTCTCGACGCCGGGGAGGCTCTTGCCGACAGCGCCGGGACGCATCCGGTCGGCACCGGGGAGCGTCGAGAGGACGATGCCGCCGGTCTCGGTCTGCCACCACGTGTCCACGACCGGACAGTCGCCGTCGCCGACGTGGTCGCGGTACCAGTGCCACGCGGTCTCGTCTATCGGTTCGCCGACGCTCCCGAGCAGGCGCAGGCTCGACAGGTCGTGGCGCGCGGGATGCTCCTCGCCCCACTTCATGAACGCCCGAATCGAGGTCGGCGCAGTGTAGAACACGTCTACGTCGTTGCGCTCGATTATCTCCCAGAGCCGGTCGGTCTCGGGGTGGTCGGGCGTCCCCTCGTACAGCACCGTCGTCGCACCGAGCGCGAGCGGCCCGTACACCGCGTAGGAGTGTCCGGTGATCCAGCCCACGTCCGCGGAACACCAGTGGGTGTCGTCGGGACCCAAGTCGAGGACCGCGTGGCTGGTCCACGCGACGTGGGTCAGGTAGCCCCCGGTCGTGTGGCGGACCAGCGTCGGTTCGCCGGTCGTTCCGGAGGTGTAGATGAGAAATAGCAGGTCGTCGCTCTCGCGGGCGACCGGTTCGACCGTCGCCCCGGCGTGGTCGTCCACGAGGTCGGCGTAGGCGTGGCAGTCGCCCGCCGGTCGGCCGTCGTCCAGCCTGTTGACCACGACCTGCTCGACGGAGTGGGAGACCGAGACGCAGGCGTTGTCCGCGCGGCGTTTGAGGTCCAGCGCGGCCCCGCGCCGGTAGTAGCCGTCGCAGGTCACGAGGAACTCCGACTCCGCGCCCGAGAGTCGCGTCGCCAGCGCGTCCGCCGAGAAGCCGGCGAAGACGACCGAGTGCGGAGCGCCGATGCGCGCGCAGGCCAGCATCGCGACCGGCAACTCCGGAATCATCGGCAGGTAGAGCGTCACCACGTCGCCCTCGCCGACGCCCAACTCGCGGAGCGCGGCCGCGAAGGCGTTCACCTCGTCGTGCAACTCCCGGTAGGTGTAGGTCCGCGTCTCGCCGAGTTTCCCCTCCCACGCGACCGCCGTCTCGTCGCCCCGGCCCGCTTCGACGTGGCGGTCAACGCAGTTGTGCGCGGCGTTGAGTCGCCCGCCGGGGAACCAGCGAATCGAGCCTTCGTCGTCGGTCCCGGCGCTCGCGCCGCCGTCCAGCACCGCGTCGAACCCGCGGTCCCACTCCAGCAGGTCCGCGGCCCGCCGCCAGCACTCGGGCCACCCCGCGGCCCGAAACGCGTCGCGGTCGGCCGCCGTCACGTTCGCCTGTGCGACGAACGACTCGGGCGGGTCCACCCACTCGCGCTCGTCGGGAGTGCCATCGACCATTCGTTTCCGATTTCGCGCAAATAGGGAAAAATCGTTCGCCTCGCCGGACGCTCCCGTTCGGATAGCCGGGGTCGGGTCGAGTCGATACGGTCGATTCAGTACGTCTCAGTGCCGCTCGCGCCCTCCGCCGCGGCGAGACCGCGGACTCCCGCGGCGACCAGCAGCACCGCGCCGAGTACTGAGAGGTAGACGCCCACGCCCAAAGTGAACCCCGAGTGGACGCAGTCGTGGAAGAACTCCTCCCAGACGAACCACCCTCTCGCGGCGACAATCGAGAGGCCACCGGCGAGGAGTGCTTTCCGACCGCCCGCGTCGGACTCGGCGTACCGGAACGCGGCGACCGTCAGGAGCAGGACGCCGAGGACGAGGTAGTCGTAGAAGAACAGTCCGACGTGCCCCGCCGGACCCGCCCACTCGGTCAACCGTTCGGGTTCCCACGGCGGTCGCGTTATCGACGGGAGGAACGACCCGACGGCGACGAGGAGGCTCCCCAGTAGCGTCGAGCGGGAGGGCGTTCGCGTCACGGTCGCTCGCTACCGACCGAAGGGTCAAGAATCCCACCTACTCGTCGAGTCGCTCCTGCCACTCCTGCGCTCGGTTCAGCAGTTCTATCGGCGCGGTGTCGCTGACTTCGAGGGCCGCGAGTTCCGCCAGCACCGCCTCGGCGTCGTCGCCGAACTCCTCGCGGACGGCGTCGGTCGCGTCCGAGTCGTCGGTCGCGGCGTCCGTCTCGCTCGCGCTCTCGTTCACCTTCTCGCCCTCGTTCCCCGTCCCGCTCGCGCCCTCGTCCGTCTTCAACTCGCCGCTCCCCACGTCGAAGACGACTTGCTTCGTGCCGCCCGAATCGCCGCCTCCGCCCTTCGCCTCGATGGCTTTGTCCTGTCGCAGTTTGTCCAGCACGCCGCGCGAGCGTTCGACCACGGGGGCCGGCACGCCCGCGAGGTCCGCGACGTGAATCCCGTAGGAGCGGTCGGTCGGCCCGTCTTCGACGGTCCGGAGGAAGGTCACGTCGCCGTCGCTCTCGTCGGCCGCGACGTGGACGTTCTCCACGCGGTCGAGGTGGTCCGCGAGCGTCGTGAGTTCGTGGTAGTGCGTCGCGAACAGGGTCTTCGAGCGGACTTCGTTGTGGAGATACTCCGTCGCGGCCCACGCGATGGAGATGCCGTCGTACGTCGCGGTCCCGCGACCCACCTCGTCCAGAATCACCAGCGACTCGTCGGTGGCGGAGTGGAGGATGTTGCTCAGTTCCTGCATCTCGACCATGAACGTCGAGCGCCCCTGCGCGAGTTCGTCCAGTGCGCCGACGCGGGTGTAGATACCGTCAACGACGCCGATTTCTGCGGACGCCGCGGGGACGAAGCTCCCGATTTGGGCGAGCAGGGTTATCAGCGCGACTTGTCGCATGTAGGTCGATTTCCCCGACATGTTCGGTCCCGTCACCACGAGGAACTGCCTCGCCTCGTCCATCCGGAGGTCGTTGGGTACGAACTGGGTGGTCTGCTCCACGACGGGGTGGCGGCCCTCCTCGATGTCGAGGTCCCCGGACTCGCGCAACTCGGGGCGCACCCAGTCGTTCTCGACGGCGTGGAGCGCGAGGCTGGCGAGCGCGTCGAGTTCCGCCAGCGCGCGACCGACCGATTGCAGGAGGTCGGCGCGAGCGGCGACCCGCTCGCGGAGGTCCCGGAACAGTTCGTACTCCAGTTCCCCACGGCGCTCTTCGAGACGGAAAATCCGGCGCTCGCGCTCGTTCAGTTCGTCGGTGGTGTAGCGCTCGGAGTTCTTCAGGCTCTTGAGGCGGTCGTAGCGGTCGGGGACCTTCCCGGTCTCGGAGTTGCCGACTTGGATGTAGTAGCCGTCGGTCTTGTTCCGGTCTACTTGGAGATGCGTGATACCAGTCTCGCGCTTCTCGCGGTCGTCCAGCGTGGCTATCCACTCCTCGGCCTCCTCGTGGCGGTCGATGAGGTCGTCCAGTTGGTCGTCGTGGCCCCGCTCGAAGAGACCGCCCTCCGTGACGGTGCCCGGCGGGTCCTCGACGATGGCGGCCAACTCCTCGCGGAGCGCGGCCGCCGCCTCGCGGTCGGGCCGGGCCGCGACCTCGGCGAGCGGCGAGTCGGCCAGTCGCGGGTCGCTCTCGATGGCGTCCGCGACTGCCGGCAGGAGGTCGAGCGTCTCGCGGACCCGCAGGAGGTCGCGGGCGTCCGCGCTCCCGTGGGCCGCCTTGCTCGCCAGTCGTTCGAGGTCGTAGGCCCCGTCGAGCGTCTCGCGGACCGTCTCGCGGGCGAGCGCCGAGTTCGCGAACGCGGCCACGCCGTCGGCGCGCCGGCGGAGCGTCGGCAGGTCCCGGCGGGGTCGCTGGACCCACTCCTTGAGGAGGCGCTTGCCCGGACTCGTCGCGGTGTGGTCGATGGTCGCGAACAGCGACCCGTCGCGGTCGCCCTGCATCGTCTCGGTGAGTTCGAGGTTGCGCTGGGTCGTCGCGTCGAGCGAGACGTGGTCGTCGCCCTCGTAGTTCTGAAGCCGGGTCATCGAGGACTTGACCCCCGTGCCGGTCTCCTCGACGTACGACAGGAGCGCGCCCGCCGCCCGAATCTGCGGGCGGTCGCCGCCGCTCGGGGACCCACCGCCCGCGCCGCGGCTTCCGCCGTCCAGACCGATGCTCGCCAGCGTCTCCTCGCCGAACTGTTCTTTCGTCGCGTGGGTCGCTCGGCCGGGCGCGAAGGCGTCGGCTCGGTGGAGCGTCAGCGTCGCGTCGGTCCGCTCCCGAATCCGCTCGACGAAGGCGTCGTCGTTGCGGACCTCCGGGCCGGGCAGGACTTCCGCGGGGTCGAACCGGTAGAGTTCGGTGAACGCGCGGTCGGCGGCGGCCTCGGGGTCCGGTCCTTCGACCTCCGTGACCAGAAATCGGCCCGTCGTCACGTCGGCGAACGCGAGACCGTAGCGGGCGTCGTCGGTCCGGACGACCCCGGCGAGATACTGGGCGTCTGCTCGGGTCGTCTCCAGCAGAGTGCCGGGGGTCACGACGCGGGTAATCTCGCGGGCGTGGCCGTCTGCGGTCTCGTGCTGGTCCGCGATAGCGACCCGGTAGCCGCGCTCGACCAACTGCTTGAGATGGGGCGTGAGTTTGTCCACCGGCACGCCCGCCATCGGGTAGTTCGAGCCGTGCGACGACTTCTGTGAGACCTTCAAATCGAGCAGGTCCGAGACCGCTTCCGCATCGTCGCCGAAGAACTCGTAGAAGTCCCCGACCTGCATCACCAGATAGTCGGCGTCGGTCTCGTCTTTGAGCGCGAAGAACTCCCCGACGATACCCCCGACCTCGCCGTCAGAGTGGGACACGTCGGCCACCTCCTCGGCGCGTCCGCGCGAGTAGAGTCATAGTCGAGAAGCAGGGGCGTCGGCGACTAAAACGGTGCGGGTTCGGGCGGTCGGCGGGCGGACCTCAGCAGTCGCTTCCGAGTCGTCACGGCGGCGATGAAAAACGGGTCGGCGACCGCTCGAAATCGGCCGGCAATCGACGCCGAGTCTCAGACCTTCGCGGTGTAGCCCGCGTCCTCGACGGCCGCCGCGAGGTCCTCGTCCGACGCCTCGCCCTCGACGGTGACGCTGTCGGACTCGTTGTCCGCCTCGGCGTCTTCGACGCCCGGTACGTCGCGGAGCGCGTTCTCGACGGTCTCCTCGCAGCCGCCACAGCTCATGCCTTCGACGGTAATCTGTTTCGCCATGTCTCTAGCTTGGTGCGGAGTCCTTTTCCGACTTTCCCCTTCGAATCCGAGTTCGTTTCGGCGTCGAGTTTCGAAACCAAGGTCGATGACCGCGCGACCGGCGATAACCGGCGGTTCGTCGGCGCGAGACCGGACGAGAATCGTAGCCGCAATCCGGTAAAGTCCGAAGGCCGTACGTTCACCCATGGGAATCCAGCAGGCGTTACAGAACGTGCTGACGAACCCGACGTATCTCACGGCGTGGGGCGTGGTGGTCGCCGTCTCGCTCGGGATTCTCGGCTGGGACCTCCGGCGGAACAACTCGGAACTCAAGAGCCTCATGAAGTTCGTCTGGGGGTTCACCGTGCTGTACTCCGGACCGCTGGGACTCGTGGGCTACTGGTACTCGGGCCGGACCCAGATAGACCACGACTCGTTCTGGCGCAAGGGGTTCCGGTCGGTGAGCCACTGCTACTCCGGGTGCGGGACCGGCGAGGTGCTGGGCGTCTCGATGGCCGTCGGTCTCTTCGCGTTCAAGACCACCGGGACGGTCGTCCTGACGTTCGCGCTGGCGTACTTCTTCGGCTACCTGCTGACGGTCGGACCGCTGATGCAGGAGGGCGTCGGCCTGCGCGAGGCGCTCTGGGACGCCTTCTACTCGGAGACCGCGAGCATCACCGTGATGGAGGTCGTCGCCATCAGCACCGACATCTGGCTGGCGGCCGAGGCCGGACTGGGCGACGTGCTGTTCTGGACCAGCCTCGTCTTCTCGCTGACGATGGGCCTGCTCGCGGCCTACCCCGTCAACCTCCTGCTCATCCGCTTCGGCGTCAAGGAGGGGATGATGAACCCCGCGGAGATGGGGAGCGAGATGGGTGCCTGACGGGCGGCGGACGCGGCGTTTCGGGCCGGCCCGAAACGCCGCATTCCCGCCTCGGATTTTTAGCCACCGAGTCTAAGGCGCTCGCTACCGTGTTGTTTCGATGCGATGGCACTAGCAGAACTCGACCTCAGCGACACCGAGGAGGAGTGCATGGACAACTGCCTCGAAGCGATGCAGGCCTGCGAGTGGTGCGCCGACGAGTGTCTCGACGAGGACATGGACATGGCCAAGTGCATCCGACTCTGCCGGGACGTGGCCGACCTCGCCACCGAACACGCGCGGTTCATGGCGCGCAACTCCAACTACAGCGCCGAACTCGCGGAGGCCTGCGCCGGGGCCTGCGAGGAGTGCGCCGAGGAGTGTCGGCGTCACGACCACGACCACTGTCAGGTCTGCGCCGACGTGCTGGACGACTGCGCCGAGTCCTGCCGCCAGATGATGCAGGCGTCTTAAAATCGCGACTCGATTTCTTCGACCAGTTCGCGGGCCGCAGACACGCGCTCGTCGGCCGCCTCGTTGCCGGTCGAGTCGACGTTCGACAGCAGCATCTGGACCTGTCCGACGCGCTTCTCGACGACCGCTTCGGGGACGTCGGGACCGACCGCGTCCCCGACGACCGCCTCGGCCTCGCCCAGCCACTGGCTCGCCCGCGCCTCGACCGGCAGTTGGGCGGTGGCTTCGAGGCGGGCGTGGAGGTCCGCGACGAGCGACCGGAGGTCCTCGCTCTCGTCGTCCGAGTTGGCCACGCCCCGCGTTCGGGCCGAAGCCGCAAGGATGATGCGGTCGAAGCGAGCGCCTGCACGCATGAGCGACGAGGACGCCGAAGAAGCGAGACGGGACGACCCCGCCGACGGTGCCGGAGGCGACAGCGAGAGCTCCGAGGCCGACAGCGACGCCACCGAGGCCGACAGCGAGAGCTCCGAGACCCCCGAGGACGACCACGGTCACGGCCTCCCGCCCGAGGACCTCCAGTACCCCGAGTTCGTCTTCGAGGAGGGCGAGGTCGGCCCCGACGGGAGCTTCGACCTCGCCGCCGACCTCGACCGCGACAAGCTACGCGAGTGGGTCGAGGACCTCGCCGGCGGCCTCGCAAGCCACGACGTCGCGGTCGAATCCCCGGAGGGGTACGTCACCCTCGGGGTCGCGCCCGAGGGCGTCTCGACGTCGTTCGACCCGGACGAGTCGGGCGTTGGCGCGTTCGAGTTCACCGTCGAGATGCGCGCGAAGGCGATGTTCGTCGCCGACGACCCCGACGGCGAGAAGGTGGGCGCGCGGGGTGGGAAGGGGTTCATCCCGATAGAGATGCTGACCGGCGACGGCGATGCCGAGGAGTTCCGGTGTTACAACTGGATGGACGACTCGTCGGACCCCTAAGCGTCGGTCTGAGCACCGACACGCCTCGGCCGCTACATCGCCGACAGCAACGTCAGCACGCGCTCGGCCAGTTCGTCCGCGTCCGAAGCGACCACCTTCGTCATCGACTCCTTGCCGACCTCGCCGCGGTCCACGACCGCCACAGGCGTTCCCGCGACCGACTCGAACGCCCGCCGCGCACCCCACTGCATCGTGGACCCTTCTTGCGCTTTCACACCCTCCGGCTCTGCTCCCCGGTCGTACTCGGCGACCGACCAGTCCAGCGAGTCGAGCGCGTCCGCCACGTCCGCATCGAACCGGCAGTTCGCGGCGAACCGCAGGTCGGGGTCGAACTCCCGGCAGGAGAGCAGGAAGCGCGCGACGTGGCTCGACGCCCCGAACCGCACGCCGCGGTTGGGTTTCACGCCGGAGAGCGTCCGGGTAATCCGGCCCTCGACGGCCGCGGTATCGCCAGTCTCTTCGGCGTAGGGCGTCGCGCCGACGACGTTCATCCCGACCTCGGGCACGAGGGCGGACGCGTCTCGCTCCACGAACGCCCGGACGACCTCGCGGACGGCCTCGGCGGTCGGTTCCCGTGCCGCGCGGTCCCGAATCCCGACCGCGTGATGGACCGCACCGGGACCCTCGCCCACGTCGAGGTGGTACCTGACCGCTCGCGCGACGAACGCCGCGCCCGTCTCGACCGCCTCGGGTAGCGACTCGCCGCGCGCGAGTCGTGCCGCGACGGCGGCCGAGAGCGTGCATCCCGACCCGTGGGTCGCCGCGGTCTCGACGCGGGGACGCTCGAGGGTCCGGGTCCCGTCGGGCGTCACCAGCACGTCCTCCACCGTCCCCGCCTGACCCTCCGAGCGGTCCGAGAGGTGCCCGCCGGTCACGAGCGCGGCGTCGGCACCCATCGCCAGCAGCGCCTCGCCCGCCGCTATCGCCGACTCCCGCCCCTCGACCGTCACGTCGGTCAGGACCGCGGCCTCGTCGGCGTTGGGCGTCACGAGCGCGGCCTCTGCTATCAGGTCCTCGTAACGCTCCTCGGCCGCGGCGTCGAGCAGTCGGTCGCCAGAGGTGGCGACCATCACGGGGTCCACGACGACCGGGAACTCGGCGTCGGCCGCGCGCCCGGCCACGCGGTCCACGATTTCGGCGGTGGCGAGCATCCCGGTCTTGGCGGCCCGAACGTCGAAGTCGTCGGCCACGGCGTCGATTTGGGCCGCGACCTCCGCGGCGGGCAAGATATGCGTGGACTCGACGCCGCGGGTGTGCTGTGCGGTGACGGCCGTTACCGCGCTCGTTCCGAATACGTCGTGGGCCTCGATGGTCTTCAGGTCGGCCTGCACGCCCGCGCCGCCGCCCGAATCGCTCCCCGCGACGGTGAGCGCGACCGGTTTCTCGACCGGGGCAGGTCGGCGAGTGTCAGTCTGTGAGAGGGCGTCTTCGTGGCTCATTTATCGGGTGGTAAAACCGAGTGGTACTTAGGGGTGGGTGGTCGAGAGCGCGCACGGAACTCCGCCCGTATGGACGGCCTTTTAAGGGCGCGAGACCCTATCTATCTCTATGATTTTCGAGAGCCTACCGACGACACCCACGTCGGAGGAACTCATCGACAAGGCGTTTTCGCGGGCCGCGCGGGCCGGACGGGCCAAGAGCGGCGCGGAGGCCCAGCAGTCGATGCTCCAGACCGCCACAAACATCCTGAGCGACAACCTCCAGAACGTCGCGGCGGAGTGGCCCGACTTCGACGAGGTTCACCCGTTCTACTACGAACTCGCCGACGCCATCGTGGACGTGGACGAGTTGCGCCAGAGCCTGTCGGAGATTCAGTGGGCGAGTCGCAAGACCCACAACCTCGGTCGGGAGTACCAGGGCAAACTCACGGGCGACGCCGACGCCGACCGCAAGATTCGCAAGCAGGGATTCGCCCGACTCGCGGACATCGTAGAAGAGGTCGAAGACGACCTCCTGCGGGTCGGACAGGCCCATCAGGACCTCCGGCGACTCCCCGACATCGACCCCGACGAGCCGACCATCGTCGTCGCGGGCTACCCCAACGTCGGCAAGTCGTCGTTCGTCAACGCGGTCACGAACGCCCGGAACGAAATCGCGGAGTACCCCTTCACGACGAAGGGCGTCCGGGTCGGCCACTTCGAGAAGGACCACATCCGGTACCAAATCGTGGACACGCCGGGCCTTCTCGACCGCCCGGAGGACGAGCGCAACGACATCGAGAATCAGGCTGTCTCGGCGCTGACCCACCTCGCGGACGCCATCGTCTTCGTCGTGGACGCGAGCGGCTACTGCGGCTACCCCCTCGACGCGCAACTCGAACTCCGCGACGCGCTCGCCGACCGCTTCGGCGACGTCGACGTGCTGACGGTCTGCAACAAGTCGGACCTCTCGACGGACGTGGACGCCGACGCGTACATGAGCGTCGAGAGCGGCGAGAACGTGGACGAGGTGTTGGACGCCGCGGTGGACGCGACCGGTTACGAACCGGAACTGCCCTTCGAGGACGGCGAGTAGGAGGCATCGCGTCCTCTCGGTAGACGGTCTAAGCGCCGTTTCTCAGGCCGGTAGCGTCTCCGGAGCGCGGCCCCGAAAGCGACGCCTGCGACGAGTTGGCGACCTCGTAGTCCACGAAGTGGACCCGGATCGAGGGGTTCTGAGTGGTCGCGGCGTCGATGCGCCGCTGAAGCCGGGTCGCCAGTTGCGGGTACTCGCGGTCGGACGTGCGACTGACCGTGACCGTCACGGACTCGGACTCTAACCGCCCGCCGGTGAACGCGTACTCGGTGTTGGTCGAGACGTAGGTGAGGTTGTTGTACGCCGAGTTGTCGAGGACCGAACTCACCTCCTGATTGATGGTCCGCTGGTAGGTAATCTGCTGGTAGGTGCCGTAACTCGCCCCGACGACGACGATGAGAACCGCCAGCACCGAGACCGCGAGAATCGCGGCCTCCCTGCGACTCTCGGCCGCCCAGAGCTTTCGGTCGAAGCCGTTCGGCCGGTAGCCCAGATACCAGAGCGTGGCGAACGCGGCGACGTTGATGCCGACCAGCGAGACGAGCAGCAGGACCAGCGACCCGGCCGCGACGACCGGGAACCCCCAGATGACGGCGACGCCGGTCGTCGCCGCCGCGGGAATCAGCGCCGCGGCTATCATCACGCCGATGAGCGAGGTCGGTCCCTTCGTCGTCACGCCGAACGCCGACGCGCTCCCCGCGGCGAGACCGACCGCGACCGTGAGCAGACTCGGCGCGACGCGCGAACTGATTTGAGCGAGCGCGGTAATCTGCAACTGCGGCACGAACGAGAAGGACTTCAGGAGGTAGCCGAACGCCAGCGAACTGACGGTGGCGACGACCAACCCGAGCGCCTGCATCTTGATGCTGTCCACGAGCATCCGCCGGTCGCCGGTGACCGCTCCGGCGCTCGCGGTCAGGACCGGCCCGACCATCGGCGCGATGACCATCGACCCGACGACGATGGCCGGGGAGTCGAGCAGTAGCCCCGCGGTGGCGATGATGGCGCTCAGGAATATCATCCAGACGAACGAGTTGCGGTCGTGGGCCATGTCCCGCACCTTCGACCGGAGTTCCTTCCGGGTCAGCGGGTCGAAGTCGTCGGCGTATCGGTTCTGCAACCGCTCCATGTTGGGCGTCGAGGCCGTCTCCGCCGTGGCCATGACGGTGTACTCCTCCTCTTCGAGTCCGGCGTCTTCGAGCGCGTCCATCACGTCGCCGACGCCGTCGCTCGGGAGCGGAAACTCGACCATTACCTCCTCGCTCGTCCGTTCGTCGGTTTCGAGGACGGCGTAGTCTATCTCCTTGTCGTCGAGCGCGCCGAGAATCGGACCGCGGCGCTCGGCCGGAATCAGGACGTGGATGAGGCGCACAGGAGAGCCACGGGATTCCAAAAGAAAAGAGTTCAGGCCGCCACGCGCGGCGTACGGCGTGGTGTTGTGCGGTGCGAGCGACTGCGTACCGCAGTCGCTCGCGCGACGCTCTCTCTTATCCGGTCGCGTTGTACGTCACCGAAACCTGCGCGGTGACGGTGACGGGACCCGACTCGATTTGCGTTCCGGCGTCGGACTGTGCGGTCAGTGCCTCGGCCCGGACGGAACTGAATCCCACGTCGCCGGTCGAGACGGTGTGGACGCCCGAGACCGTCAGGTTCGCGCTCTCGGCGATGACGTCGGCGTCGGCGCGAGCGTTGTCCATCGCGTTCCGGAGCGCGTCGGCGCGGACCTCGCGGCGGCGCTCCTCCGAGAGCGTCAACTGGACGCTCTGGACTCGGTCGGCCCCGTTCGAGACCGCCGCGTCGATGACGGGTCCGGCGCGACTCACGTTCGAGAGGGTAATCTCGAAGGCGTGGACGCCTTGGAACCCGTCGGGTCGGCGCTCACCGTTCTCCTCGCGGTACTGCTGGTCGATGCTGTACTGCACCGTTCGAATCTGGTCATCGGCGATACCGGCGTTCCGGAGCGCCTCGCGCATCCGGGTCACGTTCTGGGCCACCTGCTCGCGGACCGCGTTCGCGTCGTCGCCGCTGGCGAGGACCGCGACCTGTAGCACCGCCTGGTCGGGTTCGGCCTCGACCTGTCCGGACGCCGAGACGCTGATGGTCGAGTTTCCGCTCCGGTCGGTCCCGTTCGTTTGGTCGGTCTGTGCGTTCGCGCTCGCCGCCGGATTCAGGCTCCCCGCACACCCGGCCGTCACCAGCAGGAGCGCGACCCCCACCGTCGCTAGTAGCTTTCTGGACATCGCACCGTCGGTACGACGGCGGTCGGCAAAAAGCTCTGTATGAGTGAAACGACGGTTTGACTTATCCCTCGGGCGCTCGTTCCCCAGACCGCGTGTCGGGGTCGTCGTCGTCGTCGTACTCGATGTACCGAACCTGCACGTCGATTTCGTGGCCGGTGTTGCGGTTGATGCGCTCGCTCAACCGCTCCGCGAGGTCGGGGTACTGTTCGCCCGGCGGTTTGCCGACGGTGACGACCACCCGCCGGGACCGGTCGAACGGGAGGGTACTGCCCGCCTTGAACTCCGTGCCGAAGAGTCGGGCGTCCTCGTAGGGCGACCCCGTCTCGCCGATGACGCTCTCTACCTCCGCTTGGGCCTGGTTCTGGAAGGTGGCGTTCTGGATGCTGGTGAAGGTGACGCCGCCGAGGAACAGCGACAGAAGACCGATGAGGACGACGAGGATGCCGATGCGCTTGAACAGCGCCGTCCGGGTCTCGTTCCGAGTGAACCAGTTTTTCGGCCGGTAGCCCAGATACCAGAGGACGACCAGTCCGGAGAGGTTGATGGAGAGGATGTTGACGAGGACGAGGACCAGCGAACTGACCGCCGCGAGCGGCTGTTGCCACGCGATGGCGATGCCGACCGCGGCGGCGGGTGGAACGAGGGCCGCGGCGATCATCACGCCGACGATGGCGACCGAGACGCCGGAGGCGAGGCTCAGGACGCCCGCCGCGCCCGCGCCGATGGCGACCGCGAGCGAGAGGAAGTCGGGCGTGAGTCGCCCGCTTACCTGCGAGATGTCGAGAACGTCGGTCCCCGGCGGAATCAGCAGACCGTAGCGCACGATAACCGCGAAGACGGCCGCGGACCCGATGGCCGCGAAGCCGCCGATGAACTGGTACTTCACGCCGCGCTGGAACAGTTGCCGGTCGCCGAGGACGGTGCCGACGCTCGCGCCCATCGCCGGCCCGATGAGCGGCGCGATGACCATCGACCCGACGACGACCGCCGGGGAGTCCAACAGCATTCCCGCGGTGGCGACGACCGCGCTGATGACCGTCATCGCCACGAACGTCGGGAACTCGGGGGTCATCTCGCGGGCTTCGGTCCGAATCTCCTCGCGGGCGATGGTCGAGGGGTTGTCGTTCTCCTCGGCGAATCGCCGTTCGAGTTCCTGATACTGGCGGGAGGTGTCGGTCTCGGCGTCGATGATGACCGCGTGGGGGTCCTCGCCCAACCCGGCGTCCTGCAACTTATCGAGAATCGGCTGGACCGCGCTGGTCGGCAGCGGGAAGTACGCGATGGCGGTGTACTCCCGACCGCTGGTCTCGTCGGTCAGCATGTAATCGACGCCCTCCTCGTCGAGGACGTCGGCGACCAACTCTCGCTTGCCCGCCGGAATCGAAACCTGCACGAGCCGCATACGTTCTGAGATTGCACGGAAGGGGTAAATAAGCCGCGGCACGCGGACGCCGGCGGTTTTGCGGGTGCCCACGGAGTCCCGGACTCGGGAGACGGCAGGGTTCGGTGCGCGTATCTTCGCCGACCACGGAACAGGGAATCTTCACCGACTACGGAACCGCGTATCTTCACCGACGGCAGGACGCGCCGCGACTGCGCTCGGCCGTGTCCGAGATGCGCCCGCGTCCGAGCGCAGACGCAGGCAGGGAGGTACGGGGCGCAGTTGCGGTGCGGTTGTAGTGCGTACAGTCGCGGTGGGGTCGCCGTGACTCCGATGCTCAAGCATGAAGCTAGCGTCTCTCGTACCCCTTGCTCAATTTAGTGTCCCCTCACCTTCTGCTCGGTTTGGCATCCTCTTCCCTTCTGCTCGATTGTCGAGCAAGATTCGCGTCGTCTGCTCGATAGCGGTAACGTCCGAATCCGAACTCCGCAGAATCACACCCGTTAAACCCCGTCGCTCGAAAGGACACCCATGTTCGAGAGTCGCCCGGACCGAAGCGACGAGGTAATTTTCGTCGGCCGGTCGAACGTCGGCAAGTCCACGCTGATGCGCGAGATCACCGGCCACACCTTCGACACGGGGAGCAAGCCCGGCGTCACGCGTTCGCCGAACCACTACGACTGGGCCAGCGACGACTTCGTGCTGAGCGACCTGCCGGGCTTCGGCTTCATGTCGGGCGTCCCCGAAGAGCAACGCGAGCAGATAAAGACCGACATCGTCCGGTACATCGAGGACAACGCCGACGACATCCTCGTGGGCGTCCTCGTGGTAGACGGCAAGAGCGCGGTGGACATCATCGACCGTCACTCGGGCGAGGACGAGATTCCCTACGACGTGGAGATGTTCTACTTCCTCCGGGACGTGGGGATTCCGGTCGTCGTCGCGGTCAACAAGATGGACAAGGTGGACGACGAGGACGAGCGACTGGACGAGCTGTGCGACCGCCTCGGTCTGCACCCGCCGTGGAAGCAGTGGCAGGACACGATTGCGCCCATCAGCGCCAAGCGCGGGAACATCGACGCGCTGAACGAGGCGGTGAAAGAGCATCTGCACGAGGCTAAGCGGGACGACCTGCTGAAGTTCTTTTCGTAGCGTTTCCGGTCGAGCGGTAGTTTTGCTCGTTTTTCGGTCGATTCGGGGTAGTTGGTTCGTCGGAGTCGGCTATCGCCGACGAAAAGGAGTCTACCGCACCGCGACCGCACGGTACCGCGTCGGAGGGAGAATCGAGCGAAATCGGGGACAGAAGCGACTCCTCTATCGCAGTCCGTCTTCGGAGAAACCCGCCCGCAGAGACCTCAGACGCTCTCGAAGTCGCTGTTCACGTCGCCGTCGCGGTCGAGGTCGATGATGGCGTCGAACAGACCCATGAACTTCTCGACGTGTTCCTCGTCGTGGACGCCCTTCGAGAGGTGGAAGAGGCCGACCGCGTCGTGTTCGCGCAGGAGACCCAAGATTTGGCGAATCACGTCGCGTACCTGCGACTCGTCGGCGTAGTAGGCCATCTCGGTGATGGAGTCGAGGCTGATGCGGCGCTTGCCGTCGGTCGATTCGAGGAACTCGCGGGTGATGTCGAGGACGCCCTCCAAGTCGTCGGGCGAGGAGACGTAGTGGACGTTCTCGGTGCTTCGGCGCGAATAGCCGCGTTCGATGCTCAGCGTGTCGAGAATCTCGGCCTTGCTCTCGTCTACGTCGTAGTGGTCGAGTTTCTGCTTGACCTCGCGGGCGGTGGTTCGCGTCGAGATGACGAGGAAGTGGTCGGTGTCGGTCTTCAGGAAGTCCGTGTCGATGCGGTCCGTTTCGCCAGTACTCGGATGCAGGAGGAGGACGCCAGTGCCACCGGGTATCGTCTCGGGCGTGTTTTCGATGGCGAGTTGATAATCCATATCCACGGATAATACGTGCAGGCGACTTAAGAATGCGGGTCCACCGTCGGCGAGGATTCCGCTCGGCGAAGCAATCGGGGAGCGGGAGTCGGGTCGTCGGAAGCACTCCGTCAGAACACGCTGTCCGCCGTGGCCGCGCCGACGACGCTGAAGATGGCTCCGACCGAGATGGCCTTCAGCGTGACCGTGACGCGATTCATCGAGACCTCCCCGGCCGGCCAGAGGCCGCCCAGAAACGTCTCGGGGGCCGCGAAGACGAACGCGAGGATGGCGACCGACCCGAACGAGACGACCATCAGCGAGACGAACCGCGTCGGAACGCCCGCGACCTCGGACTCGCGGTCGGGGTCCCGGTCGTCGTCGGCCTTGTAGAGCGCGCCGTACCCGATGAGGAAGACGATGACGACCGCGAGCGCGCCTTGGACGTTCGACATGTTCGCGGCGAGTTCCCACACCTCCGCGGTGACGACGAACGGTCCCGCCAGCAGGAACCCGCCGACGATCTGCTGGGCGGAGTCGGCCAGCGCGTACCGCTTCTTTCGTCCGACCATACGCGACGTGACACACCGCGAGGGTAAAAGCCCCGTGCCCTCCTCGCGGTCCTCGTGCCCGTCTCGCGCCCCCGATAGTTCCGGCGTCGGGGCCGCGGCGGGCGGTCGCCGCGACCGCGACCGCTCGGCCCGCCGCGGTCCCGTTCCGAATCCGTTTTGTCGGTCAACTCCCTCCACACGTCCATGAGCGTCCGCGAGGAGTTCGACGACTGGGCGGCCGACGGCCGCGACAAGGGGATGGAGGACCGCCACTGGAACACCGCGAAGAACGTGCTGGCCCGGATGCCCGTGGAGGAGGGCGACACCGTGCTGGACTTGGGCACCGGGAGCGGGTACGCCGTCCGCGCGCTCCGGGACACCAAGGGCGCGGGCCGGGCCTACGGACTCGACGGCTCGCCGGAGATGGCGCGCAACGCGACCGGGTACACCGACGACCCGCGGGTCGGCTTCCTCGTCGGCGACTTCGACCACCTGCCGTTCGCCGACGACAGCGTGGACCACGTCTTCACGATGGAGGCGTTCTACTACGCGAGCGACCCCCGCGAGGCCCTTCGGGAGGTCGCGCGGGTCCTCCGGCCCGGCGGCACCTTCTTCTGTGCGGTGAACTACTACGAGGAGAACGTCCACTCCCACGCGTGGCAGGACAACATCGACGTGGAGATGACTCGCTGGTCGGCGAGCGAGTACCGCGAGGCGTTCCGCGACGCGGGCCTCCATGTCGCCGAGCAGGACAACGTGCCCGACCGTGAGACCGAGATTCCCGACGCGGACGAGTTCCCGACCGAGAACTGGGCGTCGCGAGAGGACATGGTGGAACGCTACCGGGAGTTCGGGACGCTGTTGACCGTCGGCGTCGCGCCGTAGCCGACCGGGACGAGTCCTCGGAGTTCGGCGGCGGTGCCGCGACTGTCAACTGTCGAGCAGACGAAATGCCTATCTTCCCATATCGACAGACGGTCGGTAATGGGGTACTGGTCGCGGTTCGTCTCTACGGTGGGCGGTGAACGCATCGTCGCCGGTTTGGGTGGACTGTACGTCGCGGTCGCCGTCGCTCGCGCGGGGTTCGTCGTCGCTACAGGTAGACCGATTCTCGCCGCCGTCATCGACTTCGTTCTCGTCGGCGGTCCCGGAGCAGTGCTGTTGTACGGCGGGGTTCGACTCCCCCGAATCGACCTCGACTCGGACACGTATCCGCGCGTCGTGACGTGGTGTCTCGCCGGATTCGTCGTCACGCTCGGGGTCATCGAACTCCTCAACCTCGAACCCGGCGTCACCATCGCCTACCCGCGCTGGTCGTTCACGCTCGGGGCGGCCATCGGGACCGCCGCCGGTTTCGGCATCGGCGTGAACGACGCCCGCGCCGTGACGCAGCGGCGGGAAGCCGAGCGACACAACCGGCAACTCCAGCGCCGGAACGGCCAGTTGGAGAACTTCGCCCGAATGGTCGCCCACGAACTCAAGAACCCGCTGACCATCGCGAAGATTTACCTCGGACCGGCCACGGACGGCGACCCGAAGGCGGTCGAGGAGGTCGAAACCGCGCTCGACCGCATCGAGGAGATGATAGAGGTCGTTCTGGTCACCGCACGCGGAGAGGACGCGACCATCCACGCCGAACCCGTCTCGCTCTCCGACGTCGCCGCGGAGACGTGGGATAGTCTCGACCCCCAACACGCGGAACTCGCCGTCGAAACCGACCGGACGGTGCTGGCGGACCCGATTCACCTCCGCCACCTGCTCGAAAACCTGTTCGAGAACGCCGTCGAACACACCGAGTCGGCGGTGGAGATAACCGTCGGCCCGCTCCCGGACGGCTTCTACGTCGCGGACGACGGAGTGGGCATCCCGGAACACGAGCGCGACGCGGTGTTCGAGGCGGGACACACCACGGACGCCGACGGCATCGGTCTCGGGTTGACGTTCATCTCGCAATTGGCCGAGACGTACGGCTGGGACTGCACCCTCACCGAGAGCGAGGCGGGCGGCGCGCGCTTCGAGTTCACGAACGTCGATTTCGTCACGACCGAGGAGCGAACCGTCCACTGACTCGGTTCGACCCTCGCCGAACCCCCGTAGAATCTGCCTCCCTCTCGGACGGTCGCCGTGCTCTCGCCCGTCCGTCGCGCTCCGTTTCGTTCTCGGGTCGTCTCCGCGCCGCCCGTCGGGCTGTCGCTACGCCTTCTCGCCGGCGCGAATCTCCGCGTCGAGCCAGTTCTCCTCGGGCGGGAGGGGGCAGGCGAACGTCTCGCTGTACGCGCAGAACGGCGAGTACGCGAGGTTGAAGTCCAGCACCATCTCGCTCCCGTCCGCCAACTCCTCGGTCTCGAACTCCATGTACCGGCCGTCTCGGTAGGTCTGCTGGCCGGTCGTCTTGTCGCGGAACGGGACGAACAGGCCGTCGTCGTCCGCCTGCTGGCGGTAGCCCGCGAGTTCCAGTTCGTCGGCGCCCAACTCGAAGCGGAGCGTGGCGACTCGGAGATAGCGCTGTGGCGGCCCGGCGCTGACCTCCATCTCCACGGGGTCGGGTCGCTCGTGGACTTCGACCGTGGCGGTGACGCGATACTTCGGGTCCGGGTCGAAGTAGTCGAGGCTCTCGAAGTCGTCGCGCTCCTCGGGCGGGATGGGCGACTGCGGGTGGTCGGCGAAGAAGTCGTCCTTCTCCGTGCGGTGGGACTGGAGTCGCTCGCGCCACTCCTCGGCGTCGAAGTCGTCGTCTGCGGGCGTCTCCTCGGTCATGAGTCGTCGTAGTCGTTCGCGCCGGGTAACGTTTCTCATCGTGGCTGGTCGGGGGTCGGAGTCGAGAGCGAGTTGTTCGGAGAGACGGCGAAACCGACTGTTGAGGAGTCGTTACGACGACCGAGCGGACCGACCCGACGGAACGCGCTCCCCCGACTCGCCGCCCGTCGAGAACGCGGACCTTTTCCCCTCGCTCTCCCTACCGGCGGTATGAGCAAACGCGAGCAGTTCCTCAGCGGCGAGCGCCCCGAGGACGTGGCGCTGTTCCTCTCCGACTCGTTCGTGGAGGGCGACGGCGACGGACTGGCGAAGCACGGCGAATCGGTCGAGAACGGCGTCGTCCTCGTCGTCGAGGGCGACCAGGGCCGGAGCGTCTTCAAGACCGCGACGGGCATGGACGCGATGGGCTTCGCGAAGCAGGCGATGGGCACCGAGGGCGCCATCGCGCGGGACCTCTCGGGCGGCGACTGCCCCGAGTGCGACGGCGACGCGGAGTTCGTCTTCGCCTTCGCCGAGGAACAGAACGAGGAGGTCGGCGACCTCTACGCCGAGGGCGACGTGATTCACGCCTACTCGTACTGCGACTGCGGGACCGCGTACTCGGACAAGTGGGTCGCCGGCGAGGCCGAGTAGACCCAGACTGCTCTTCTGGCCGGCGTTCGATTCCGGCCGACGTTCGGTTTCGAGGACGAGAGACATCTATCGAGAGTCTTCGCCGGCCCAAGCCGTTTTGCCGCTCAGTATCGCAGGCCCGCCATGGACGACTACGAGCGCGTCCCCGTCGGGGACTGGTCCGACGTCACCGAACACCTCCGCGAACTCGCGGAGGACGGCGAGGTGTCCGAGAGCGACGAGGGCATCGAAATCACGGTGGGGAACGCGACCTTCCTCGTCACGAGGGACGGTCGCGTCTCGGCGGAGATGCCGCTCCACGACTTCGAGGACGGCGAGGTCGAGGTGCTCTACTTCGACCACGACCGCGGGGCCGTGCGCGTCGAGAACGGCGACCGTTCCTACGAGTTCCGAGCGCCGTCGTAACAGGGCCGCGGGACCCGCGTCGCAAGCGGTTTCATCCCGCGGCGTCTCGATAGCGTCGATGAGTGACTTCGACGCCCGGGCGGACTCGGCGCGCCTCGACGCGGTGGCGGTCGGGAGCGCGGTCGAAGACCGCATCTACGGCCTGACCAACCTGCCGGAACCCGACGGCGGTGCGTTCGTCCGCGACGAGGCGACCGCGACCGGCGGCGTCGCCGCGAACGTCGCGGCGGGACTCGCTAGACTGGGGCGCGAGACTGGCGTCGTCTCCCGACTCGGTGACGACGAGGCCGCCGACCGGATTCTGGCCGACCTCCGCGAGCGCGCCGTGGACGCCCGCCGGGTCCGCCGGGGCGACCCCGACGAGCGCACCACCTACTCGATGATTCTGCGCGACCCCGAGGGCGAGCGCATGATAGTCAACGGCGGCGAGGCCGTGCCGAACCTCCGACTGAGCGACGCGGACCGCGAGTACGTCCGGCGCGCCGACCTCGCGTTCACCAGCGCGTACGCGCCCGACCCGGTGGTCTCCGCGCTGGTCGAGGACGCCGAGCGCGACGACGGCGACGGTTTCCCGCCGCTGGTCTTCGACCTCGCGGGGCCCCTCTCGGAACTGGAGGACCGGGCCACCCGCCCAGAGACGCTCGACGCGCTCCTACCGGTCTGCGACTGCTTCGTCGCCAACGCGGTCTCCGCGCGGTCGTACCTCGGCGAAGGCCCCCGCGGCGCAATCGAGACGCTCCGCGAGCGAGGCGTCCGCCGGGCCGCGGTCACCCGCGGGACCGACGGCGCCCTCCTGCTGACCGACGACGGGACCGTCCTCGACGTTCCCGCCTTCGCGGTCGAGACCGCCGACACGACCGGCGCGGGCGACGCCTTCACCGCGGGCCTGCTCCACGCGTGGTTCCTCGGCGACCGCGGTCCCCGCGAGGCCGGGCGATTCGCCGCGGCGACGGCGGCGCTCAACTGCACCGCCGAGACCGCGAGAGGCGGTCTGCCGACCGAGGACGACGTGTTCGACTTCCTCGATTCGCGGTGACGAATCGAGGGATAGATTCGCGCTACCGGACTTCTTCGACCGCTTCCACGACCCGCTCGACGCGCTCCACCGAGACGGGATTCGTCGTCTCGCCGCCCTCCTTCAGCGCGGTGCCGACGATGGCTCCGTCGGCGACCGACAGGAGGTCCGCGGCGTTCGCGGCCGTCACGCCGCTTCCGAGGAGAATCGGCGCGTCGAGTCCGGCCTCGTCGCGGGCCGAGGCGACCGCCCGGAGGCGGTCGACGCCGACCTCGTGGCCCGTGCCAGCGCCGGAGACGACGATTCCCTCCGCGAGGCCGCGTTCGACCGGTTCGGCGACGGCCTCGGCGTCGATGGGTCGCTCCGCCAGCGGTGCGGAGTGCTTCACGTCCAAGTCCGCGAGGACGGCGGCGTCCGAATCGAGGCGCTCGCGCAGGCGGACCGTCTCGTGGGCCCGCCCCTCGACGACGCCTTGGTCGGTCACGCGAGCGCCCGAGTGAACGTTCACGCGGACGAACGCGGCCCCGACCGCGGCCGCGACCGAGAGCGCGGCCGCGGCGTCGTTCCGCAGGACGTTGACGCCCATCGGGAGGTCCACTTCCCCCCGAATCTCGGCCGCGACGCGGGTCATCGACGCGACGACGTGCTTGGGCACGTCGTCTGGGTAGAACGGCGCGTCACCGAAGTTTTCGAGCAGCAGCGCGTCCGCGCCGCCGGCTTCGAGTCGCCGGGCGTCGCGGAGGGCGCTCTCGCGGACCGCCTCGAAGTCGCCGGAGTACTTCGGTGCGCCCGGAAGCGGCGGGAGGTGGACCATGCCGACGATCGGCTTCTCGGCGTCGATGGGGAGTCCGGTCGTCATTCGTCGCTCTCGTCGTTCTCGCCGGCCTCGTCGCCCTCGTCCAGTTCCTCCTCGGCCGCCGCCGTCTCGGCTTCCACGTCGC
Organism: Halorussus gelatinilyticus; assembly: GCF_023238445.1. Taxonomy (GTDB): domain Archaea; phylum Halobacteriota; class Halobacteria; order Halobacteriales; family Haladaptataceae; genus Halorussus; species Halorussus gelatinilyticus. The sequence goes on along the minus strand of NZ_CP096658.1, from coordinate 1,670,989 downwards.
GCGCGACGTGCCAGAACGCCTCGACGATGACCTGCTTCGCGACCGCGCCGCGGGTCGTCCAGTGGTGGGCGTAGTCGAGCATGTCGTCGTAGATGCGGGGCTTACATCCCGCGGCCTTCGGGTGGCCGCCGCCGTTGACCTGTCGGGCGACCTCGTGGCACCGCTCGAACTCGTCGGTGCCCCGAATCGAGGCGCTCCCGGAGGGCTTGACGACGACCGCGGCGTCGGTGCCCTGCTGGCGCAACTCCTCGGCGACCTCGTTCTGCGAACACCGGCCGTAGGTCACGCCGACCGTCCACGGGCCGATCTCCTCGACGTCGGCGCGGGCGACCGCCTTCTCGATGAGCGCGTCCTTCTCGACGCGCATCTCCGCGAGGAACTCCTCGATGTCGGCGGGGAGGTCAGCCCCGTGTTCGGCGACCACTTCGATGTACTCCTCGGGGTCGGCCCAGTAGGAGAAGTCCGCGAGGTCGTCGCTGCGCTCGTCGTCCCGAATCCAGAGGTCGTGGTCGCGCGTGACCGCCGCGAGTTCCACGAGGTAGTCCGGGAAGTCGTAGTCCAGCGACCGGACCGCCACGTCGGCGGTACACTCCTCGTCGCTGTCGCCGACGACCAACTCGACGCCCGCCTCGCGAACCGCCTCGTCCACGGGGTCGGTCCACTGGTGGTGGTCGAACCACCGGACGTCGCCGGCCTGTTCGACCAGCGCCTCCAGCGACTCGCCGACCTCGTCGTAGCTGTCGGGACAAAGGTCGCAGACGAAGATTCGCGCGCCGGGTTCGCTGTAGTCGGCGACGCGTTCGAGCGCTTCCTCCAAGTCGTGGGGTCCGGCGTCGATGAGCGCCGCCTCCCCGTAAATTTCCCGGACCAGCGCGGTGCAGGCCAGTCCGTCGGCGTCGGGGTCGGCCACGACCGCGACCTCGGCACCGGTCAGGGCGGCCTCGGCCTCGGCCTCCTCTTTGGCCTCCTCGACCGAATCCGGCACGAAGAAGCCCTCGCCGGGCAGGATGGACTTGCGCTCGATAGAGAGGTTGTCGTCGTCGATGACCCAGTCTTTCATGCCTTTCCGTGGGGGACCAGCGCGGAAGAATCCTCGGTTGTCACGCGAGGGCGGAGAGAGCGAGCGTCGCCGAGTTACTCACCGTTCTCCAACTGCCGGACGGTCAGCACGGGGACGGGACACGACCGGACGACGCGCTCGGCAACGCTCCCGATGAGAAAGCGGTTCTCCCCGTGGCGGCCTCGCGTGCCGGTCGCCACCGCGTCGGCGTCCCACTCGCGGGCGTACTCGGTGATTTCGGCGGCCGGGCGACCCTCGCGGACCGCGGTCGTGACCTCGCGGTCGGCGTGGTTTCGGACGGCTTCGAGGGCCGCCTCGCCCTGCGATTCGAGCGCGTCGCGCAACTCGTCGCGCAGCTTCTCGGGCGAGGAATCGACCTCGCCCGTGTCCACGACGTAGAGGGCGTGGACCGCGGCGTCGAATCGCTCGGCGAGGTCGAGCGCGACTCGCACGGCACGGGTGACGCTCTCCGAGCCGTCGGTGGCGATGACGACGGAATCTATCATGGCAGGTGGTACTGCCGGACGCCTCTTAAACTTCGGTGACGCCGCGCGTCGGTGGTGGTTCGAGGTCGTTCGAGCCTGTGGGATGGTGCGTGTTGGCTTAGCGAACGAAGGCAGTTTTCCGACGCTGGTCCGTACTGTTTCGGTAAATCGCAGGAGGGACGCCGCTCTCTTTTCCGAGCGCGCCGACCACATGAAGATTTATCTAGCGCACGCTACTGATTAGGCGTATGAGTGGACGAGCGGGGGCTTCTGGCCCAGCGTTTTGGGGGGACGCCGAGGGCCCGGAGGCTCTCCGGCGCTATCGATCACTCGTGAACGTAATCGACGATGGAATCTACCAACTCGACGCCGAGGGTCGATTCGCCGCGGTCAACGACGCCGTCGTGGAACTGACGGGCTACGCGCGCGACGACCTGCTCGGCGAACACGTCTCTCTGCTACTCGCCGACGACGATTCGACGACCGAGCAGTTCCTCACGAGTCCGACGGACCCAAGCGAGCGAATCGAGTTCGTCGTACAGACTGCCGAGGGCGGCCGCGTTCGCTGCGAGGCGCGAGTTACCCCGTTCGAAGCCGACGGCGCGGGAGGGGGAACCGTCGGTGTCGTTCGAGAAGTCACCGACCGCGGGCGACCGAATCAGTCACGCGGAGAATCCCACCGACGACGGAACCGCGAGCAGCGCGGCGAGTGCGAACGGGAGTCTCCCGAGACGGAAACTCGACTCGAAGCTGCCGCGTCCGCCGGGTTGGTCGGCACGTGGACGTGGGACATTCGGGAGAACGTCGTGACGGCGGACGAGTGTCTCGTCGCGTCCTTCGACGCGGACCCGGCGACGGCTACCGGGGGCGCACCAATCGAGGAGTTCCTCGCCTCGGTTCACGACGCGGACCGAGAACGAGTGAGAGAGCGACTCGACGAGGCGGTCGAGGAGACTGGGGAGTTCGCCACCGAGTACCGAATTACGAACGCGGACGGCGACACGCGGTGGGTGTCGTCCCGCGGCGAAGTCGAGTACGACGACGACGGCGAGGTGGTCCGGATACTCGGTGCTACCGCCGACGTCACCGAACGCAAGGAAGCGGAGGCAGAGCTGGAGCGAGTGACAGCCGAGACCGAAGAGCAGATGAGGCTCTACGAGACCATCGTCTCCAGCACGCCGGACCTCGTCTACGCCTTCGACCTCGACTACCACTTCACGTTCGCCAACGACGCGGTGCTGGAGATGTGGGACCGAACCCTCGAGGAATCCATCGGGAAAACGCTGGAGGAAATCGGCTACGAGCCGTGGCACGCCGAGATGCACGAGCGCGAAATCGACGAGGTCATCGAGACGAAAGAACCCGTCCGCGGTGAGGTCGAGTTCCCACACGCCGAACTCGGCCGCCGCGTCTACGACTACATCTTCGCGCCGGTACTCGACGACGACGGCGAAGTCGAAGCCATCGCCGGGACGACCCGCGACGTCACCGAGCGCAAGGAGGCCGAGGAGGAACTCCAGAAGAGCAAAGAGCGATTCCGCGCGCTGGTCACCGCGAGTTCGGACGTGGTGTATCGCATGAGCCCCGACTGGAGCGAGATGCACGAACTCGAGGGCAAGGAGTTCCTCGCCGACACGGACGAATCGACCAGCAACTGGCTCGACAAGTACATCCATCCGGACGAGCAGCCGCGAGTCAGGGAGGCCATCGACGAGGCCATCCGGACGAAGGGCATCTTCGAGTTGGAACACCGGGTGGAGCGGGACGACGGGAACGTCGGCTGGACGTTCTCGCGCGCGGTGCCGATGCTCGACGAAGACGGTGAAATCGAGGAGTGGATCGGGATGGCGAGCGACATCACCGAGCGGAAACGGCGCGAGCGAGCGCTCGAAGAGTCCGAGCGGCGGTATCGGACGCTCACCGAGAACTTCCCGAACGGAGCGGTCGGGGTGTACGACCACGAACTCCGCTACACCCTGGCCGAGGGGAAAGTCTTGGGCGAGACCCTACCGAGCGCGGACCGTCTGGAGGGCAACCGAATGCCGGATATCTTCCCGTCGGAGACGGTCGAGGACCTCGAACCGGTGTTTCGGGCCGCCGTCGAGGACGGTGAAACCGGCAAGACGACGACCGAATTCGGCGGTCGAGACTGGCGAGTGTGGGCGGCACCCCTGCGCGACGCCGACGGCGACATCTTCGCCGGGCTGAGTCTCGCTCAGGACGTCACCGAACAGGTGGAACGCGAGCGAGAACTCGAGGAGCGGACCGAGCGCCTCGACAGGTTCGCCAGCATGCTGGCCCACGAACTCCGCAATCCCGTGACCATCGGCCAGATATACAGCCAGCAGTTGCCCGACGACGCGGGCACGGACGCGGTGGAGTACGTCACGGAGGCGTTCGACCGCATCGAGGACATGATCGACGTCATGCTGGTACTGACTCGCGGCCGCAAGGCCGTCGGCGAGCGAACGCCGGTCGAACTCGCGGACGCGGCCCGGAAGACGTGGGACGACGTGGACGCTCCCGAGGCGACGCTCGAAGTTTCGGTCGGCCAGACGATACAGGCCGACGAGACGTACGTCCAGCACCTGTTCCGAAACCTCCTCGAGAACGCGGTCGAACACGGCGGAAGCGACGTTACCATCACGGTCGGCGACCTTCCGCCCGGCCCCGAGACCGAAGCGGACGGAGACTCGACCGACGAGTCCGTCGGCGTCTCGTCCGAGCGGAGCGAAGACGAGGCTCGGCAGGGAGCGAAGCAAACTGCCGGCGGATTCTACGTTGCGGACGACGGGTCCGGTATCCCGGCCGAGAACCGAGACACGGTGTTCGAGGCGGGATACACGACTACCTCCGGGCAAGAAGGGACCGGACTAGGACTAGCGTTCGTCAGCGAACTCGCCGAGGTGTACGGTTGGGAGTACGAGGTGACGGAGAGCGCCGGTGGTGGGGCACGGTTCGAGTTCACTGACATCGACAGCGACCCGTAGTCTCTCGACCGCTCGCCGCCCCACGGTCGCGTCCGCTGGAAAAGTGGAAAGCTATTTGCCAGCGGACGCACCACTTTCGCGTAATTGTGAGTGACTTACTGTCAATCTCAAATCTGCGGACGCAGTTCAACACCGAACGAGGTGTGGTCGAGGCGGTGGACGACTTCGACCTCACCATTCGGGAGGGCGAGACGGTCGGTCTGGTCGGCGAGTCCGGGTCGGGCAAGAGCGTCAGCGCGCTCTCGCTGATGCAGTTGGTGGACGACCCCGGCGAAATCGCGGACGGCGAGGCCGCCTTCTACCACGAGGAGTTGACCGCCGACTTCGCGGAGCGGTACCCCTCGGGCGTCGGGGACTTCGTGTTCCCCGACGAGGGGTACGTGGACCTGCTCTCGACGCCGGAGGACCCGATGCGCGAGATTCGGGGCGGCGAGGTCAGCATGATCTTCCAAGACCCGATGACCTCGCTCAACCCCGCGCTGACCGTGGGCGAGCAGGTCGCCGAGAGCCTGCGCCTCCACCAGTACGGCGGCCGCCGGAAGGACTCGTGGTGGAACGCGGTCCGGGAGATAGCGCCGAGCCTCGGCGGAAAGGACATCGACGAGGAGATTCTGCAGGACACCATCGGCATGCTCGAAGAGGTCGGCATCCCGGAACCGACCGAGCGCGTCGAGGAGTATCCCCACGAGTTCTCGGGCGGAATGCGCCAGCGCGTCCTCATCGCCATCGCGCTGGCCTGCCAGCCCAAACTGCTGGTCGCCGACGAGCCGACGACGGCGCTCGACGTGACGATTCAGGCCCAGATTCTCGACCTGATGAACGACCTGCAGGACGAGTTGGGGATGTCGGTCCTCTTCATCACCCACGACCTCGGCGTCGTCGCCGAGACCTGCGACCGCGTGGCCGTGATGTACGCCGGGGACATCGTGGAGGTCGGTCCCGTGGACGAAATCTTCCACAACCCGAGCCACCCCTACACCTACGCGCTGCTCGAATCCATCCCGCAGGAGGACAAAGAGCGCCTGACGCCCATCGAGGGCAACGTCCCGGACCTCATCGATATGCCCCAGGGTTGTCACTTCGCGCCCCGGTGCCCGTGGGCGCAACCCGAGTGTACCGAGGGCGAGATTCCGAACCTCCAGCACGGGCCCGAGGAGGTGGACCACCGCGCGAAGTGCGTCCTCGAAGAGTTCGACGAGAGCCAGTACGGCGAGGAGTTCGAGACGATGACGACCCGCGACCACGACGTGGGCGACCGCCTCCTCGAAGTCGAGGGGATGAAGAAGCACTTCTCGCGCGCGGACGGCCTGCTCGACGAGTGGCTCGCCGACGAGGTAGAGAGCGTCAAAGCCGTCGATGGCGTGGACTTCGACATCTACGAGGGCGAGACGGTCGGACTGGTCGGCGAATCGGGCTGTGGGAAATCGACCGCCGGGCGGACCCTGCTCCACCTCGAGGACCCGACCGACGGCCGCATCGTGTTCCAAGGCACCGACCTCTCGGGCCTCGACCGCGAGCAGTTGCGCGACAAGCGCAAGGACATGCAGATGATCTTCCAAGACCCCCTCTCCAGCCTCGACCCGCGGATGACGGTGGGTCAGATAATCGCCGAACCCCTCAAGATTCACGACCTGCCCGAGGAGGACCCCGAGGGGGACATGTCCAAGAAGCAACAGCGCCGGAATCGCGTCGCCGAACTGATGGAGGCCGTCGGTCTCGAAGAGGGCCAGTACGACCGCTACCCCCACGAGATTTCGGGCGGGCAGCGCCAGCGCGTGGGCATCGCCCGCGCGCTGGCGGTGGACCCGGACTTCATCGTCGCCGACGAACCGGTGTCGGCGCTCGACGTGTCGGTGCAGGCCCAGATTCTCAACCTGCTGGAGGACCTCCAAGAGGAGTTCGGGCTGACCTACCTGTTCATCGCCCACGACCTGAGCGTCGTCCGCCACATCTGCGACCGCATCGCGGTGATGTATCTGGGCGAGATCGTGGAGGTCGCCGACACCGACGAACTGTTCTCCGACCCGAAACACCCCTACACGCAGGCGCTGCTGTCGGCGATTCCGGAACCCGACCCGCGGTCCGACACCGAGGACAGGGTCATCCTCGAAGGCGACGTGCCATCGCCCATCGACCCGCCCTCCGGCTGTCACTTCCGGACGCGATGTCCCCAAATCATCCCGCCGGAGGACCTCGACGTCGAACAGGACGCGTACCGCCAGATTATGGACTACCGCGAGCGCGTCGAGAGCCGCGCCATCGACCTCGACGCGACGTGGGAGGAAGCCGCGGGCGGCGACGTCGCCCGGACCGAGACCGCGACCGCCGCGGACGGCGGGAGACCCGACGCCTCGCCCGCCGCGTTCAAAGCCGTCCTCTGGGACCGCCTGTTCGACGCGGAACCGTCGGGCCGACCGCGCGAACTCGTCGCCGAGTCGTTCGACTACCTCGCGTCGGGCGACTGGGCCGCCGCCGAGTCGCTGCTCCGCGACCACTTCGAGAGCGTCTGCGAGCGGAAGGACCCGGTGTTACAGGACGAGGCCCACCCCGCGGCCTGCCACCTCTACGACCAACCGCAGTAGCTCTCTTTTCTCCGCTCCGGCGACGGCCTCCCGTGCTCCTCGGACCTCGTGGAGAGTACCCCTCGCCATCGGCTCCGGGGTTTCCTCTGCCGCGAGTTTTGCAGTCGTCTGCGAGGCAGTTCGTGAGAGCGGGCGGAACTGGTTGCACACCGGTAGGAGTTTTGAACTAATCTAACGATTCTTCAATGCGGTCCCGCATTCTTATATTCTAAATCATCGATTGGTATCGTTGGATGACTTCAAACGACACATCCGTTTCGCGGCGGAGCCTGCTCAAGGCGGCCGGTGGGGCGGCCGCGTCGGCGTCGGTCGCGGGCTACGTCGATACCGGGAGCGCGGAGGACGCACAGCAGGGGACCGAACAACAGGGCGGTGGGACGCTCACGTACGCCCGCGGGAACGACTCGGGAACGTTGGACCCGCAGAACACGACCAGCGGCGAGGACGTGAAGGTCACCAACCAGATATACGACCGACTCATCGAGTTCAAGCCGGGAACGTCGCAACTCGTCGCGGGACTGGCGACCGAGTGGACGCTCGAAGGCCAGCAAGCCACGGTCACGATGCGGGAGGGCGCGACCTTCCACAACGGCAACGAGTGTACCGTGGACGACTTCATCGCCACGTATCGGCGGTTCACCGACTCGAACTACGAGTACTATCCGGGCGACGAGTACGTCTCGTCGTACGGTCCGTTCACGTTGGGCAACTGGGTCAGCGGCATCCAGAAGAACGGCGACTACGAAATGACCATCCAGTTGGAACAGCGCTACGCGCCGTTCCTCCGGAACCTCGCCATGTTCGCGTCGAGCGTGCTGTCCGAGCAGGCGATACAGCAGCGGGGCACCGACCTCAGCACGAACCCGATGGGGACGGGTCCGTTCGTCTTCGAGAACTGGGACCAAGGCAACCAGCGCATCCGACTCTCGGCGAACCAGAACTACTGGGGGCAGGTGCCGAGCGTGAACGAAGTCGTGTTCACGGCCATCGGCAAGAATACGACCCGAGCCCAGACGCTCGTCTCGGGCGGCGCGGACATCATCGACGGGTTGGGCGCGCAGGCCGCCCAAATCGTGGACCAGTCTCAGAACGCCGAACTGCTGGAGAAGCAGGGCATCAACATCGGGTACCTGGCGTTCAACATGGCGCGGGTCGAAGCCTTCCGGAACAAGAAGGTCCGACAGGCCATCAGCTACGCCATCAACACGCAGGCCATCGTCAACACCATCTTCCGGGGCATCGCGGTGCCGGCGAGCCAACCCATCCCGTCGAACGTCTTGGGTTACAACGAGGAGTTGGACCCGTACCCGCACGACCCGCAGCGCGCCCAACAGTTGCTGAACGAGGCGGGCTACGGCGACGGGTTCACTTTCGAGTTGGCGACGTTCCAGAACCCGCGGCCGTACAACCCGTCGCCGATTCAGGCGGCCCAGACGGTCAAGTCGAACCTCCAGCAGGTCGGCATCACGGTCAACATCAACCAACAGCCGTTCAACCCCTTCCTGAACTACACCAGTTCCGGGAAGCACGACGCCTGCTTCCTCGGGTGGATGACCGACAACGCCGACCCGGACAACTTCTACTACGCCCTGCTCCACCCCGGCGTCTCGCAGGACAAAGTGCCCCAAGGGCAGGACTGGGTGAGTTGGGATACCGAGGGCCTCAACACGCTCGACGTGGCGGCGTGGGCCAACACCGAGTTCATGAACGTCACCGAGCAGGCCCAGAAGACGTACAACCAGCAGGAGCGAGCCGACCTGTACAAACAGGCGGCCCAGATTGCCCACGACGAGGCTCCGTGGGTGTTCATGGACCACGCCAAGGAACTTCGGGGAATCGGCTCGAACGTCGAGAACTTCGTCGTCGCACCCATCGGCGGACCGTTCCTCAAGCAGGTCGAACTCACGAACTGACCCGGGTTTTTACTCTTTTCGAAGGTTTAGAAAAATAGAACTCGGTAGCGAGTGATTGTTCTATTTTTGTCACTCCTCTTGGTCCGGCATACTTATGTGGAAGGTGTGAGCAAGGTTCCCTATGGCGACAGATGACAGTTTGAAGCGGCGTAGTTTCTTGAAAGCGGCCGGTGGTGCGACGGCGGCGGCGACGCTCGCCGGGTGTACCGGTGGCGGCGGCGAAGGCGACGGCACGACCACCGGCACGACCGAGACGACGAGCGGGACGACCGAGGGTGGCGAGACCGACACGACGACCACCGAGGAGAGCGGCAGTTCCGGCGGGACGCTGACCTACGCCCGCGGTGCCGACTCCGGGACCCTCGACTTCCAGAACACGACCAGCGGTGAAGTCGCGAAGGTCACCAACCAGATTTACGACAGCCTCATCGAGTTCAAGCCCGGCAAGACCTCGCTGAAGGCCGGACTGGCGACCAAGTGGAACGTCGACGGCAAGACGGTCAGCCTGACGCTCCGCGAGGGCGTGAAGTTCCACAACGGCGACGAGTTCACCGCGAAGGACTTCGTGGCGACGTACCGCCGGTTCGTGGACGAGGACTACGAGCACTACCCCGGCAAGGACTACGTGTCGTCGTACGGCCCGTACTCGCTCGGTAGCTGGATCAAGTCGGTCAAGAAGGACGGAAAATATGGCGTCAGCATCACCCTCAAGCAGCAGTACGCGCCCATCCTCGCCAACCTGGCGATGTTCTGCTCGAAGGTCCACTCGCTGAAGGCCATCAAGAAGTACGGCACGGACCTCAAGAGCAACCCGGTCGGAACCGGGCCGTTCAAGTTCGAGAACTGGGACCAAGGCAACCAGCGCATCCGCCTGAGCAAGAACGAGGAGTTCTGGGGCGAACAGAACGCGAAGGTCGGCGAGGTCGTCTTCACGGCGGTCGGCAAGAACTCGACGCGTGCCCAGACGCTCGTCTCGGGCGGCGCGGACATCGTGGACGGTCTCGGTGCCCAGTCCTCGAAGATCATCGAGGGGTCGAACAAGGCCGAACTCGTCTCGATGCCCGGCATCAACGTCGGTTACATGGCGTTCAACATGGCGCGGGTCGAAGCCTTCCGGAACAAGAAGGTCCGACAGGCCATCAGCTACGCCATCGACACGAAGTCGCTGGTCAACACCATCTTCAAGGGCATCGCCTCGCAGGCCAGCCAGCCTATCCCCGAGAGCGTGATGGGGTACAACCCCGACCTCGACCCGTACGGTTACAAGCCCGACAAGGCCAAGAAGATGCTCAAGGAGGCCGGATACGACGGGCTCAGCTTCGAGCTGTCCATCATGAAGAACCCGCGGCCCTACCTCCCCTCGCCGCGGCAGGCCGCCCAACTCATCAAGTCGAACCTCGGCGATGTCGGTGTCACGGTCGAACTCAACACGATGCCGTGGAAGGCCTACCTCACCTACACCGAGAACTACAAGCACGACGCGTGTTTCCTCGGCTGGATGACCGACAACGGCGACCCGGACAACTTCTACTACGCCCTGCTCCACCCTGGCATCTCGCGCGACGCCGTGCCCGAGGGACAGGACTGGGCCGACCCGAGCAAGCACGACAACTTCAACACGCTCGACGTGGCGGCGTGGGCCAACACCGAGTTCATGAAACTCACCGAAGAGGCCCAGACGAGCTACAAGACGAGCGAGCGCAAGCCCAAGTACCAGCAGGCCGGCAAGATATTCCACGAGGAACAGCCGTGGGTGGCGCTGGACCACACCAAGACGATGCGCGGTGTCGCCAAGCGCGTCAGCGGCTTCGAAATCGCGCCCATCGGCGGCCCGTTCCTGAAGCAGGTCTCGCTCGAAAAGTAACCGACCGACGCCCGACCGCTTGCGGCCCGACCGGTCGAGGCTCGACCCGGCCCCTCGGCCCGCAACACCGCGTGCGGGCACCGCCGTAACGAGTCTTTTTTGACCCCTGCGGTCAATTTTGCGAGTGAATGATTTCCAAGCGGTTCGTTATCAAACGCCTCCTACTCCTGGTCCCGGTGCTGTTCGGAGTGGCGACGTTCGTTTTCGCCATCCTGCATATGGCACCCGGCGACCCCGCCCGCGTCATCGCGGGCCAGCGGGCATCCGAGCAGTTCGTCCAGCAGGTCCGGGCGGAACTCGGACTCAACGACCCCATCTGGGTACAGTACGGCAGGTTCCTGCTCGAAGCGGCGCAGTTCGACTTCGGCAACTCCTACCAGATTCAGAAGGGAACGCCGGTCAAACAGGTGCTGCGGTACAAGCTCCCTGTCACGCTCGAGATGGCGCTGTTCGGCCAGTTCCTCGGCATCCTCTTCGGCATCCCCATCGGTCTGCTCGGGGCGGTCAAGCAGGACGCGGTGAGCGACCACGTGACGCGCATCGGCGCGCTGACCGGTATCAGCGTCCCCATCTACTGGAGCGGTCCGCTCCTCATCCTCCTGTTCGCCCAGGTTCTGAACTGGTTCCCCGCGAGCGGCCGCATCGCCTCGGAGTTCAGCATCACTCCCATCACGGGCATCATCACGTTCGACACGCTCGTCCGCGGGAACTTCGCGGCGTTCCAGTCGGCCGCGATGCATCTCTTTCTGCCGTCGGTCGTCATCGGCATCTACTCGATGGCGCTCATCTCCCGGATGATGCGGTCGTCGATGCTCGAAGTCATCCGGCAGGACTACATGCGGACCGCCCGAGCGAAGGGCCAAGGCTCGAAGATCACGGTCATGAAACACGGCTTCCAGAACGCGCTCATCCCGGTCGTGACGGTCATCGGCATCCAGTTCGGCACCCTGCTGGGCGGTGCGGTGCTGACCGAGACCGTCTTCGGGATTCCGGGCATCGGCACCCTGCTGGTGAGCGCGATTCAGGTCGGTGACTACCCGGTCGTGCAGGGCACCGTCCTCACCTTCGCGTTCCTGTTCACGATGGTCAACCTGCTCGTGGACGTGACTTACTCCTACCTCGACCCGCGGATCGACCAATAACGATGAGTACGGAAACACAACGCGAGGACGTGGGGCAGCGCGGCGTCGTGGAGCGACTCCGCGCGTCCCCGTTCCTCTCCGAACTGCTGTCGAACCGTCTCGCCGTCGCAGGTCTGACCATCATCTTCGCCATGGTGGCCATCGCGCTCTACGCGCGACTGTTCATCGACCTCGCGTCGGTCACGCAGAGTCAGATCGGTACCAACCCCAACCTCGCGCCGCCGAGTTGGCTCTCGAAGAAGACCGCCATCGTCGGCGAGTACGGCATGTTCGCCTACCCCTTCGGCACCGACATCCAGTCGCGGGACATCTTCCGGCGCGTGCTGTACGGCGCGTGGCTGGCGATGAAGTACGGCACCATCACGGTCGGCGCATCGACGGTGCTGGGCGTCGGGCTCGGGATTCTAGCGGCCTACAAGGGCAACATCGCGGACAACGTCATCATGCGGACGATGGACGTGCTGTTGGCGTTCCCGAGTCTCCTGCTGGCGCTGGCGCTGGTCGCCATCTTCGGCGCGGGCCTCTGGAAGGTCGTCATCGCGCTGACGCTGGTGTACACGCCGCGGTTCGCCCGCGTCGTCCGCGGGGCCGCGCTGAAGGTGCTGGAAGACGAGTACATCGAGGCGACCGAGGCGCTCGGCGCGAAAGACCCCCGCGTCATCGTCCGCCACATCCTGCCCAACTGCCTCGCGCCCATCACGGTCCAGTCCACGCTCAACTTCGGGCTGGCCATCATCGACATCGCGGCGCTCTCGTTCCTCGGATTCGGTGCCGAGGCCGGGACGCCCTCGTGGGGGCTGATGCTGTCGAACGGCGTGAATCAGGGCCTGCTGACCGGTGACTGGTGGTGGTCGTTCTTCCCCGGTCTGTTCCTCGCCATCACCGTCCTCGGGTTCAACCTGCTGGGCGACGGGATGCGCGACGCGCTCGACCCGCGGATGCGCGAGACGGTGGACTGACGACGCCGGACGACCGCGATTTCGCCCGACGACCGATTCCAGATATCGAGAACATGACCGCCGACCACCGACACCACGATTCGCCCGACGGCGCGTCGCCGGAGTCCGGCGACGCGCCGACGCTCCGCGAGCGCCTGCGCCGACTCGGGCGCGCGCTCGCGCTCGGCGCGGCGCTGGCCGGTCTCGCGGTTCCGGCTCTCGTTCTCACCGGCGAGTCCGTCGCGTTCGCCAGCGAGAAAATCTTCGCCGTCGGCGCGCTCGTCTTCGGCTTCTCGATTCTGGGCTGGTCGGGGTCGGTGTTCGCGGGCGAGGGCATCGAGAACTTCCAGCGACACCTCGGCGGTAGGTCCGACTGGTCTGAGGCCGACTCCCGGCAGGCGATGGCGCTACTCGGGAGCGTCGGTCTCGGCGGAATGGTCGGCGCGATGGTAGCGACGTGGGTCGTCGGAAGTCTCGCGTAGCCCCGCTGGAGTAAGCCGGTTTTAAGTTGTGGACTCCGTACGTCCGAACATGAACGAAACTACGCGCCTCGCTGCCGCGGTCGGCCTCGGACTCGCGTTCGTCGTCTGGCAGGCCAGCCAGGAACCCGGTCGACTGTTCGCGGCGGTGTTGGCCGTCGTCGCGGTCGGCTACGCGTTCGCGCCGGTCCTCCGCGACGGCATCGCCGACTGAACCGAGCGACGGAAGACCACACGGCGAACCGCACTCGCTCGCTGAACGACGCCTTTCGTTCTTAAAAGTGTCCACACGTTCGTTTCGACAAACCAGACGTTTCTTTACCGTTGCTACGGTCACGTCTCGGCGAGATAGTCGGCGAACTAGTCGGTCCCGTCGTACGGACGAGGGCGCGTCAAAAGTGGATGACGGGCGTCCGAGCAGACGCCGCGTCGAGTACGTCGGCGGACGAGTACCCTTCTGGTTGGCGGTTGGCTGACAGTGCGTTAGTCGGCGGGAGCGCGCCGCCGACGACTACTACGGACTATCTACACATAACTGCGCTCTTCTGGGCAACTCTTTCAATTCTGAGTTTGAGAAGTGGATAAGCGTTCTTGAAAAATCCACATCAGACCCGGAACGTCACGATTATTTCTGGCTCGTCGTCCGCCAGCTTGGAAATTATCGAGTTCCGGGTTCGCCGGGGACCGTCGGCGGAGAGTCCGGGGAAAGTCCCGACGGTCTCGGGGAGTCCCGTCCGGGTCGCTACCCGCGGACGTTCTCGCCGACCGCTTCAGCGAACTCCCCGTCGGCGTCGATGCCCTCGTACTCGGCCGACTCGTCGCGGTACACCACGTTCCCGCGGACCATCGTCAGTTCGGGGAACACCCCCCGCATGCCCTCGAAGGGCGTCCAGTCGCACTTCGAGTGGAGGTCCTCGCCGCGAATCTCGCGGCTCGCGTCCGGGTCGACCAGCACGAGGTCGGCCATCAGCCCCTGCTCGATGCGGCCCTTCCGGGTCAGGCCGAACACGTCGGCTGGGTTCGCCGCGGTCAGGTCCCGGACGCGCTCGTAGCTCAGGTTCTCCTTCCGGGCCTCTTCGAGCAGGAGCGGCAGGGCGGTCTCGACGCCGGGGACGCCGCTGGGCGCGTCCCAGACGCTCGCGTCCTTCTCCTCGCGGGTGTGGGGCGCGTGGTCGGTCGCCACGATATCGACGGTGCCGTCCGCCACGCGCTCGAAGACGGCCTCGCGGCGCTGCTCGCTCCGGAGCGGCGGGTTCATCCGCCCGAAGGTACCCAACTCGTCGTAGTCTTCGCGCGAGAGGAAGAGGTGGTGGGGCGTCACCTCGCAGGTCGCACCGCCCGCTTTCGCGGCATCGACGCCCTCCGGCGTGCTGGTGTGGGCGACGTGAATCCGGGCGTCCGCTTCGGCACCGATTTCGACCGCGCGCTCGACCGCCGCGGCCTCGGCCTCGGCGGTCCGGTAGGCGCTCCACGCGTCGTAGTCGTCGCCGGCGCGCTCCCTCGCTTCCTCGTCGAACAGGTCGGCGTCCTCGGCGTGGACGGTGACGACGCGGTACTCGTCGGTCGCCGCTTCGACGGCCTCGCGGAACAGGTCCTCCTCGATGCCCATCTCGCCGGTCGAGTCCGCGAGGAACACCTCGCCGAGCGCCAGCGTCGGCCGGTCGAACAGCGCTTCGGGGTCCCACTCCGGAGTCACGCCGCCGTTGATGCCGTAATCGACGTAGGAGGCCTCGGCGAACTCGGCCTTCCGGTCGAACGACGCGCCGTCCACGGTCGGCGGGTCGGTGTTGGGTTGGTCCACGACGGTCGTCACGCCGCCCGCCGCGGCCGACCGACTGCCAGTCTCCCACGTCTCCTTGTGGGAGAAGCCGGGTTCGCGGAAGTGGACGTGCGCGTCTATCATCCCCGGCATGAGGAGCTTCCCGTCGGCGTCGATGGAGTCGCCCGAGTGGGTCAGCGTCGAGCCGACGCCCGCGATGCGGCCCGCGGACGTGTCGATTCGCACGTCCACCTCGCGGCCGTCGGCGAGCGTCGCGTTCCGGATGGTGAGCATTCCGGTCGGGGATTGGGGGGTCGGCGTCCTAAGCGTCCCGATTCGTACTTTCGACGTCGTAGACTTTCCGGAATCGACGGTGGCGTATGAACTGTTCCGGAATCGACCGCCGGAATCGGAGTAGAAACGTCCTCGAAAGGGTCGCAGTCCTCGCGCAGAAGGGCCTCAGTCGGCGGGTTCGACGTCCGGGGCGTCGCCGACATGTTCGACTTCGGCGGGCCGGTCGCCGACCAGCAGGTCCTCGATAGTCCGAGCGACGCGCTCGGGGTCGCCGTCACCGCCCGCGCCGGCGACGCTCCCGACCGAATCCGGGTCGAAGGGCACGTCGAGCGCGGCGTAGACGGGGTCGAGGACGCCCGCTATCTCCTCGCGGTCGCGGACGACGACGACGCCCGAGACGAGCGCGGCGTTCTTCCGGACGCGCTGGGCGACGCCGACCAGTTTGCCGTCGCGCTGGAGCGAGTAGTCGCCGGGGCAGAAGCTCGCCTCGGGTTCGCCCCGCGAGGCGGGGACGCCGAGTCGCCAGAGGGCGCGCTGGACCGCGCGAGTGGTCTCCTCGTAGCGGTCGTCCATCCCGACCCGCATGTCGGCCAAGGGGACCACGTTGGCGAACGCGACGGTGTTGCCGGTGTAGGCGACCGCTCGCCCGCCGACCGAGCGCTCGACCGGCGGGAAGTCGCAGGCGTCGGCGACTTTCTTGGCCACCTCGTAGTCGTCGGCCCGCGAGTCGCGCCGCCCGAAGGCGAGTTGGCGGTGGGGTCGCCACACCCGGACCGACGCCTCGCCGGTTTCGGCGGCCCGTTCGAGCATCGCCGCGACGACGTCGCGGTCGGCGTCCCGACCCGCCGCCCGGCCGCGGAGTACGCGCATGCCCGACCGTTCGCATCCGGAGTACCTAAACCCTCGCGTCTCCGAGAGGCGACCGATGGTCACGGTCGGCCCGGAGCTACTGGACGACTTCCCGCGATTCTCGCTGTACAACTCGCCGTACGCCGCCCACGACGAGGGGTGCGCCATCGACCTCTACCCGCACGAGGGCGACTGGCGCGAGGGGAGCGAACTGCGGGAAGCGAGCGAGGGACGCGACGCGGACCGAGCGCGCGAGACCGCCGCGCCGAGTCCCGTCGCCGGCGAAGTCGTCGCCGCCCGGACGGTCTCCGCGCCGTCGAAGGCGTACGCGGAATCGGACGACCACCTCGTCGTCGTGGACACCGGCGAGTACCTCGCGCGGATGCTCCACGTCGAACCGGCGGTCGAACCCGGCGACGAGGTGGCCCGCGGCGACTCGCTCGGCGAGATGATTCGCTCCGGGTTCTTCGCGCCGTGGGTGGACAACCACGTTCACCTCGGGTTCCGGGACCGCGACGCCGACCCCGTCCGGGCCTCGGGGTCGCTCCCCGTCGAACTGGCCCCCGAGGTCGAACTCGCCGCGGTCCCGTGGGACGGCCGCGGGACGGTCGTGGCGGCGGGCGACACCTACGCCGTCCTCGACGCGCCCGACCACCCCGCTCCGGGCGAGGCGTTCGCGGGTATCGCGGCGAGGAGAGGCGACGGAGACCGTGGCGGACCCGACGCCGGAGTTCTGGACGGCGGTCTCCCGCACTACGAGGGTGGCGGTGTCATCGATACCTCGGACGACGGTATCGTCGACGCCCCGGAGAGCGGCGGCGTCTCCGGAATCGGAGACGCCGCCGGGGGCGGACGCGAAGCGACCGCCACGGTCTCGCTCTTCGACCGTCGAATCGGCGCGGCCGAGTCCCGGACCGTCGCGTGGGACGACGTGACCGTGGTGGCCAACGGGACGCCGATTACGGGACTCTCGTTCTTCTTCGCGCGCGAGGCGATCGGCGCGAAACTCGTCTGCCCGGAGGCGGACTTCGCGGTCGGCGAGACGGTCGAACTGCGCCTGACTCGCTGACCGTCTCGCCGGCGAGCGATTTCCTTCGACGGAAAGGACGCGCCCGGTCCCCACCGCGAAGGGCAACGGCGACGGCGCGACGTACCGCGGGGCGACGGTCGCTATCGACGTATCACTCCCGCTAGCCTTCGTTTCGAGGGCGAAAGTACAACCGCCGAGTGGCCCTCTCTCCAAGTGTGAGAGGGGAAGGTTCCACCGACACGATAAGCGGCAGGCGGAGCGACGGGGAGAGAGAGGCGGAGACGCAGGTCTCCCCGTCCAGATTGGACGACGCGTTCACCGCGCTGGCCGACCCGCGGCGACGCCGCGTCGTACAGTACTTCCTGCGCACTTCGGACGACGTGGCGACGGTCACGGACCTCGCTCGCTACGTGGCCGACAGACGGGACGAGGACTTCGAGTCGGTCTCGCTCGCGCTCCACCACAAGGACGTGGCGAAACTGGACGAGGCGGACGTCGTCGAGTACGACTCCCGGACCGAGACGGTCCGGTACGTCGGGTCGGAACTCGTCTCGGACCTACTCGCTCGCGCCGACGGCGACTCCGACGACGTGACCGCGACCGCCGGCCCCGACGCCCTCGAACATCTCTCGGACGCGCTCACGGCCGACGACCCCGTCGAGAAGGACTACTGCATCCGGCAGGCGCTCCAGTACGTTCACTTCGAGCGCGGCGAGTGACGCGCCGACTGCGGGCTGCCGTCGGGCGCGCTACCCGTGTTTCTCGCGGTACTCGTCTTTCGTCCGCTGGTCCCGCTCGTCCTCCCGGACTCGGGGTCGTCGCTCACTACTCGAACTCGATTTCGTCTTTCGTCGTCACTTCGCCGAACAGGAAGTCCGAGTGTTCGACGGCGTACTCCTTGTGGTCCTCCTCGATGTATCCCAGCGCGTCCTCGACCAGCACGGGCCGGTAGTCCCGCAGGCCCGCGCTCCCGGCGGTGTGGAGGACGCAGACGTTCGCCAGCGTCCCGCAGAGGAGCAGGTCGTCTATCTTGTGGGCGTCGAGATACCCCTCCAAGTCGGTCCGGTAGAAGGCGTCGTAGGTGTGCTTCTCGACCACGTGGTCGGCCTCGCGCACGTCGAGGTCGTCGTGGAGTTCGGCCTCCCACGACCCTTCGAGGACGTGTTCGCCCCAGCGCTCGAACTCGTCGTAGTAGTGGTTGCCCTCGAACTGCTCGGGGGGATGCACGTCGCGGGTGTAGACGACCGACGCGCCAGCGTCGCGTGCGGCGGCGACGACTTCGGTCACGTCCCCGAGGGCCGCCTCGCTGGCGGGCGCGTAGAGGCTCCCCTCGGGGTGACAGAAGCCGTTCTGTACGTCCACGACGACGACCGCGGTCGAATCTGGGTCGAAGCTCATGGCCGACCGTAGGCGTTCGTCGCCGAAAACGTTTTCCGGAGACCGCGCTCCTCCGGACTTTCGGGGCGTCCGGTTCCGTCCGGACTTTTTTCAGCATTCATTCAAGAGGTTTTTGTCGGTGTAGTCCCACGGTAGGTGTACAGGAAATGCGCACGATACTGGCAATCGCGGTCGTGCTGATGCTCGTCGTCGCGGGCTGTTCGCAGGCCCCCGGCGCGGGCACGACGACCGGCATGGACGGGACGACGACTGCACCGACGACCCAGCCGAACTCCGGGTCGGACACGACCGGTCAGCAGGACGCGGTCGTCAAGCCCGAAGACCCCGCGACCGACACGCTCGGCTGGGAGTCGGGACTCTGGTACAACGAGACCATCGACGTGGAACCCGACGACGGCCTGAACGAGACCGAACTCAACAAGACGGTCTCCCGTTCGATGGCCCGCGTCGAGCGAATTCGGAAGCTCGAATTCGAAGAGCGGGTTCCGGTCCACATCATGACCCGCGAGGAGTTCCGCGCGAACCAGTCGTCCAGCGGGACCTCCGAGGCGCGTCGGGTGTTCGACAACGCGAAGTACGAATCGCTGTTCATGATAAACGAGTCCACCGACTCGCTCGGCGTTCAGAACAGCAACTCCGGGTCGTCGGTCGGCGGCTACTACGACCCCACGAACAAGGAGATCGTCGTCATCTCCGAGAACGAATCGACGCCCCAACTCGACGAGATAACCCTCTCCCAAGAGCTGTTCCACGCGTTGCAGGACCAGAAGTTCAACTTCTCGTCGTTCAACCAGACCACCCGCGAGCTCCACAACGCCAAGGACGGCGTCATCGAGGGCGACGGGAACTACGTCGATTACCTCTACTCCCAGCGGTGTCAGAACCAGTGGAACGGCGACTGCCTGACGCCCGAGGCCCCGTCTGGGTCGAGCGGGAGCGGCGGTCTCGCCAACATCGGTCCGTACCTCATCAAGTACCAGCCCTACAGCGACGGGCCCGCGTTCGTCAAGCAGATCAAAAAACGGGGCGGCTGGCAGGCGGTCAACGACCTCTACGAGAACCCGCCGAAGAGCACCGAGCAGGTCATCCACCCCGAGAAGTACGGTAAGGACTCGCCCGCCGAGTTCTCCATCGAAAATCGCGCGAGCGACGGTTGGGAGCGCGTAACGTTCCCGAACCGGCCGAACTACGCGAGCGTCGGCGAAGCGGGCATGATGTCGATGTTCATGTACCCCTTCTACGCCAGCAACCAGCAGACCCAGATCGTCCCCGCGCGGGACTTCTTCAACCGCCAGCAGGGTTCGAGCCAACTCGACCCCATCGACCCGCTGAACTACAACAGCACTTACTCGAACGGGTGGGACGGCGACAAACTCGCGGTCTACACCAACGACGCGGCGAAGGACAACGAGACCGGCTACGTCTGGAAGTCGGTCTGGGACTCCGAGCAGGACGCCGAGGAGTTCGTCACGGGCTACCGGAAGGTCCTGAAGTACAACGGTGCCGAGAAGGTCGATGGCCGGACGAACACGTGGAGAATCCCGAGCGGTAACGAGTTCTCCGACGCCTTCTACGTCAAGCGGACCGGCGACACGGTCGTCGTCGTGAACGCTCCCTCGGTCTCGGAACTCTCGAACGTCCGGAAGGGCGCGGCACCCGCGGCGTAGACGACTCGCTTCCGTTTTTTCTTCGCACTGAGCGACGGTCGGCAAGCGGGAGCTTTTTCGCTCCGGCGGAGGTACGTGCGAGCATGAATCTCCCGAGGTGGCGGCGATGAGCGACGGGTTCGACGTGGTGTCCGAGGCGGCCATCCGCGACGGGACGGCGACCGACGCCTACTTCCTCCGGACCGAGGAGACGCTGGAGGCGGCCGACCGCAACCCGCGAGTGGTCGCGGAGGTCACGCAGGACCAGTTCCCGACCGGCGAGTTCGACCTGCTCGCGGGACTGAAGGACGCCGCCCGACTGCTCGAAGGACTCCCCATCGACGTGGACGCGATGCGCGAAGGACAGTTGTTCGACGGCGGTCCCGTGATGCGAATCGAAGGCGACTACCTCGACTTCGCGCGCTACGAGACGTCGCTGCTCGGCTTCCTGTCACACCAGAGCGGCGTCGCCACCGCGGCCTTGGAAGCGCGGCGGGCCGCGCCCGACTCGTCGGTCCTGAGTTTCGGCGCGCGCCACGTCCACCCCGCTATCGCGCCGATGGTGGAACGGGGCGCGCTCGTCGGCGGATTCGACGGCATCTCGCACGTCGCCGCGGGCGAAGTTCTCGGCCGCGAGGCCAGCGGGACGATGCCCCACGCGCTCGTCATCGCCTTCGGCGACCAGGAAGCGGCGTGGGAAGCCTTCGACGAGACGGTGGACCCCGAGGTCCCGCGCATCGCGATCTGTGACACCTACTCCGACGAGAAAGACGAGAGCGTCCGCGCCGCCGAGGCGCTCGGCGACGCGCTCGACGGCGTGCGCCTCGACACGACGAGTTCCCGGCGCGGGGACTTCCGACACATCGTCCGGGAGGTCCGGTGGGAACTCGACGCGCGGGGCCACGACGACGTGGAGATCTTCGTCAGCGGCGGACTGGGTCCCGCCGACCTACGGGAACTCCGGGACCTCGCCGACGGGTTCGGCGTCGGCGGCCACGTCAGCAACGCCGACCCGCTGGACTTCGCGCTCGACATCGTGGAGGTTGACGGCGAGTTGGTCGCCAAGCGCGGCAAACTCTCGGGGAAGAAGGCGGTCTTCCGGACGCCCGACGGCGGCCACCACGTCGGACTGGCCGACCGCGCGGACCCCGAGGGCGGCGAGGCCCTGCTCGAACCCCTGATTCGAGACGGCGAACTCGTGCGGGAGTTCGACGTGGACGCGGCGGCCGAGCGCGCGCTGGCCGACGCCGAGGCGGTCGGGTTCCGAGACGAAACGTAGCGACGCGCCGCTCGGCGGCGAGATGCAAAAGTATCGAAAAACGCGGTCCCTTACAGTTCTTCGACGGTGCCTTCCGGTTCGCGCTCGGTGAAGACCTGTCCGTCGAACAGCGTCACCATCACGTCGTCGTCCTCCCACGCCCCCTTCGGAAGCCCCGCCTTCCGGCAGGTCCGGTCCAGGTACTCGAAGACGCTCCACTCGTTCTCGATGGGGAGGGTCGGGTACATCCACGCTTGGTTCCCTCGCCCCTCGATTGCGACGCCGTGGGTCCCGAGTTCGATGTCATCTACGGGGTTCTCCGTGAACTGGGTGTCGCGGACGACGCAGACCGATATCTTCAGGTTCGGAAGCTCTGCCTCCTCGACCTCGGAGCCACACGACGTGTCGCTGGCCGCGCTGATGGCCGAATCCACGATGAGATGGCCGAGTTGGTCCGTGCCCTCGTACGCACCGTCGCACCCCCGAAGTCGGCCACGTCCGCGCGTCGAGCAGAGTCGGATGAACACGCCCGTCCGGGCGTAGAACGCTTCGCGCATGCTACCGGGCTGCTCGCGCTGCCCGTTGATGACGTAGGATTCGACGGATTCCCGTGCGAGTTCGACGGCCCGCGTGCCATCCTCGTAGGAGAGAGTTACTGCCTGAGCCTGTGCCATACAGAAACCGATAGGGCAGGTAGCACCTTCAAGTCTTCCCTTCAATACTAAACGCGGAAATCTCCCGCTACGTTTCATGTGGGTTGCGTTATCACGAGGTAATACCGCCCTGCGAGCCGAGTAACGCCCGATTTCTTCGGTCGTTTCACCGAATTTCTTAAACCCTACGAGGTGCTACGTTCGCTCGGCAGAGGGAGCCGAGTTCCCGCGGAGGCGCGCACGCGCCCCCGTGAGGAAAGTCCCCCCACCGTTCGGGCAGGCGACCGGGCGCAAGTCCGGAGCGGGAGACCGCTGGCTCTGGAACAGAAACGAGACCCCTCTCCCCGACCGATGAGGTGTGCGAATCCCGACCCGAAGCGGCTCGCGCCGCAGCAAGGAACGGAGAGTTGACCCACCGAGGGATAGCGTCCCGACCTCGTCGGGACGAAAACGAGGCGGTACACACCGCCGAGTGCGTGGCGAAGCCACCCGACGGGAGAGAACGGATGGAACGGCGAATCCTCGCCGGTGCAAGTCCACGCCGCGATGCTCGGCGTCTCGACGTCGAGCGTCGAGGTAGCCCGAACGACGGCGCGGACGCTCAGCCGAATACTCGGACGAACAGAAGGGGGCTTACTCCCCTCAGCCGTTTTCCGACTACGAGGAGCGTGCCGTCCCCGGTGTCGATTCTCACCCGAAGGCGACTACCAAGAGCGCGAGCGCGACGAGGACCTCGGCCGTGAGCACCGTGACCGCGGCCCCGATCTTCAGGGCGTCCGTCTCCAGTCCCGTTTCGATGGCGCTCATCGATCTACGTTTGTGGAGTATTCACAATAAGCAGGACAGACGGTTGGGAATTGTTCGCGGTTACGACCGGTCTGTAACGCAATGAACGCTCGTGAACGGTCTGGTGACGGGGGAAATGTGTGCTTGAACCGACGGGAAGCGGTGATTACTCCGTCGGTATTAACTCAGACCGCTCTGATTATCAATTTCTCTCATCTCGAGCGGGGTTGCTGACAGTGCGATTAATAACTCCTCGGCGACTACTACGGGACGATGACTACCGACGAGCGCGAACGGACGGTCCGTCTCTCGGTCCCCGAGATGGACTGCCCGTCCTGCGCCGGGAAGGTGACCGCGAGCGTCGAGCGACTCGACGGCGTGCGTGAGACCGACCCGGCACCGACGACCGGAACGCTCCGGGTCGCCTACGACGGCGAGGAGACCGACGCCGCGGCCGTCCGCGAGCGCGTCGAAGCCGCGGGCTACGCGGTCGAAGGCGACGCAGCGGGTGCGGACGGCGAGCGCCGCTTCTCCGTCCCGGAGATGGACTGCCCGTCGTGCGCGGGCAAGGTCGAGAACGCCCTCGACGGGGTTGCTGGCGTCGAGTCGTTCGAGACGCATCCGGCGACCGGCGAGGTCCTCGTAACCGGCGATGCCGACCGCGAGGCGGTCGTCGCCGCGATAGAGGGCGCGGGCTACGACGTCGCGAACGCCGAGGCTGACGGCGAGAGCGGCCCGGACGTGGCAGGACCAAGCGGGGTCTGGACGAGTTCGCGCGCGCTCAAGACGTGGACCGGGGGCGCACTCATGGTCGTCGGCCTGCTCCTCGAGTTCCTCGTGACGAGCGCCGACGTCCTGCTGTTTGCCGCGGTCGGCCGCGAGTTCCACCTCTCGTCGGTCTTCCTCCTGCTGGCGGCGGCCGTCGCGGGCCAAGAGATTCTGCGGAACGGCTACTACTCCGCGAAGACGCTGAGCCTCGACATCGACTTACTGATGGGCACCGGCGTCCTCGCCGCGGTTGCGGTCGGACTCTACTTCGAGGCGGCGACGCTCGCGGTCCTCTACAGCGTCGCGGAGCTGCTCGAACGGTTCTCGATGGACCGCGCGCGCAGTTCGGTCCGGGAACTGATGGACCTCTCGCCCGACACCGCGACGGTCAAGCGCGGTGCGGACGGAGCGGACGGCGAACGCGAAGAGACGGTCCCCGTCGAAGAGGTCGCGGTCGGCGAGGTCGTCGTCGTCCGCCCCGGCGAGAAGATTCCGGTTGACGGCGAGGTCGTGGAGGGCGCGAGCGCGGTGAATCAAGCCCCCATCACGGGCGAGAGCGTCCCCGTGGACAAGTCGCCCGGCGCGGAGGTGTACGCCGGGACGGTCAACCAGGAGGGGTATCTGGAGGTCAAGGCGACCGCCGAGGCCGACGAGACGACGCTCTCGCAGGTGGTCGAGTTGGTCGGCGACGCCCAGCGCGACCGGACCGACCGCGAGCAGTTCATCGAGCGGTTCGCGGCCTACTACACGCCGATCATCGTCGTGGCGGCCCTGCTGACCGCGTTCGGGCCGCCGCTCGTCCTCGGCGGCGCGTTCCGCGAGTGGTTCGTCCGCGGACTGACCCTGCTCGTGGTGGCCTGCCCCTGCGCGTTCGTCATCTCGACGCCGGTCTCTGTCGTCTCGGGCGTCACCAGCGCGGCCCGCAACGGCGTCCTCGTGAAGGGCGGCCCGCACCTCGAATCGATGGGGTCGGTCGAGGCCGTCGCCTTCGACAAGACCGGGACGCTGACCGCGGGCGAGTTGGCCGTGACCGACGTCGTGGCGCTCAACGGCACCGACGAGGCCGACCTCCTGCGGTGTGCCCACGACCTCGAACGTCGGAGTGAACATCCCCTCGCGGAGGCCATCGTGGAGTACGCTCACGGCGCCGGAGACCCCCACGACGAGTCGGGCGAGGACCGGCCCATCGAGAACTTCGAGAGCCTGACCGGGAAGGGCGTCCGCGCCGACCTCGGCGGCGTGACCCACTACGCCGGCAAGCCCGCGCTCTTCGAGGAACTGGGCTTCGACTTGGAACACGTCCACCTCTCGACCGACGGGGGCCGGCGAGCGACCGACGGCGGCGAGATGGTCGCGCAAGCGGCGGCCAAGAGCCGGTGTGACGACCGCGAGGACTGCCTCGACCTGCTCGCGGACGTGGTGCCCCGCTTCCAGCGCGAGGGCAAGACGGTCGTCCTCGTCGGCACCGCGGACGAACTGGAGGGCGTCCTCGCCGTCGCCGACGAAGTGCGTCCGGCCGCCGCGGAGACGGTTGCGCGCTTGCAGTCGTTCGGCATCGAGACGGTGATGCTCACGGGCGACAACGAGGGCACGGCCCGCGCGGTGGCCGAGGAAGTCGGCGTGGACGAGTTCCGCGCCGAACTCCTGCCCGAGCAGAAAGTCGAGGTCGTCGAGGAGTTGACCGACCGCTACGACTCGGTTGCGATGGTGGGCGACGGCGTGAACGACGCGCCCGCGCTGGCCGCCGCGACGGTCGGCGTGGCGATGGGCGCGGCCGGGACCGACACCGCCATCGAGACGGCCGACATCGCCCTGCTGGGCGACGACCTCCGGAAGGTGCCCTACCTCTACCGGCTCTCGCGGAAGGCCAACCGCGTCATCCGCCAGAACATCTGGGCCAGCCTCGCGGTCAAGGCGGTGCTGGCGGTCGGCGCGCCGCTCGGTCTCGTCTCGGTCGCCGTCGCCATCGTCGTCGGCGACATGGGGATGAGTCTGGGCGTGACGGGCAACGCGATGCGACTGGCGCGGGTGGACCCGGACGAATAATCCGTGCGAGTTCGCGCTTCGGCGGTCGCCGAAAGGCCGTCGAGAATCTCCTTCTGACTCCGGCGAGTCCGCCGGCAGTTCCACGACGCGGCGAGTTAGGTCGGACTGTTTCGGCTCTCGGCGACGAAGAGCTATCGAAGACGCCTCCGAGAACGTCGAAACGCTACTCCTCCAACACCGGATGCGACGCCCGAACCTCCGCGATTAGCTCGCGCACGTCGTCGTTGGCCTCCTCGTCGGGCGTCAGCGGCCGCTTCCCGTCGAAGGTCTCGTGGACTTCGGCCACGCTCTCCGAGAGGGTGTCGAGTCCGTACCCGCCTTCGAGGACGAACGCGAGCGCGGCGTCGGTGTCGTCGGCGAGGTCCCGGACACGCGCGGTCAGCATGCCGTAGCCCTCCGTCGAAACCCGCATCCGAGAGATGGGGTCGTGGCGGTGGGCGTCGAACCCAGCGCTCACGACCAGCAGGTCCGGGTCGAACTCGCGGAAGGCGGGCGCGACCAACTCGTCGAAGGTGTCGCGGTACTCCGGGTCGCCCGCGCCTGCGGGGAGCGGGACGTTGAGCGTCGTGCCCGCGCCCTCGCCCTCGCCGGTCTCCTCGATTTCGCCCGTGCCGGGGTAGAGACCCTCCTCGTGGAGCGAGGCGTAGAACACGTCGCCCGCGTCGTAGAAGATGTCCTGCGTGCCGTTGCCGTGATGCACGTCCCAGTCGAAGACGGCGACGCTGGCGGCGTCCGTGTCGTCCGAGTCGATGACGTGCTGGGCCGCGACCGCGGCGTTGTTGAAGAAGCAGAAGCCCATCGCGTCGTCCTCGACCGCGTGGTGGCCCGGCGGTCGCCCGAGCGAGAACGGTGTGTCGCGGCCGTCGTCACCGTCGAGGGCGGTCTCGGCCGACCAACAGGCGAGTCCGGCCGACCGGAGCGCGGCGTCCCACGTCGCCTCGACCGCGACGGTGTCGGGGTCCCAGTTGCCCCCGCCCGTCTCGCAGAACTCGCGGAACTCCGCGACGTAGTCGGCGTCGTGGACGGCCTCGACGCAGTCGCTGGTCGCGGGACTCGATTCGACGTACTCGACGCCGTGCTTGCGGGCGAGTCGCTCCTTGATGGCGCGGAGTCGGTCGGGGGTCTCGGGGTGGCGCTCGCCGGTGTCGTGGGCGAGACACTCCTCGCTGTAGCCGAAGTTCATGAATTACTGGTCGGTCGCTCCTCCCACCGTGTGGGATTCGGTAGTCGGTAGCACGTGTTCCAATCGTACGCTGTGGAATTTAACCGCTTCGACCGCGGCGGGGATTTCGACCGCGCTCGAATCGAGCGGCGGCGGTTCGCGGCGCGGACGCCGGCGGCCGCCGAGTCGAGCGCGAACGATTCAGCCGAACAGTTCGAAGTAGGTCTCGATGTCCTCGGCCTTCACGGTTCGGCGGTCGGCGTGGCGCGCGAGGACCGCGGCGGCCTTGGCGACGTTGTCGGCGTAGTCTTCGAGGATGTCCGCCAGCGCGATGCGGGCGTCCATGGCGACCCGGTAGCTGTCGTCGATTTCGAGGCGCGCGATGCGGTCCACGGGCGCGACGGGGAGTTCGAGGTCCTCCTTGTCCACGACCTGCCCGACGCCGAAGTCGTCGCTCATCAGGGTCTTGCGCCCGTCCGTGGTGGCCTTCTCGGCCGCGTCGATGGCGAGGTCCGCGCCGTGGTCCTGAATCCGACGCGCCAACTCCTCGGCGGCGTCGGCGCTGACTCGGAGGTCGCCAGCGTTCCGTCTGATTATCGTGTCTACCGGTGCGAACGGCAACTCGACGCTCATATCCAATGCCGCGAATCTCGCGCCCTTAGTTCTTTCCAAAGCGTTGTTCGAGGAACCTGCGGCCGTCTCTCTGGCGGCCTTCAGTGGCCGAGCGGAGCGCGGCTTTCTCACGCTTCAGTCCGGCACGCGTAGGTTCGGCGTCGCGGCCGGTGTGCGCTCCGCTACTCGGGTAAAATCGCGGAAGGGAAACCGTGGTGGAGCGCGGCACTGCGAATCTGCCAGCAATCTGAAGTCGCTGGCTCTGGAAAACGCACGCATGTCCGACGACGATCCCCGCGAGCGAGAGCGCGAGATGGCCGAGGAGAAGCAAGCGCCGGGCGAGGAGTCCGAGGACGGAGACGCCGAGGACGCCGAGAAGGCCCGCGAGGAGGAACTCGAAGACGAGACGCGCGTCGAGGAGGACGAGGCGCGCGAGGACGCCGCCGCCGACCAGGAGAACGCGGACAACCACCGCGACGAGGAACCCTTCGAGAGCTGACGGAGGCGTCCGGCGGCGAGGGGTCCGACTTCGATTTCAGAACACGTCTTCGGCGTCGAGCGTGCCGTCGTGCAACTCGCCGCGCGCGGTCACTTTCTCGCCCAACGTCACGTCGGCGTTCGACGCGACGCTGACCGTCTCCTCGCCGTCGTCCAGAATTATCGGGTCGCCGGCTTGGACGACGGTACCGGTGAACTCCACGAACTCGCCGTCTTCACTCCCGGCGTCGCCGTCTGTACCGCCGGCGTCCGCACTCGCGCCAGCGTCCGCCGAGTCGGACGCGCTCGCGCCGTCGTCGCCCCCGAAGGCGTCGAGTCCGGTGCCGTCGTTCGCGTCGGCGCTCGAATCGTCGCCTCCGGCCGACCCCGCGCTGGGGTCGGCCTCGCCGAGGACGGTGACGGTGGACTGCCACCCGGCGGAGCCTTCGATGTCGTCCTGCCACCCGTCCTGAATCTCCACGTCGGCGAGTTGGATCTCGTCGCCGGGAGCCACGTCCACGTCGGCTTTCTCGCCCCAGAGCGCGACCCGGAGGTCGCCGGTCCCGTCCTGAACGCGGATGTTCCGGACCTGCCCCTCAGAGCCGTCGTCGCGGTCGAACGTGCGCTTCTCCTGGGTCTCGCGCACGACGCCGCCGAGGTCCACCTCGTCGCCGATTTCGAGGTCCGCGATGTCGGCGGTCTCGGGTTCGTAGGCTATCTCCTCGTCTATCTCCTCGACCGCGCCGCGGTTGCCGACGTGGAGTTCCAGACTCCCGTCTCGCTCTCGGACGTAGCCGTCCACGACCTCGACGGAGACGCCGGGGTCGAGTCGCTCTGCGGCCTCGGTGCGCTCGTCCCAGAGCGTCACCCGGATGCGGCCGGTCTCGTCGCCGAGTTTCAGGTTGGCGACCTTCCCCTCCGACCCGTCGTCGCGGTCGAACGTCCGGACGGCGTCGGTGTCCAGCACCTTCCCGCGAAGGTTCACGTCCGAGACGCCCAGCGAGAGGTCTTCGACGCGGTAGGTGTCCTGAACGGGCACGTCCACCTCGGTCTCGTCGTCGGGTTCGGCGTCGTTCACGTTGACCTCGACGCCGTTGTAGCCGTCCTTGGGGCGGCCGGCGATGCGGAGCACGTCGCCGGGTTCCAGTTCCTCCTCGCCCGCGTCGGCCTGCTGGTCCCAGAAGGTGATGCGAATCGAACCGGTCTCGTCGGCGACTTCGACGTTCAGGACCCGGCCGTCCTCCCGGTCCTCGTCGTCGCGCTCGAAGGTCCGCACGTCGCCGACGCCGACCACCTTGGCGACGAACTTGACCTCCTCCATGCCCGGTTCGATGTCGGCGACGGTCTCGACCTCTCCGCCCTCCTCGTCCAGTTCGTGGGCGATGAGCATCGCGGCCGTCTCCTCGTCGGCGAGACCGCCCATCTGCTCGACCTTCTCCTCGACCGCCTCGCGGAACTCTTCGAGAGATACGTCGGCGTCGAGGTCGGCGTGAACGTCCTCTATCGCGCCCATAATCGTATCGTATCGCAAGAGTGGCCCGCGCTTAAGTATTGTCTTTGCAGAGAGCGCGGGCGAGTCACGCTCTCGTCGGGCGGTTTCGGCGCGTCGGTCGGTCCGGTGTCCGGTCGCGGCAGTCGGTGAGTCACGGACCGAGTTGGTCCCGGCCTCGGTTATAAATCTTCGCTCACTCGACCGGCGTGGCGACGCCTCACTTCGGTTCGGCGGTGGCGACGGTCTTCGACTTCCCCATCGCCGAGTGGGTCACGGTCACGCGCTTCGGTCCGTCGCCGGAGAACGAGACGGTCGCCTCGTACTCTATCTCCACGATGCACTGAGCGCACATGTCGGCTCCCTTCTTCGCCATCGACGCGACGGTCAGGTCGAGCGTCCCGGTCTCAGAGTCGTAGCTCGCGTCCACCAGTTTGGCGAGGTAGCAGTCGTTCGACCCCGGAATCGTTCCGGTGACGACGACCGACGACCCGCCGTCGGCGAACTCGACGCTGGCCTCGCTCGTCGGCTGACCGCACCCCGAATCGAGGAGTTCGAAGCGTTTCCCGGTTATCGCACTTCCTCCGGTCGATTCGGTGGTCCGGCCGCCTTCGGTCGTCCGAGTCTCCGCGTTGGTCGTTGCTTCGGTGGTCGTCGCTTGACCGGTCGTTCGGTCCGCTGTGGTCTCCTCGCCGGTCGTCTCGGTTTCGGGGGTTTCCGCGCCGCCCCCTGACTGGGCGAGACAGCCGCCGAGCGAACCGACCGCGAGGACGCCGCCGAGTCGTGCGAGGGCCTCTCGTCGTTTCATACTGGAACCCACGGCACAGAGTTTCATAGTCTTCACGGATGGAAAAATACGGATTTGAGTTTGTGCCGCCGTGCCACTACGCGGTCAGACCGTGACCCTTATAAGTAGAACCGGCATACGTAGAGATGAGTCCTGATAGGGTAGTGGACTATCCTCTTGGCTTGCGGAGCCAGGGACCGGAGTTCAAATCTCCGTCAGGACGTTTCTGCCGCGACGCAACGACGACGACGAGCGAAGCGAGTCGTCTGCGTCGCGGACACTCCAACTACGGAGATTTGAGCAGACGAGTCGCACGCCCGGAATGGCGCGAAGCGCCACACGCCCGGACCGCCTCGGCGAGTTCAAATCTCCGTCAGGACGTTTTCGCGGAGCAAGTTCGCGAGACTCGTCGCTGTCTCTCGCACGACCTCGAATCTTCGTCGGGGCGTTCGTTTCGACGTCCGCCAGCTATCGCGCTACCCCGACTTCGGGTCGAGGCGCACGACGGCGAGGCTTCCCGCGCCGCCGCCCGCCGAGAAGAGCGCCCCGTCGGCTATCGCGGGACCGAGGTCCACCTGTCGGTCAACGGGACCGAACTGCCAGACGAGTTCGCCGGTCCCGGCCTCGAACGCGCCGATTCTCGTGTCGGTGAAGTCCCTCCGGCCGGTGCCGCCGTCGGTCGAGGCGAAGACGTAGCCGCCGCCGACCGCCGGGCCGCCGGAGTACTGGCTGACGTAGCGGTCCGAGCGCCAGCAGCGCGCGCCCGACTCGCGGCGGACCGCGTGGAGTCGCTCGCGGGTTCCGGCGTAGACGATGCCGTGACCCACCGTGAGGCTCTCGACGCCGCGGTCGGTCGCGTACGACCAGCGTCGCCGACCCGCCGCGGCGTCGAGCGCGTGGACCCGGCCGTCCCGCGACCCGGCGTAGACCGTCTCGCCGGCGAGCGCGGGCGCGCACTCGACCCTTCCGCCGGTCTTGAATCGCCACTGCTCCGCGCCGGTCGCGGCGTCGAGCGCGTAGACGTAGGCGTCGCCGTCGCCGAGGAAGACCGTGCCGTCGCCCACCGCGGGCGGTGCCTCGGTCGAGAGTCCGGTGGTGTAGCGCCAGCGCTCCGCGCCGGTCGCGGCGTCGAGCGCGACCAGCGAGAGGCCCGCCGGGACGTAGACGGTCCCGTCCGCGACGACCGGCGACCCGTCGTAGGTCGTCGCTACTGCCGCGCGCCAGCGTTTCTCGCCGGTCGCGGCGTCGAACCCGAGGACGCCCTCTTCGCCCGCGACGAACGCGGTGCCGTCCGCGACGGCGACCGCGCCGGGGTCGGAGACCGACGCGCGCCAGCGCTCCGCGCCCGTCTCGGCGTCGATTGCGAAGATGCCCGAGTCGAGGTCGGACGTGAACACCGTTCCCTCGGCCGGGGTGGGAACGGGCGTGCCCGTCACGCCCGGAATCGAGAACGTCCACGAAATCGAGAACGGCGGCGCTGGCGTCCGGTCGGCGGGCGACGAGGCGGTGTTTCGCGGGCCGCCGCGCGCCGAGGTCCACGCCGCGTCGCCGGGCACGCCGTCCGCGAGTTCACAGCCCGAGCCGGTCGGACCGCCGAGCGGTCCCCAACCCGCACACCCCGCCGAAAGCGCCGCGCCGCAGGTCGCGAGGAGCGCGCGCCGTCTCACGCGTCACCACTCCCGCTCCCGAATTTGTGAACCTCGCCGTACGTCGTCGCCACGTAGACCGCGCCGTCCGCGAGCGCGGGACCGTCCGCGGCCACGTCGTCGCGTTCCGTCGGGTAGAAGTACTGGCTGTCCGGGCGATTCCCGAACTCGCCCCACCGTTCGTCGCCCGTCTCGGCGTCGAGCGCGCCGACCGCGACGTAGACCGTCCCGTCGGCGACCGCGGGCGCGTCGGTCAGCGCGGTCCTGTCGTCGTGAGTCATCGACCCGACGGTAGCCAGATTGACGTGTCGCCACTGCTCGTCGCCGGTGTCGGCGTCGAGGCCGTAGACGTTCTTCGAGGTGAAATAGACCGTTCCGTCGGCGACCGCCGGGGCGCTGGTCTCCCGGTATCCCGTAGCGAACGACCAGCGACGCTCGCCCGACTCGGCGTCGAGGGCGTGGAGCGCGTCGCCCCCCGCGACGTAGACTGTGCCGTCGCGGACTGCGGGCGGGCGCGGCAGTTGGTCGGTGTCGAACCAGTACTGCCAGCGTCGCTCGCCGGACTCGGCGTCGATGGCGAGCAGGCGACCCCGCCGGACGCCGTGGCTCTTCTCGTCGTCGGCCGTCGCGGTCGGGGCGTAGACCACGCCGTCGGCGACCGCCGGTTTGGCCCCCGAGCGGTACGCCCGACCGAAGCCGAGGTGGTCTCTCGGGCGCTTCTGGGAGAGCGTCCAGCAGGCGTCGCCGCTCGGGAGCGCGACGGCCCGGACGGTTCCGTCCGCCGTGGTCACGTAAGCCGCGTCGCCGACGACTGCCGGGGTGTTCGGCGGCGAGTCGAAGCCTATCTCCCACCGCTTCTCGCCCGCGGGGTCGAACCCCCGGAGGGTGTCGTCGCGCGCGCCCACGACGACTCGACGTCGGTCGCTCACGAGCGTCGGCGGCCCGGTTGCGCCCTTCGGGAGTCGGTTCGACCAGCGCCGCTCGCCGGTCGCGGCGTCGATTGCGGACAGGTAGCCGTCCGCGCCGTCCTGCCGGTACCGACCGGGGAGGCCGGTGGCGACGTAGACGGTCCCGTCCGCCACGACCGGCGCGCTGGTCGCGCCCCCGTCGCTCGCCTCGTCGGGGAGGTCGCAGGTCCACGCCGTCTCGGGGTCGTCCGGCGGACCGCGCGGTGTCGGTCCGTCCGTGGAGGCGTCCGACGACGCGACGTTCGTCGGACCGAAGCGCGGCCGGGGCCACGCCGTCGGCGGCGGGTCGAATCCGGCGGTTTGGGAGGGCGAGCAGGCGTTCGTCGCGCAGCCGGCGGTGCCGAACAGGGCGACACCGCCGAGGGTCGCGAGCAACTGGCGGCGGTTCATCGGGCCGACAGTCTCGCGCGGGCCAGTTGACGCTTTCGAGTCCGAACGCACTTGCTCGCCGACGCCCAATCGGGGCGCATGGACGACGAACTCCGGAGTGACGGGGGCGACGGCCGGGACGGTGCGGACGACCACCTCCGGGCCGGGGTCGCCATCTACAACGACGGCGAGTTCCACGCGGCCCACGACGCGTGGGAGGACCGCTGGCTCGACCTGAAGTCGGGGAGCGACGACGAGCGACTGCTCCACGGACTCATCCAGTTCACCGCGTCGGTCCATCACGCGCAGGACGCGAACTGGGCGGGGGTCCGGGGTCTCGCCGAGAGCGGCGCGGGCTACCTCGCCGACCTCCCAGAAGACTACCGGAGCGTGAACGTCGGCGCGGTGCGCGACTACCTCCGAGCGGTCGCCGGCGACCCCGAACACGTCGAACGCGTCGCGCCGCCCGAACTGACCCACGAGGGCGTCGCGCTCCGGCCCGAGGACCTGCGCTTCGGGGCCTGCGCGGTCGTCGCCGAGGTGTTGGCCGAGGAGTACGGCTACGACGAGGCGGTAGTCGAGCGAGCCGTCGAGTACGCTCGGGCCGATTTGGACGACGAGAAGGCGACCAGCCAGTTCGTGACGTTCGTCATGGACTTCGCGCGCGACGAGGCGAATCGCGGGATAATCTTCCAGCGATTGGAGGGCGCGGTCGGCAAGCGCCGACACGAAGAAGAGGACGTGGAAGGGCTGTTCGACGCCTGAGTGCGCTCAACACTCGGCGTTGGCGAACTCGGCGGAGTTGTCCTGCGGGTCGTAGCCCAGCACCTCGCGGGCGTTCTCGATGGAGTAGTACTTCCGGTCGTTGTCCGAGATGCCGTAGACGATTTCGTAGTCGTAGTCGGCCTGCAGACAGCGGTCGAACAGGTGCGCGCAGTCCCGGTGGGAGAGCCACATCGCCTGCCCGCGCTCGTAATCCTTCGGCGGGTGGTTCTTCGTCAGGTTGCCGATGCGGACGCAGACCACGCTCAGGCCGTGTTCGTCGTGGTAGTACCGACCCAGCACCTCGCCGGTCGCCTTGCTGACGCCGTAGAGGTTCGAGGGGCGGGGCAGTTCCGTCCCGTCGAGTCGGTAGTCGTCGCTCGGGCGGTACATGTCGGGGGTGCGCTCGTCGGTCTCGTAGGCCCCCACGGCGTGGTTCGACGAGGCGAACACCACCTTCTCGACTCCCTCGGTGACGGCGGCCTCCAGCACGTTCCGGGTGCCGTCGATGTTGTTGCTCAGCACGCTGTTCCACGGCGCTTCGGGGCGGGGGTCGCCCGCGAGGTGAACGATGGCCCCGACGCCCTCGACGGCCTCGCGGACGGCCTCCTCGTCGGTGATGTCGGCGACGACGAACTCGTGGTCCGTGTCGCGCGTCGGCGGGTCCCGGTCGAGGAGTCGCCACTCGTACTCCGCCGAGAGGTCCGAGAGGATGGCCTGCCCGACGCGGCCCTCCGCGCCCGTCAGCAGGACTGGGTCGTCCATTCAGGTGGAGAGAGGGAATCGGATGATAAGTAAGGTACGATTCGGTGCGGGTCAGTCGGCGGCGAGGCGCGGCAGGAGTCGCTCGCGGCCGAGTTGCGCCGCGAACGCCAGCGCCACGATGCCCATGACCGCGAACCAACCGGCGAGGAACGTGTCGCCGCCGACGAATCGCTGGAGGCTGTTGTACTCCGCGACGAGTCCGAAGAGCGACAGTGCGACCGTCCCCAGCGCGTACGCGACGACCGCGAATGCTTCGGTACCGAGTTCCGCGAGCAGTTCGTACATTGCGACGACAGACGAATTGGGCATATAAACGT
Organism: Halorussus gelatinilyticus; assembly: GCF_023238445.1. Lineage (GTDB taxonomy): Archaea > Halobacteriota > Halobacteria > Halobacteriales > Haladaptataceae > Halorussus > Halorussus gelatinilyticus. The sequence goes on along the minus strand of NZ_CP096658.1, from coordinate 1,635,695 downwards.
CTTTTGTGAACCGATAGAGAACGGCAACGTTTTTCTCGGATCCCGCCGGAGCCGAACGCATGGGTCGATACGGAAACCCGAACTACCAGTGGTTGGCCAAGACGGGGTTCCTGCTCAGTCTCGCGCTGTTCGCGGTCGGGGCGGGCGGCGAACTCACCGCGTCGGCGATGCACCTCACGCTCCCGGCGTGGGAGGACGCGCTGTTCGTGGACTTGGAGATAATCGGAACGCTCGGCGCGTTGCTCTCGCCGCTCGTGTTCGGCGTCGTCCTGCCGCTGACCGAGTAGAGAGAAAAGAGACCGAGTAGAGAGCAAAGAGAAGACGAGAAATTCGGACCGAGGAGATTACGCCAGTCGCGCGAACGCCAGATTGCCGCTGATGTTCTTGATGTAAATCTGCACCACGTCGCCCTCTTGAGCGCCGGGCACGAAGATGGTGTATTTGCCCTTCTCGGCCACGCCGTCGCCCTTCCGACCGGTACCGGTGATTTTGACCTCGTAGGTGGACCCTTCTTCGACCGCCTCTCGGTTCTGATTCTGCGAGGACGTCGAGCGCTTCGTGACGGGGCGGAACGCACCGCAGGCGTCACAGCGCAGCATCAGGTTGCGGTTCTCGCGGACGAGGCGGGTGTCCGGCAGGCCACACTCCGAGCAGAGGACGAACTCCTGGACGTAGCTGTCGATCGCGGCGTCGAGGTCCGACCCGGAGAAGGTCCCGTTGTAGCGGGCGCGGCCGTCTTCGAGTTTCCCGTTGGTCCCGAGTTCGCGCTGGAGCGCGCTGTGGATGTGTTCGGGGTCGCGGCCGAGCGCGTCGGCGATGTCGCTCAGGTTGGTGAGTCGGGTGAACGCGCCGTCCTTCTGCGCGGCGGCGTCGGGGTAGCTGAATCGCTCGCTCTGCCCCTCGAAATCGGGCGTCGCGTCCATGGCTCTGTCGAGGTTAGATGCGTAGTCCATAGGTAAGGGAGGTGTCGGAGACTGATAGGTATTCTGTGTTGGACCGGCGCACGGGCGGGGTCCGTCGGGCGACGGACGGACGGGACCCGCGTCGGACCGACGGACGGACCGGACGAACAGACAGCCACACGGACCGGGCGGCTTTTTCCCGCGGCGCGCGTCGAGTCGCGCATGGACGACAGCGACCGCGACCAGACCGACTCGGGCCGGACCGACTCGGACCCCACCGACGCCGAAGAAGCCTGCTTCGAGGCGGGCATCAAGTTCGGCGCGCTCTACCACCAGTTCGCCGGGACGCCGGTCAGCCCCGAGAGCGCGCCGAGCCTCGAAACCGCCATCGAGGAGTCCATCGAGAACCAGCCGTTCGCCGAGTCCGTGACCGTCGAGATTCTGGCCGAGAAGCTCCGGGAGGAGATGACCGGCGGGTACACCGAACTCACGGGCCGGTTCATGGAGGTCGAAATCATCGTGGACCACGAGGGCGTCGAAGTCGTGACTTCGATGGCGATGGAGGACGGCTACCCGCTGATGAAAGTCGAGTCAGTGAATTAGGTAGAGGTTTCTTTGATGATTGTATAGCTATGTCTTAGATGGCTAGTGGTAGCTTTGCTTCGTGCAAGTTCGACTTCGGGGAGCGGCCGAGACGCGCTTCTACCGACGCCAATTAGACCGCAACCGCGACCATATCGCAGGCCGCACCGCAGACCGCGCCCCGAACCTCCCCGGTTGCACGCTCGGCCGCGCAGAACCGCGAGCGCGGCCGAGCGTGCGGTGTCTCGTCGAACGAAGTGAGACGAGGCTCGGAAGACGCGGTTTGTCTTCCGGCGCATCCTGTGGTCGGTGACAGTTCGCGGAACTCCCCGGACAGTGAGAATTCGCGGAACTCCGTGGACGGTGACAATCCGTGCGACGCAGTGGCTGACCAGCGGTCTCGAAAGAGAGCGTTCGTGACCGAGAAATCGTCCGCTTACGACGGACTGGGCGTCTGGACGTGAGACATGTAGGCCGTGATGTCCGTCGTCGTGATCATCCCGACGACGCCCTCGTCGTCGTCCACGACGGGGACGTGGTGGAAGCCCTCCTCTATCATCAGGTCCGCGATGTCCCGGACCTCGGCGTTCGCGTCGGTCGTCGTCACGTCGGTCGTCATGTAGTTCTCGACCGTCGCGTCGGTGGCCCAGCGCTGTTCGGCCGCGATGTGGACGAAGTCCGTCGCGGTGAGAATGCCGAGCAACTGGCCGTCGTCGTCGTCGGTGATGACGACGGAACCGATACCTTCGTCCAGCATCGTCTCGGCGGCGACGTGGACCTTCGTGTCGGGTGAAACCGTCTTCACGGGCGACGACATGAGTCGTCCGACGAAAATGTCCTCCATGCGCGTATCTTTCTTCTGACTGGTGATAAATATTCGGCCCCGTCGGTTCGGTCGTACCCACCGGCCGGACGCGACGCCCCGACGCGCCGGCGGGGTGCCCGACCGAATCCGGCCGCAGTTCGCCGAGTCGGGTCGTCGCTTTCGGTTCGGCGCGACGAGTCCCCGACGAGTTGCCGGGTTTCACTTTCGGTTTCGGGCGTGGCTTTAAAAGGCATCGCGCCGAACGACAACGTATGAGCCAATCGACACTCGACGAGGACGAGCTGTTCGGCGAGGCGGCCAACGAGGTCCGCGAGGACGTGGAGGCCAGCCTGCAACAGGCCAGCGATTCGCTCCCCGACACCGACGACGTCTGGAACGTCGAGGCGGACAACACCCTCGGCGCGCTGAACGCGCTCCGGTCGGCGCTCGACACCGGCGACGCCGAGGACCACCTCCGCGACGCCAAGAAGTGGTACACGATGGGCGAGCGCGCCGACGCGTTCGAGGACGCCGACGACCTCGAAGCCGAAATCGAGCGCGTCGGCGAGGCCATCGAGGACATCGAGGACGCCAAGTCGCAGGTCGGCGACCTCACCAGCACGATTCCGGGACTGAAGAACACCCTCGAAGAACTCCAGAGCGCCGACGAAGAGGAGGCGGACGGGACCGAGGCGGACGACGCCGACGACGAGACCGACGCCGACGAGTCGGAGGAAGCGCAGGCCGACGACGAGAGCGCCGAGGAAGCCGAGGCCGCCGAGTAGCGGTTCGGCCCGGCGCGAGCGACCGCCGCACGGCCCAACCAGACCGACCCCCGACCTACACCGACCAGCCGACCGGTCACCTGACCCCTACTTGTGCGGCGGGAGCGACACGTCCCGCGACTCGACCGCCGCCAACAGCGACACCAGCGCCTCGCCCGCCAGTTCCAGCAACTCCTCGCCGCGTTCCGCCGGCCCCGCCGCGGGGTCGCCGACGACGCCGTTCTCCGTGAACTCCGCCGAATCGACCGCCAGATTCGCGTAGCTGACCCACTCGCCCCAGCCGTCGCTCGACCCCTCGCGGGCCTCCTCGACGCGCTCCTCGCGCACGAGGTCGGGCGCGACGTGCCGGAGCATCGCGGTTTCGAGCGGCCCGCCGTGACCCATGTCGTCGCCGTGGTCGCCGACCGCCTCGAACCACGTGAACGGGACGGCGTAGGCCGCGTCGTGGCGCGCGATGGTCGCCGCGACCTCCCGGAGCGCGCCGACGTTTCCGCCGTGGCCGTTCACGAGGACCACCCGGTCCCAGCCGTGGTGCGCGAGGCTGGCGACGGTCTCCCGGACGTAGCTCCGGAAGGTGTCCTCGCTGACCCATAGCGTGCCCGTGAACTGGCGATGCTCCTCGGCCACGCCGACCGGAATCGCCGGCGCGACGACGACCTCGCCGTCGTAGGCCGCCGCGCCCGCCTCCGCGACCGCCTCCGCGGTCAGCACGTCGGTCCCGAGCGGCGCGTGGGGACCGTGCTGTTCGGTACTCCCGACCGGCAGGAGCGCGAGGTCGGTCGCGGCCGCGTCGGCGTCGGTCCACGTCGAGTCGAAGAGGTCCATGTCGGTGGCGTCGGCGCGTGCGGACTTGTAGGCGGTGGATTCCGGACCGGGTGAGGTTCGTGTTGCGGCGGTGGAATCGCGGCGACCGTACTAGACGGCACTGCGACCGCGAACCGCACTGAAGCCGACTCCTGTGAAGACCGCCCCGCAACCGTACAGCACAGCGCCCCGAACCTCCCCGCGTGCATCTGCGCTCGCGCGGAACCGCGAGCGCAGACGCGGCGCGTCCTGTAGTCCGTGAAGAGTCGCGTAAGTCGGTGGTCGTGAAGAGTCGCGAAACGCGGTCGTCCGCCGAGAGTCCCGGAACGCACTCGTTGACGGGGCGCGGGGGCCGTACGCCTTATTCGAGTTCGCAGCGTAGCCCCGCCATGAGCGAATCTGGCGACGACAGCCGCGAGATGGGACTCGAACTCGGCGACCTGAAAGACGACCTGCGGGACGCCGACTACCCGATGGACGCCGACGAACTGATGGAGCAGTTCGGCGACTACGAGATCGGACTCTCGGACGGCGAGGAGAGCTTTCGGGAGGTCATGGTCACGGGCGGCGACGAGACCTTCGAGTCGGCCGACGAGGTCGAGCAGGCCATCCTCAACCGGGTCAGCGCCGACGCGGTGGGCCGCCAGGGCTACTCCGACCGCGGCGCCGGGAACACCGAGGGCGAGAACACCGACGAGTCGTTCTGAACCTCCGGTTCGCCGGGGGAACGACTAACGCCCGCGGGCTCCAACCGCCGGGCATGGTCAGAGTTCTCTCCGACGGCGACGTGGCCGACTGCCTCGACCTCGCCGACCTCCTGCAGGTCGTCCGCGACGCCTTCCGCAAGCAGGGCCGGGGCGACGTCGAGCGTCCCGACCGGCCGCACTTCCCGGTCGGCGCGGGTCTCGCAGGCGACGGCTCGGCCCCCGCGGGAACCGGTCTCGTCATGCCCGCGTACCTCCACGGCGCGCGCTTCTACGCGACGAAACTCGTCGGCGTCCACGAGGGCAACGCCCAGCGCGGCCTGCCGACGGTCAACGCCCAAATTGCGCTGACCGAGGCCGCGACCGGGCTTCCGGCGGGCTACCTCGCGGGGACCCGAATCACCAACGCGCGGACGGGGTGCATCGGCGGTCTCGCGGCGGCGGAGTTGGCTACCGGACCGGTGACGCTCGCGCTCGTCGGCGCTGGCACGCAGGCGCGCTGGCAGGCCCGCGCAATCGCGGCCGCGACCGACCTCCGGTCGGTGCGCGTCTACTCGCCGAGCGACTCGAAAGACGAGTGCGCCGCCGACCTCCGCGAGGAGTTCGGGGAGTCGGGCGTCCCCGTCGAGACCGCGGAAACCCCAGCAGAGGCCGTCTCCGACGCGACCGTCGTAGTCACGGCGACGACCGCGACCGAGCCGGTGTTCCCGGCCGACGCGCTCGCGCCCGGCGCGCTGGTCGTCGCGGTCGGGGCCTACACCGCCGAGATGCAGGAACTGGCTCCCGCGGTGTTCGAGCGTGCGGCCCGCGTCTTCGCCGACGTGCCCGAGGAGGTCGCCGGAATCGGGGACGCGCTGGCGGCGGACCTCGCCGCGGACGACCTGATCCCGCTCTCGGCGGTCTTCGAGGAGCGCGCCGGACGAGAGACCGAGGACGAGATTCTGGTGGTCGAGAGCGTCGGGACCGCGGTGCTGGACGCCGCGAGTGCAGAGTACGTCTTCGAGGAGGCGGAAGGGCGAGAAATCGGAACGGAAGTCGAGTTGTAGGTCGGAACGGAAGTCGAGTCGTAGGTTACTTTCCGTCCGTGCCGGCCGTCTCCGAGAGGTCCGGTTCCGGCGAGTCCGCGGTCGGCGCGTCGGCGTCGGGGGACTCGGCCTTCTCCTCGTCGATGACCGTCTCCTTCCACGTCCCGCGGGTGAACCAGAGCGCGGCCGCGACGCCGCCGACGATGCTCCCGAGCGCCATCCCGATCCAGATGCCCGTCGCGCCGAAGTCGGCGACGAACGCGAGGTAGTACACCGTCGGCACCCGACCGAGCCAGAGAGCGACCATCGAGAACACCATCGCAGTCTTGGTGCTGCCCGCGCCGCGGTAGGCCCCGAGCATGACCTGCAGGACCGCCATGAAGACGAACTCGACCGAGCGAACCCGGAGGTAGGTCGAACCGTACGCGACCGTCTCGCGGGCGGCTTCGCTCCCGGTCGCGAGGAACACCGAGACGATGGGTTCGGGGACGAGCGCCGCGACGACCGCGACGACGAACATCACCCCAGCGCCCGCCTTGGCGGCTATCCAGACCGCGCGTTCCGCGCGGTCGGACTTGCCCGCGCCGAGGTTCTGGCCGACCATCGTGTTGGTCGCCCGGCCGAGTCCCATCGCGGGCAGGAAGACCAGCGACGCGAGTCGGTTACCCAGTCCGTAGGCCGAGACCACCGGCGGCGCGAACTGGACCACCATCGCGGTCAGCGTTATCATCGCCAGCGCGCTCATCGACTGCTCGACGGTCGAGGGGACGCCGATGCGAACGATGTCCCAGATGTACCCCAAGTCGGGCACGAGGTCGGCGACCGACACGTCCGGCCCGGCCTTCGCCACGAACAGGACGTAGAAGCCCAGCGCGCTGGCGACGCCCCGCGAGAGGATGGTCGCCAGCGCCGCGCCCTCTATCTCCATCGCGGGAAACGGCCCGTAGCCGAAGATGAGCAGCGGGTCCAACACGACGTTGAGCGCGACCGAGACGAACATCACGCGCATCGGCGTCCGCGTGTCGCCGTACCCGCGCATCAGCGACGTGAACACGAAGAAGCCGAACAGGAACGGCAACCCGAGGAAGAACACCTCCATGTAGTCGCGGGCCAGCGGGACGATTTGGTCGGTCGTCTGGGCCTGACTCGGGAGCGCGCCGAGCATCGGTTCGGTGGCGAAGTAGCCCAGAACGCTCAGCGCGAGCGCCAAGAGCGTGACGAACGAGACGATTTGGCCCGCGACCTCCCCGGCCGACCCCTCGCTGTCGGCACCGGTGTACTGGGCGACCAGAATCGACCCCGCGGTCGTGAACCCGCCCGCGATGGAGATGAGCAGGAAGATGAGCGGAAACGCGAGGCTCAGCGCGCCCACCGCGTCCGCCGACAGCCGTCCGAGCCAGAACGTGTCGGCGATGTTGTACGTCACCTGCAACAGCTGGATGACGACGATGGGCCACGCGAGCTTGAACATCGGACCGAGGAGGCCGCCCTCGGTGATACTGTCGTCGGCTGCGAGGTCCATGGTGTTTCGAAACGAAGAGGGTGTTTTTGAAGGTTGCGGGTCGGTCGTCGGTTCGTCGGTCGCTCGGTCCAGCGCGAGGGATTTTCGGCGTGTCCTCCCCTTTCGGGGCTTCCCGTAAGTCGGTTGTCGAGACGTGGTAACGAGTGTCCCATCAGTTCGGCGACGCGATGCGAGCGCGAGGCGCGCCGCGACTCACGCCGACCGACGCGACAGCCACGAAAACGCCGCGTCCCCGATTTCGGCGATGGCGTCGGCCCCGTCGGTGCCGACGGCGAGTTCGTCGGCGAACACCGCGAAGACGAGGGGCGGGTCGTCGGGGTCGGGGACGGTGACAGGGTCGGGGTTGGAGTGAGAGTCGGAGTGGGGGTCGGCCGAATCCGCCGCGGCGGATTCCGGCCGGCGGTTCGACGTACCCCGTATCCAGCGCGGCGCTCGGCAGTTGTCCGGTCTTGTGCGCACGCTCGACGTCCATCGGGAGGTACCGCGGGAACAGCATCGCGTGCTTCTGCTCGCGGAGCGGGACCGAAAGCCGGTCGTAGGCCGCGTCCGAGAGCGTCGTCCGGTAAATCAGGTCGGCGAACAGGCGGGCGCAGTCGGCGGGCGCGGTCGCGTTCGCGGGTTCGCCCGCGGGCCAGTCGCCGGTCAGTTCGAGGTCGTTGTCGCCCACCGTCGACATCATCTTCCGGCGCAGGCGGGTCCGCTCCATCCCGAGGTCGGCCGCGGTTTCCTCGATTCGGTCCATCCCCAAGAGGTCGACGAGTTCGTTCGTCGCGGCGTTGTCGCTGACGGCTATCATCGCGCGAGCGAGGTCTTCGACCGACGGGGCGGTCGAGTCGAGCAGGTGGTAGAGACCGCTCCCGGCGACCCGGTTCTCGGCCGCGATTTCCCGGCTCTCCTCCAAGTCCCCGAGTCGGCCGTCGTACTCGTCGTAGAGCGCGTAGAGGATTGGCAGTTTGATGGTGCTCGCCGCGGCGAAGGCGGTTTCGGCGTTTCGCTCGGCCACGACGTCGAACTCGTCGGGACCGCGCGGGAATCCGAGAAAGACGCCGAGTCGGCCGTCGAGGCGGTCGGCGTAGGACTCGACGTACTTGACGAGTTCGTCGCGGCGGTCGATTGCGGGCGTGTCGGGCCTCATCCCCACCGGACCTCGTCGCGGGACGGGAACGGGGTTTCGAGGGCCTCGGCGAGGACGGCCGCGGTCTCGTGGGCGTCCGCGAGCGAGACCGTCTCGACCGGCGAGTGGGTGTAGCGACAGGGGACCGCGATGGCTCCGGCGTGTCGCCCGCCCCGGACCTGCTGGAACTCGGTGGCGTCGGTGGTGCCGCCTATCATCACGGCCTGCTGGAGCGACGCCCCGGCCGATTCCCCGGCGGTTTCGAGCCACGAGCGCGTCCGTCTATCGACCAGCACGCCGCCGAACAGGTACTCGGAGGTGCCGTCGCCGAACTCCACGACCGGACCCTCACCGAGTTCGACCCCCGGTCCGTCGTCGCCCCCCGCGGGGTAGTCGTCGGCCGGGAAGATTTCGACCGCAATCGCGACGTCGGGGTCCACCGAGAACCCGGTCGCCCGCGCGCCGCGCAGGCCGACCTCCTCCTGCACCGTGGCGGCGTAGTGGACCGTGGCGTCGGTGTCGGCGGTGCGCGCGACTCCGAGGAGGACCGCGAGCGCGAGGCGGTCGTCGAGCGCCCGGCCCGTGACGCGGTCGCCGGCGAGTTCGGCGACCTCGCGGTCCCACGTCGCGTGGTCGCCGGGTTCGACGTTCAGTTCCGCGACCTCGGCGCGACTGCTCGCGCCCACGTCCACGACGAGGTCCTCGGCCAGCGACTCCTTCTCGTCGCCGGACATGTAGTGGCGGGACTTCGGGCCGACGACGCCGAGGACGCCGTCCGGTCCGACCCGGACGCGCTGGCCGGGGAAGTTGCCCTTGTAGTGGCCCCCGAGCATCGCGTACTCCAGGAAGCCGTCGTCGGTCACGTCCTCGACGAGCACGGCGAGTTCGTCGGTGTGGGCCGCGAGCAGAATCTCGGGCGCGTCGGGGTCGCCCTCGCTCGTGGCGACGACGTTGCCCATCTCGTCGTACCCGACCGAATCGACGTGCGGTTCGACCAGTTCGGCGAAGGCGTCGGCGACGGGGTACTCCGCACCCGGCGGCCCGCGCGCCGCGACCAGCGTTTCGAGGTCCGCGAAGCGGACGGCAGGTTCGTCCATGCCCACAGGTCTCACAGTCGAGCGTGATAGTTGCTCGGTCCGCGGTAGCCCGCCTCGGGGTTCGCTCGCCTCGGGACCCCGCATGCTAGGTCGATAGCTTTTGTCGCCGTTCTCCCTCCACCGACTATGGACTTAGCGGCACGCAAGGCCCGACTGCTCGACCACCGGGACGCGCTGTTCGAGGCGTTCGACACTCCGCTGTACGCCTTCTTCGAGGAGGACCTGCGGCGCAACTACCGGGAGGTCCGGGCGGCGCTCGACGACCACTACCCCGACTCCACGATTCACTTCGCGGTCAAGGCCAACTACAACCTCGGCGTCCTGTCGGTCCTCCGCGACGAGGGCTGTCACGCCGAGGCGTACGCTCGGTGCGAACTCACCGCCACGCAGGCCGCCGGGTTCGACCCCGAGGACGTGCTTCTGACCGGGATGAATCGACCCGTCGAGGACGTGGAGCGCGCGCTCGACCTCGGCGTCGAGCGGTTCCTCGTGGACAACGAACAGGAGTTGGCCAAGATTCGGGAGGCGACCGACCGGACCGGGACGGAGGCCGAGGTGCTGATTCGCGGCAATCCCGCGATGGAGGTGCCCACTCACCCCGAGGTGGCCACCGCCACGCGCGAGAGCAAGTTCGGCTTGGACATCGAGTCGGGCCGGGCGCTGGCGGTCGCCGAGGACGCGGTAGAAGCGCAGGGCGTCGAACTCGTCGGCGTCCAGTTGCACGTCGGGAGCCAGATTCGCGGCGTCGAACCCTACGAGGTCGCGGCCCGCGAGATGCTGTCGTTCGCCGCCGACGTGCGCGACGCGACCGGCGTCGAAATCGACGTGCTGGACCTCGGCGGGGGCTTCCCGGTCCCCTACGACGAGGAGGTACCTGACACCGAGACCATCGTGGCGAGCATGGCCGACGCCGTGCGGAGCGCGGCGGCCGACCGCGACCTCGCGGAACCGACCCTCTGCGTCGAACCCGGCCGCCGACTCGTCGGCAACGCGGGCGCGCTGCTCGCCGAGGTCGGCGTCGTGAAGGAGACGCCCCACGCCTCGTTCGCGGTGCTGGACGCCGGGACGAACGCGGTCTCGTCGTACTGGCCCTACCCCATCTACGCGCTCTCGGAGGCCGACCCGACCGAGGAGTACCACGTCGCCGGACCGCTCTGTTACACCGGCGACGTGATTCAGGAGGACGTTGCCCTGCCGGAACTCGACCGCGGCGACGTGCTGGTCGTGGACCGAATCGGGGCCTACTCGCTGGGGAGCGCGAGCCACACCAACGCCGAACCGAAGCCCCCGGTCGCGCTGGTCCGGGAGTCCGGCGACGTGGAGTCGATTCGGGCGCGCGAGACCTGCGAGGACGTGCTGGGCAACGACAGGATTCCCGACGACCTGCGAGGCGAGGAGGCGTCGTCGGGGCGAACAAATTAGTCGGGCCGGTCCGACTGTCCCGACGAATGCGGCAGTTTTCACTCTCCGACGACGACGGTAGCGGTACCGGGTGGGCCGCCGGACTCGTCCCCGAGTCGCTCGCGGTCCGGGCGCTCTCGGTGACGGTCCACGGCCCCGAGACCGTGACGGTCGGCGAGTCGGCCCGGTTCGTCGTCGCGGTCAGGAACCGGCTTCCGGTCTCGGTCCGACTCACGCACCCGACCAGTCGCGTCTGGGGGTGGCGGGTGGACGACGCGCCGGAGGCCGACGAGCGCGGCATCGAACCGCCCGAGGCGACCCGGACGACCGTCCTCGGCGGCGGCGAGCGCCGGGCGTTCTCGGCGACGTGGGACGGCCGGATTCGCCGCCGAGGTCGGGACGGCGACGAGTGGGTCGCGTACCCCGGAACCGTCGCGTTCACGGGGTACCTCGCCGTTCCGGACTGGCGCGCTCGGGGCGCGTACGACGAACTCTCGGTGCAGGTCGTTGCTGACCGCTAGCATAATAGGGCGCACTTATTTACCCCCATTCGACTTGCTATCCGTTATCACGGTTCGAGTTGACCGTACTCAATCATGACTGACAAACGTACGAATTTCGACCGGCGTCGCTTCTTGGCGACTTCGGGCTTACTGGGTGGCAGCGTGCTGGCTGGTTGCACTGGCGGCGACGGCGGCCAAGAGACGACCACTGGCGGTGCCGGCACCACGACTGCGGAGTCGATGGGTGGCGGCACCGAGACGACCGAAGAACAGCAACAGAACGTGCAGGGCGGCGGCACGTTCATCGGGACGACGGCCGAGGACGCGACGACGCTCGACCCCCGGATGAACGAGCTCGCGTGGGTGAACGGCTTCCTCCACTACATCTTCGACACGCTCTACCTTCCCAGCCCCGACGGGAAGAAGTTCGTGCCCCACCTCGCCAAGGAACAGCCCAAACAGCAGGACGACACGACGTTCGTCATCCCGCTCAAGGAGGGCGTGACGTTCCACAACGGCGACGAGCTCACGGCCGAGGACGTGGCCTACTCCATCAACTGGATGCTCGACCCCGCGAACAAGTCGCCGAACAAGGCGAACCTCGACTTCATCGACACCGTCGAGGCGTCGGGCAAGTACGAGGCGACGTTCAACCTCAAGTACCCCTTCGCGCTGTTCCAACTGGTGCTGTCGGGGATGAACGCGGGCATCGTGTCCAAGAGCGCCGCCGAACAGAAGGGCCAGAAGAAGTTCGGCCAGGACCCTGTCGGCTCCGGTCCCTTCGCGTTCGACAAGCACGTCTCGTCGTCGCACATCGACCTGGCGCGCAACGAGGACTACTTCCTCAAGAAGCCGAACCTCGGGAAAGTGCGGATGCGCATCATCCCCAAACCGCAGGTCCAGTTCGTCGAACTGGCCTCCGGCGGAGTCCATCAGGCCACCGTGCCGAAGAACCTGATCGGGAAGGCCAAGTCCGAACAGGGCATCAAGATGAAGCGCATCTCCCACTTCGACTACAACGGCCTCATCTTCAACTCGATGCGCAAGCCGTTCGACAACGTGAAAGTCCGGGAGGCGATGCAGTACCTCGTCGATTACGACGAGATTCTGAAGGCCACGAAGGGGCAACTCGGCAAGCGCTCGTACGGCTTCATGCCGAAGGACGTCAACAAGTCGTGGGAGTTCCCGTGGAAGGAGTGGAAGGAGAAGTACTACCCGGCCAAGGACCACCAGAAGGCCAAACAGCTCCTCAAGGAGGCGGGCTACGGCGGCGGGATGGACAAGACGCTCAAGATATCGTCGCTGGCCAGTTCGAAGTTCAAAAACATGGCCATCATCCTCCAGAAGGAGCTGAAGAAGGTCGGCATCGAGGCGAACGTCCGGGAGGTCACCATCGGCCAGTGGCTCACCGAACTCGACTCCGGGGAGTTCGACGTGAACATCTACGGCTGGTCGGGCGGACAGGACCCCGACGGGTTCTACTACTACTTGTTCCGGGACCTGCGCAACGACGAAGGCGGCATGAACGACGACGTGGTCGGGAACGCGACGGCCGCGTACCTCTACCAGACCCAGGACAGCGACAAACTCCAGAAGGTCGACGAGACGATTCGGCAGGCCCGCCGGACGAACGACAGGGCCGAGCGCAAGAAGATGTACATCGACGCCGCCGAGACGTGGCAGTCGCTGTACCCCCACATCCCTGTGTTCTCCGAGCAGGCCGTCACCGGGTGGAGCAAGGACGTGAAAGATTACGAGCCGAGCGCGTTCACCCAGCAACCGCTCTGTAACGAGTGGTCGAACGCGTACATCCAGAAGTAACGTCCCTCCCCGTTTCCGCATTCAGTACGACTATAGTTACTCAATGACAATGAGACGCTCACGTCGGACGACACGCCAAGCATGAGTTTGTACAGATACACGATTCGACGCACGCTTCAGATAATTCCGGTCCTGCTAGGCGTGTTCACCCTCACGTTCGTGATGGTCCACGCCCTGCCGGGGAACCCGGTCCGGATATATCTGGGCCTGAACCCGAGTCAGGCCCTCGCGGACGAACTGATAAAGCGATACGGCTTCGACCAACCGCTCTGGAAGCAGTACCTCGACTACCTCTGGCGACTGCTGCAGTTCGACCTCGGCGAGTCGTTCATGCGCAAGCGCCCGGTGACCGGCCTCATGCTCGAACGCATGGGACCGACGGTCGTGCTGATGGGCCTGTCGTACGTCATCGCGCTCCCGACCGCCCTGCTGCTGGGCGTCTACTCGGCGGCCAAGCACAACGAGTTGGGCGACCACGTCTCGCGGTTCGTTGGACTCGCCGGCCTCTCGACCCCGAACTTCTGGCTCGGGCTGATGCTCATCTTCCTGTTCGCCTACGAGTTCAACGTGCTCCCGGCGTCGGGGTACGTCTCGCCGTTGAAGGACCCGGTAGCCGCGGCCAAGCACCTCGTCCTGCCGATTATCACGCTCGCCACGGCACAGACCGCGACGCTGATGCGGATGACCCGTTCGTCGATGGTCGAGGAGCTATCGAAGGACTACGTCGAGACGGCGCGCGCCTACGGGCTTCCCGAGCGGCGCATCCTGCTTCGGCACGCCTTCCGGAACGCGCTGTTGCCCCTCGTGACCATCATCGGACTCCAACTGTCGTTCCTGCTCGACGGGAGCGTCATCGTGGAGTCCATCTTCGCCATCCCCGGCATGGGGCGACTGGGCTACAACGGCCTGCTAAATCAGGACTACGGCGTCATCATCGGCTTGAACATCTTCTTCGCCGTCCTGTTCCTGACCGGCGTCCTGCTGACCGACCTCGCGTACGCCTACATCGACCCCCGAATCAGGTACGATTGACATGAGCTCGAAAAGTACCACCGTCTCCAGTGCGGATTTCGAGACCGAGAGCGGCGTCGTATCGACACTCAAGGAACTGCGGCACAGTCCGACCGCGCTCGCGGGCGGACTCATCGTCGGGACGCTGGTCGTGCTGGCTATCGTCTCGACCATCGACAAACTCCTGCTCGACAAGGCCATCATCACGACGCTGGTCGCGGACCCCCACGCCCACGACCAGATAAACGCCTTCGCGCCGCCGTCGCTCGAACACCCGATGGGCACCGACCAGTTCGGCCGCGACGTGTTGGCCCGCATCATCTACGGGACCCGCATCGCCATCTCCATCGGCATCGTCTCGGTCGGCATCTCGTTCGGCGGCGGCATCCTCGTCGGGTCGTTCGCGGCCTACAGCGGGGGCTACACCGACGACCTGCTGATGCGCCTCGTGGAAGTGCTGTACTCGATTCCGGGTCTCGTGCTGGCGATGACCCTGATGGCGATTCTCGGCCCGAGCATCTGGAACCTGTTTCTGGCCTACGGCGTCATCGGCATCCCGGCCTACGCCCGCGTGATGCGCTCGGAGGTCCTCTCGATTCGGGAAGAGGAGTACGTCGACGCGGCGCGCGCGGCGGGCCTGCCGACCCACAAGATTCTGCTTCGCGAGATCGTGCCAAACGGGTTCGCGGCGGTGCTGGTGCAGGCGACGCTCTCGATGGGCGGCGTCATCATCGGCGCGGCCGCGCTGTCGTTCCTCGGGTTCGGCGTCCAACCGCCGACCGCCTCGTGGGGCCGGATGCTGAACGACGCTCAGCAGGCGATGCTCATCGCGCCGTGGGTCGCGGCGTTCCCCGGCCTGATGATATTCCTGACCGTGATGGGGTTCAACATGCTCGGCGACGGCCTGCGCGACGCGATGGACCCCAAGACGACGCTCCGCCAACCCTACGACGAGGACGACCTGCCGATGCCGGGCACCACCGAACCCGACGCCCCGGCGCAACCGACCATCGACGGCGACCCGACCGACGGTGGTCCGGGTCCCGACCCGCAAGGCGGAGGTGACGACTGATGGCCCTACTAGAAGTCGAAGACCTCACGACGTACTTCTACACCGAGGAGGGCATCGTGCAGGCGGTAGACGGCATCAGCTTCGAAATCGAGCGGGGCGAGACGCTCGGACTGGTCGGCGAGAGCGGCGCGGGCAAGTCCGTCGCGGTCCAGAGTCTCCTCGGATTAGTTCGGCCGCCCGGCCACATCGTAGACGGGTCGATTCGGTTCAAGGGCGAGGAGCTGCTCGACTATTCGGAGACCGAACTCCGGAACGAGGTCCGGGGAAAGGAGATCTCGTTCATCTTCCAAGACCCGATGTCGGCGCTAAACCCCGTCTTCACGGTCGGGAGCCAGATTTCCGAAATCATCGAACACCACCACGACGTGACCGACGAGGAGGCGTGGGACCGCACGGTCGAACTGCTGGACGACGTGGGCATCCCCGACCCGGCCGAGCGCGCCGACCAGTACCCCCACGAGTTCTCGGGCGGGATGCAACAGCGCGCCATCATCGCCATGGCGCTGTCCTGCGAACCCGACCTGATAATCGCCGACGAGCCGACGACGGCGCTCGACGTGACGATTCAGGCCCAGATTCTCGACCTGTTCAACGACATCCAGACGGAGTACGACACGAGCATGATATACGTGACCCACGACCTCGGGGTCGTCCGGGAGGTGTGCGACCGGGTGGCCGTGATGTACCTCGGCGAAGTCGCCGAGAAAGCGCCCTACGAGGAGTTGTATCGCAACCCCAAGCACCCCTACACGCAGGCGCTGCTCCGCTCTACGGTGACCGCCGACCGGCAGGTCGGCGAGTTGGACCCCATCGAGGGGTCGATGCCGAGCGCCATCGACCCGCCGTCGGGGTGTCGCTACCGGACCCGGTGTCCGGCCGCGTTCGCCGACTGCGCCGAGGTCGAACCCGCCGACTACGAGGTGGGTCCCGACCACGAGGCTGCCTGTCTGATCTACGGCGACGAGAGCAAGTCCGACCCGCGACTCCACGAGACGGGCGGCGGACGAGGAGGGAGCGGTGGAACCGGCGGAAGGGGCCGGACGGACGGCGGACCGAGAGCCGACGACCGCGACGCCGGTGGCGGCGGACTCGGAGGTGACCGATGAGTTCGACCGTCGAGCGCCGTCGGGAAGACGCCGACCAACCCCTCCTGAGCGTCGAGGGGCTGAAGACGCACTTCCCGGTCAACTCCGGATTCGTCAACTCCGTGAAGTTCGACCGCGGGGGCGACGGCCTCCCGTTCCGCTTCGACGATTCGAGCGTCAAGGCCGTGGACGGCGTGAGCTTCGACCTCTATCCGGGTGAGACGCTGGGCGTCGTCGGCGAGTCGGGGTGCGGCAAGTCCACGCTCGCACGGACCGTCGTCGGTCTCGAAGAACCGACCGGCGGGACCATCCGGTTCGACGGCCGGGACGTGACGGACTTCGAGAGCGAGGACGAGCAGTGGTTCCGCGAGAACGTCCAGATGGTGTTTCAGGACCCGATGAGCAGTCTGAACCCGCGCCGGAAGGTCGGCGAAATCATCGCCGACCCGCTGGAGGCCGCGGGGTGGTCGAAGGCCGACCGGAAGGACCGCGCGGTCGAACTGCTCGAACAGGTCGGACTGGAGGGCGACTACTACGGTCGCTACCCCCACGAATTCTCGGGCGGCCAGCGCCAGCGCATCAACCTCGCGCGGGCGCTCAGCATCAACCCGGACCTCGTCATCGCCGACGAACCGGTCTCGGGGCTGGACATGTCCGTGCAGGCCCAGATTCTTAGCCTGATGAACGACCTGCAGGAGGAGTTCGGCCTGACGTACCTGTTCATCACCCACGACCTCGGCGTCATCCGCAACATGGCCGACCGCGTGTCGGTGATGTACGTCGGCGACTTCGTGGAGACCGGGCCGACCGAGCGCCTGTTCACCGAACCGCACCACCCCTACACGCGCTCGCTCCTCGACGCGGTGCCGAACCCGAACCCCGACACGGCGGGCGTCGTCGCCGAACTGGCGGGCGACGTGCCGAGTCCGACCGACCCGCCCTCGGGCTGTAAGTTCCACACGCGCTGTCCCGCTTTCATCGTCCCGGAGGGGTTCACCGACGAGAGCTACGCGGAGTTCGCCGCGTTCCGCGACGGCGTGGAAACCGGCGACCTCGACGCCGACCGCTCGCCCGACGAGTTGGTGGCGGCCCACTTCGACCGCCTGAGCGAGATTCCGCCGGACGCCGAGCGCGCGATTCGGGAGGCCGCCGAAGCGGTCGCCCGCGACGACTGGAACGACGCGCTCGGTGCGCTCGCGCCCCACGAGTCGGGCTGCGAGTCGAAGGTGCCGCCGCTCGAATCCGTCGGCGAGAACCACCGGTCGGCGTGCCACTTGGACGCCGAGGCCAGCGAGGCGTTCGAGTGGTGAGCGACCCGACCGCGCCGCTCGCGGGCATCGACGGCGCGAGCGTCGGGGTGCTGGCCGTGGCGCGAGCGGACGGCGAGTCCGTCGCCGCGGGCGACGGACTCGCCAGCGACGACGGTGGCGGCGAGGCCCTCGCCAGCCTCGACCCCGACCGGGCGCTCGCCCCGGCGTCGAACACGAAACTCGTCACGTCGGCGCTCGCGCTCGAAGCGTTGGGACCCGGCTACGCCTTCGAGACGCGCGTCGAGGGGCGCGGCGAGAGGGAGGGCAACCGACTCGCGGGCGACCTCCTCGTCCGCGGGTCTGGCGCGCCGGACCTCGACGGTGAGGACCTGCGCGCGCTCGCCGACGCGGTGGCCGCGGAGGTCGGCGCGGTCGCCGGCGACCTCCTGCTCGACGGGACTCACTTCTCCGGCGGCCGGTACGGACCGGGGTGGACCGTCGGCGACCGGCGGTACGCCTACGGCGCGCCGAGTTCCGCGCTCGCACTCGCCGGCAACGCCGTCGAGGTTCGGATTTCGGACCCCGAGGAGTCGGGCAACTTTCGGGTCTCGGTCGTCCCCGACTCGCCCGAGATAGCGGTCGAGACCGACCTGCGTGCGGTCGAGGCGGGCGGCGAGAGCGAGGACGGCGAGGCCGACGCGAGCGACGGGAACGGCGACCTGCGGGTCGTCACCGACCCCGACGAAGGGACGATTCGCGTCGAGGGAGCGCTCCCGCCGGGGGCCGACCGGACCGAGCGCGCGCCGGTCGTCCGGCCCGAGCGCCACTTCGGACTCGCGTTGCTGGACGCGCTCGAATCCGCGGGCGTGAGCGTCGAAGGCGAGGTTCGCGCGGTCGAATCGGCCGATTCGACCGCGACCGACCGGGACGACGTTCACGCGGAGGAGGCGTTCGCCTGCGCCGTCGAGTCCGCGCCGGTCGCCGACCTGCTTCGGTCGATGAACGTTCCCTCGGACAACTTCGTCGCCGAGCAACTCGCCCGGACCGTCGCCGCCGAGTGCGACGGCGAGGGGTCGTGGGCGGCGTGGGAGTCGATAGCCACCGACTTCCTCGAAGAGTGCGGCGCGGCGGCCTGCCGCCTCCGCGACGGGTCGGGCCTGTCGCGCTACAACCTCGTCACCGCGCGGGGGATGGTCGGCCTGCTCGCGCGGGCCGACGACGCGCCGTGGGCCGACGCGTTCTTCGACTCGCTCCCCGCGCCGGGCGAGGGCACCCTGTCGTCGCGTTTGGACGGCGCGGACGGTCTGCGCGCCAAGACCGGGACCCTGACGGCGACGTGCGCGCTCTCGGGCGTGGTTCGCCGTGACGACGACCCGGACGCGTTCTTCTCGGTCGTGTACGGCGGCTTGACGGTCGAAGCGGACGAGGCCCGGCGTCGGCAAGACGAGTTCGTTCGTGGACTGCTGAAGTGAGTCGGAGTTTGTGACATTCGAGTCGCTGTTTTTCTGGAAACGACCGCGGAAGACGCAATGAAGAACGCTCCCGAAGCCCCCGCCCGCTCGCGGTCGCTGGCCGACATATCCTCCGCTCCCTTCGGTCGTTCCGGATAGGGGTCGGCCAGACGACCACGGGCCGTTGGCCCGCGAGCGGGCGGCCCCTTCATCCACCCACGGCGGGTTCTCGGCCGAGCGTTCGCGGGGAGTCGATTGGCCGTTGCCCGACCCGATATAACGATAAATATTTCTATAGTAATTCTGTGTCTGTCTCGGAAATAGCGCTGTGTTTGTCTGCCGCGCCACCGGTCACTTCAGATGCTCGTCGAACGCCGACTCGATTTTCCGGAGGGTGCGCTCCCACGTCGCGCGCTCGGCGAAGACGTGGTTCTCGCCGGGGTAGTACTCGGCTTCGTACTCGTTGCCGTGTTCGAGCATCCCCTCGATTACCGCGTCCAACTGCTCGAAGTTGACGTACGAGTCGCCCGTGCCGTGGAAGTTGTACAGCGGTGCCTCGTAGTTCTCGAAGTGGGTCTTCGGACTCGCCGCGGCCCACTCGTCGGCGGCCGCCCACGGGTTCCCGCCGAAAGTCAGCGACTGGGCGGACTCGACGGCGGGGAACTTCGTCTGGGTCGCCCACTCTTCGTAGAGTTCGAGGTCCGCCAGCCCCGCGAGGTTGACGCCCACGTCGAACGCCTCGGGGTGGGTGCCCAGAATCTGGAGCGTCGCGTACCCGCCGTACGACAGCCCCCAGACGCCGACCTGCCCCGACGTGAACTCGCGCTTCCGGAGGAACTCGGCTCCCGCCACCACGTCGGCCATCTCGTCGCGGCCGTACCCCTCGGTCAGCGACTGGCGGAACTCCCGGCCGTAGCCGATGCCGCCGCGGTAGTTGACCAGCAGGCCGACGTAGCCCCGCCGGGCGAGGTACTGGTGGAAGGCGTAGGCGAGACCGTACGACCGCGAGGGGTGCCAGCCGTCGCGCATCTGGCGCATCGGGCCGCCGTGAACCCAGACCACGGCGGGGAGGTCCGCCGCGTCGCCCGTTTCCGCCTCACCCTCGTCCGCTTCCGCCTCGACCGCCTCGGTCTCGCGCGGGTCGAAGAGGTAGCCCCGAATCTCGCGGCCGTCCGCGCTCTCGAAACTGACTTCTTCGGGTGCGAGCGCCGAGACCGGCCAGTCCTCGACCGTCGAGCGCGTCACGCGGGTCGGCGGTTCGTCGGAGCCGAGCGACTGCACCCTGACCTCGGGCGAGACGTCGGCGTCGGCGTGGACGTACGCCAGTCGGTCGCCCGCGGGCGAGGGGTCCGGGTGGACGTTCGTCCCCCGCGACTCGACCAGCGGGCGGACCGCCTCCGTTTCGACATCGACCGCGAAGAGCTGTCGCTCGCCGAGGTTCCGGCGGTTCGACGCGAACGCCAGCGTCTCGCCGTCCACCCACCGGGGCGAGGACCCGGCGAGGCCCTTGTCCTCGAACTCGCCCGCGGTCAGTTGCCGACGCTCGCCGGTCTCGCAGTCGAGGACGAAGACGTGTTCCCACCCGTCGAGCGGGAGCGCGACGGCGAGTCGGGTCCCGTCGGGCGAGACGGTCGGCGCGCCCGACGAGACGGTGCCGCGCTCGTCCTCGTCGCGGACCAGTTCGGTCTCCGCGCCGGTCTCGGGGTCGGCGGCGACCACCGACCGGACGGTCCTGCTCGCCACGACGCGCTCGAAGACGACCCGGCCGTCCGCGAGCCACGCCGGATTCGCGCACGACGCCGGCGCGTCGGTCCGCCACAGCAGGTCGCCCGACTCGGCGTCCGCGACGCCGACCTGTCGGGACTCGCGGTCGGTGAACGAGAAGGCGAGGCGCTCGCCCGCGTCGTCCCACGCCAGCATGCGCTCGCTCGGCAGGAACGTCTCGTGGCCCGGCAGGTCGAGGCGGCGCTCGGCGCCCGAGTCGGCGTCGCGGACGCAGACCGCCCCGTCGCGGTAGAACGCGAGTCGGTCTCCCGACGGCGACCACTCGTGGTGGGCCTCGCCCGCGGGCGACCGGGCGACGAGTCGGAGCGACCGGTCGGCGGCGTCGCCCCGGTAGGTCTCGCCCGCGTCGGTGGTCAGGACGAACTCGGTGGGTCGGGTCTCGGGTGCCCACGCGAATCCGGTGACGTGGCCACTGATTCCGGCGTCGGACGAGTCGGCCGCGTCCGACGACGCGGCCGACTCGCCGGGCGCGACGATTCGGAGGGCGTTCCCGTCGTCCTCGTAGACCAGCGTCGCCAGAAACGCGCCGTCGGCCGACCATTCGGGCGCGCTCGGGTAGTCCACGTCGAGAACGTCCGCGATTTCGAGGTCGGCGTCGTCGGGTGGCGATTTCTCGGCATCGAGTGGCGATTCGTCGGCGTCGTCGGATGGCGATTCCCCGGCCGTCGCGTCCGCATCGCCGCTCATCGCGGTCGACCCTGCCGGCGTTCCAACTCGTCCAGACAGAGGTTCAACACCTTCTGCTCGCCCTTCCGGAGGTGTTCGAGGACGGTCGGCTTGCTCACCTCCAGACAGTCGGCCACGGCGTCGGCCGACACGTCGCGGGGCCAGTTGTAGTAGCCGATGCGCCGGGCGTTCAGCAGGCTCTCGGTCTGGCGGGCCGAGAGGCGGTCCTCGACCTGGTCCACGAAGTCGGCGAACTCGACGCTCTCCTTCGAGTCGGCCTCCCGAATCGAACTCACGTCCACGTCGTACTCCGCCTGCATCGCTTCGACCACGTCACCGAGTCTGTCCGCCCTGACCAGCACGGTCCAGTGTTCGGTGCCCTCGGTGATGTGGACGGGGTCGACCGGCATGAACTCGGAGTTCACGATGTCGGGGACGATGCTGCTCGTGCGCTCGTAGTTGACGACGACGCGAGCGCGTTCGTCGGACTGCTTGAGGACCGCGACTTCGCCGACGACCCGGTGGTCGTCGATGGCCTCGACGAACGTCTCGATGCTCGTCTCGCCGTCCGCGACGAGCAGGAAGTCGCCCTTTATCTGGTCGTCGGTCGGGTACAGCGACTTTTCGATGACGTGGGTGCTCGGGTGGTCGTCGGTCACTTCCAGCGTCCAGCAGTTGGGGTGCCAGAGGTCGAGTTCGACCTGCTTGTACGACACGCCGTCGTCGGCGTCCGAGATGCGTGTTACGCTCATGAGTAATGGTGACAGTGGACAGTAGTAATCAGTGTTCCGTTCGCGTTACTCGAAGCCCTCATCGCTCGGTCTCGGGAACGACGCCGTGACCCGGCCCGGTAATCTCGATTTCGGGACCCGAACTCGCTCCCGAATCCACCACGTCCTCGGCGAGCAGGCGGTTGCCGTCGAGGTCCACGTAGTCGAACGATCCGAGTCCCGCCACGACGTGGGCGCTCGCCCGGATGCCGAGCGCGCTTTCGAGCATGCAGCCGACCATCAACTCCAGATTCGCGGCCTCGGCGATGGCCGCGATGTCGGCGGCCGCCATCGGGCCGGACTTGCCCAACTTCACGTTCAGCGCGTCCGCGGCGTCCGCTCGGACGACCGCCAGCGCGTCCTCGGGCGAGAAGACCGCTTCGTCGGCCGCGACCGGGACTCGCGCGCGGTCCCGGACCCGCGCCAACCCCGCGAGGTCCTCGCGGTGGACGGGCTGTTCGAGCAGTGCCAACTCGACGCCGCGCTCCCCGAGTCGCCGGAGGAACCGGAGCGTCTCCTCGGGCGTCCAGCCCTGATTCGCGTCCACCTTGAGTTCGGCGTCGGGCGCGCCCTCGCGGGCGGCCGCCACGCGCTCGACCGCCGCCTCCACCTCGTCGCCGGTCTTGATCTTGAGGTGCGAGAATCCCGCGCCGCCGTCGCCCGCGGCCGAGGAAGCCCGCTCGCGGGCTTCCTCGGCCGCCACGATGGGAATCGTCAGGTCGGTCTCGACGGAACCGGGCGACCCGCCGAACAGTTCCGAGAGCGCGAGCCCCCTGCTCCGACAGTAGGCGTCCAGCACCGCGGTTTCGAGCGCGAACAGCGCCGAGTTCGCGCCGGGAAACGCCGCCCGGAGGTCCTCACAGACGGCGCGGTAGTCGGCGAGGTCCCGGCCCGCGAGCAGGTCGGCGGCCGCCCGCGCGACTTCGACCGCGGCACCCTGCGTCTCGCCGGTCACGGGCGGCAGGGGCGACCCCTCGCCGTAGCCGACGACGCCCGCCTCGGTCTCGACTTCCACGAGGAGGTTCCGTGCCTCGTGGCGCGTGCCGAGCGCGATTTCGAAGGGCGCGTCGAGTTCGAGGTTCAGCGGGTCGGCTCGGACCTCGGCGACCGGAATTTCGGCGTTCGCCTCGCGTCCGGCGTCGCCGACGCTCGCGTCGTCGGTCACGAGTCGGTCGCCTCCCTGACCGCCTCCAAGAGTCGCTCCGGGCCGCCCTCGTGGTAGACGTTCGCCGCGGGTCGCCCGAGGTCGCTCTCGTCGGGGTCGCCCCACGTCGAGACGGCCGCGACCTCGGTGTCGGCGAGCGACTCTATCAGGTCGATTTCGGCCGCGGCAGAGCCGACCGAGAACCGGTCGAAGTGGGTCCGAGTCTCGCGGTCGGGGTCGTGGGCCAGCACGACGGCGTCGGGGTTCGCGCCGTGGAGCAACGAGAGCGTCACGCCCGAGTACGCCCGGTGTGAGAGCGCGGCCTGTCCCTCCACGAAGACCACCTCGTGGTCCTCGGCGACCCCGCAGACCAAGTCCTCCACGACGCCGGCGGTGAAGTCGGCGGGCACGCGGTCCACGACGACGCCGCGGTGCGCGCCCACCATGATTCCCGTTTGCCCGGTCGCGACCCACCCCGCGTCGAGACCCGCTTCCTTGGCGGCCCGGTAGAGTTCGAAGGTCGTCGTCCGCTTGCCGACCGCGCAGTCCGTGCCGAGCGTGAGGACGACCGTCGCGTCCGCGTCGTCCACCCGCCCGTCGCCGACCCGGAGGTCGTCCTCTTCGGGCGGCTTGCGCACGTCGAACAGGCGGACGCCCGCGTCGTCGGCCAACTCGCGCCACTCCTCGCGCTCGCCGAGGAAGACGTGGAGTCCCGACACCACGTCGCAGCCCGCTCGGATGGCGTCGCGGATGTCGGCCTTCCACGCGTTCGGCAGGTCGCCGCCCGCGGGCGCGACGCCGACGACCAGCGCCTCGGTCTCGGGCGCGACGCTCAGGGCCTCCTCGACCGACGAGACGACCGGCACGTCCGAGCGGCCGGGGTGGTCGAGGACCTCGCCGACCGTCCGGCCCGCGCGAGTCGAGTCCACGACCGCCCGCGTCTCGAACAGTTCGCTGTGGCTGACGACGCCGTTCGCGGTCTTGCCGCCGGGACGCCCGAACTCGCCCTCCGCGAGGACGACGGTCGGGACCGGCGGGTCGAACGCACTCCGTAAATCCATGCCTGTCCGTGACGCGTGGAACGGTAAAATTGGACCCCCACGCATGTATGGGTCGGCGCTTCCCTCGGATAGTTTTCGGCGCGGTCGCGTCGCTAGCTCAGAGCGGTCGCGTCGCCAACTCGAAGTCCTCGTCCAGTTGCGCGTTGTAGTTCTCGGCGTCGGGGTCGAGGCTGTCCACGACGACCTCGTTCGCGTCGCCGTAGGCGTGGACGAACTCCGCTCCGCCGAGACTCAGCGCGACGTGGCCGGGGAAGAATAGCAGGTCGCCCGGCGCGAGTTCGTCGCCCGCGACCTCCTCGCGGGCCACCTCCTCGCCGATTCGACGCTGGAGGTCGGCGTCGCGGGGGAGCGAGACGCCGTTTCGGTGGTACGCCGTCCACGTTAGTCCGGAGCAGTCGATGCCCTCGACCGTCATGCCGCCCCAGACGTACTCGGTGCCGAGGTAGCTCCGGGCCGCCGCGACCAC
Organism: Halorussus gelatinilyticus; assembly: GCF_023238445.1. GTDB lineage: Archaea > Halobacteriota > Halobacteria > Halobacteriales > Haladaptataceae > Halorussus > Halorussus gelatinilyticus. The sequence continues at coordinate 1,610,869 of NZ_CP096658.1, read as the reverse complement.
GCCCTCGCGGGTCGGTTCGGCCGGAGTCCGAGCCACGGTGTCGGCCGGCAGGGTTCGCTCCGCGCCGGTCCGGAACCGGACCCGGACGCGCCCGTCGGAGTCCGCCGCGGCGGATTCCGACTCGCTGGCCGACCGTCCTCCGTCCGACCGACTTCCGGCCGACCGCTCTCCATCCGCGTCCTCGTCCAGAATCCGGCACTCGGTGCCCGCGTAGAGCGTTTCTGGGACGTCGGACTCGTCGGCGGGGGCGGTCTCGGACGAGCCCGCGACCTCACCGCCGGCGAGGTCGCGGACGACCCCGGCCGACACCACCGCGTCGGCGTCGATTCCGACCGACTCCGCGAGCGCGGCGCGTTCGACCCACGCGACGTAGCCGTCGGGCGTCCGGACCCGACGCCAGTCGCCGTCGGCGTCGAACGCCTCGACGGCCGCGCCGTAGAGTACCTGCGTCACCTGCTCGGCGTCGTCGGCCGGCGCCCCGCGGATCGGCGCGACCGGCGCGGTGATTGTCCGCCGGCGGGCCTCGGCGTCGAGGACGGTCACGTCTGTCGCGGCGACGGGCGCGTCGGCGACCGCTTCGACGGCCTCGACCGCTCTCGCTTTCAGGTGGTCGGTCAGGACGGTGCCCGAGAGCAGAATCGCGTCGTCGGTTCGCTCGGGCGTCACGTCGAAGACCGTCAGGCGCGGATCGGGTGCCCGTTCGGTCTCGCACTTTTCGAGGGCGCGGCGGAGTCGAACTGTCGCGGTCATCTGTCGGTCCCTCTCGGGCGAGCGAGTAAGAACTATCGCCTCCGGCGAATCGGACGGCGCTCGACGCGGTCGGCGCAGTCGTCGCGGTGGGCGGGGGCGTCAGTCGGAGTACGCCGGCCCCGACGTGCCCGCGGCGTCCGCGAACAGGGAGTCTCTCGTCGCGAGCGCGACCCGGACCAGCGCGAGCATGACGGGCACTTCGATGAGCGGGCCGACGACGGTGGCGAGCGCGACGTTGCTCTCGATACCGAAGACGGCGACGGCGACCGCGATGGCGAGTTCGAAGTTGTTCGAGGCCGCGGTGAACGCCACGCTCACGCTCTCGGCGTAGTCGAACCCGACGAACGCGCTGACGCCGTACGCGACGGCCCACAGGCCCGCGAAGAAGACGAACAGCGGAACCGCGATGAGGACGATTTCGCCGGGGTTCGAGACGATGTAGTCGCCCTTGAGCGCGAACATCACGACGACCGTGAACAGCAGTCCGAGCAGGCCGAACGGACCGATTCGCGGGACGACCCGGCCGTAGTACGCCTCGCGGCCGATGGTCCGGAACGCGACCCGTTGGGCGAGGTAGCCGAGCGCGAGCGGAAGCCCGAGGAACACGAGAACCATCTGGGCGACGAGCCCCATCGAGACGTCCACCGCCGTCCCCCGGAGGACGGTCAGGAACAGGAACGCGTAGGGGACGAACAGCGCGATTTGCAGGAGGCTGTTGACGCCGACGCAGACCGCGCACATCTCTTGGTTCCCGGCCGCGAGTTCGTTCCAGACCAGCACCATGGCGATGCAGGGCGCGATGCCCACGATGACGAGACCGGTCACGAACTCGGGGTGGCCCCCGAGGAAGAACACCGCGAGTCCGTACATGAGGAACGGCGCGACCAGCCAGTTGAACGCGAGCGTCAGACCGATCTCCTTCCGGGCCGTGCGCGTGACCCGGGGGATGCGACCGTAGTCGATCTCGGCCATGATGGGGAAGATCATCACGAACAGCCCCAGCGCGATTGGCAGACTCGTCCCGTGCCACGTGACCGAGTTGAGTACGTCCGCGACGCCGGGCACGAAGCGGCCGAGCGCGACGCCGACGACCATCGCGAGACCGATCCAGACCGTCAGGTATCTGTCGAGGACGCCGAGGTCGTCGCTCATTCCGCGGCCACCTCCCGGTCGGCGGTCGCGAACAACTCCTCGGCGAGCGACGTGGACGCGTAGTAGCGCCAGTTGCCGTCCTTACGGCGAGTGGCGAGGCCGGCGTCCACGAGGTCCGACAGGGCGTGGCTCACCGCGCTCTCGCTGACCTCCACCAGCGGTTCGAGTTCGCAGACGCAGAGGTCGTCCTCGGCGGCGGCGAGGACGCGAGCGAGGCGATACCGCGTCTCGTTCCCGAGGACGGCGAAGACCGGCCGAACCTCGTCGCTCCCGAGCGCGGCGTCCGCCAGCGACTCCAACTCGTCGAGTCGCTGTTTCACGTCCGACTCACAGCATTCCCCGAGTTCGTCGGTGAGGAGCCGACGGATTCGGGTCGTAGCTTCTGTCATCGATAGCTGTTTGAAACTGTCTTCAGATAACGACTTCGGTTTGAATTGTGATTCAGATAGCGTCGCTCGGGCTCGTCGCACGGCTAAACGGAAGATAGCGCGCTCACCGTCGTCAGTATCGTGTGCGTTGGAGAATAGCGGGCGGCATGGGATTTGAACCCATGGCCTCTTGGTCCGGAACCAAGCGTTCTGTCCGCTGAACTAGCCGCCCGCACACGTTCGTACTCCGGACGCGGGTTTAACGGTTATGATAGCCGCAATCAGTCCTCTGCGACGGGAGTCTCGGCCACGGGTTCCGCCGAGCCGCTGTCGATGACGGCGTCCTTCCACGTCCCGCGGGTGAACCACGCCGCGGCGGCGATAGCGCCGACGACGTGGCCGAGGGCGACGCCGACCCAGATGCCGGTCGGACCGAGCGTCGTCTCGAACGCGAGGAGGTAGACCGCGGGCACGCGGACGACCCAGAGCGTGACCATCGAGATGACCATGGCGACTTTGGTGTTGCCCGCGCCGCGGAACGCTCCGACTAGCACCTGGAACACGCCGATGAAGGCGAACTCGACCGTCCGAATCCGGAGGTACTCCACGGCGTACTCGACCGTCTCTGCGGCCTCGGCCGTGCCGGTCGCCATGAACACCTCGACGATGGGTTGGGGCACCGTCGCGGCGACGACCGCCAGCACGAGCATCACGCCCGCCCCGACGCTCGCCGCGAGCCGAACCGCACGTTCCGCGCGCTCGGCGTTCCCAGCGCCGAGGTTCTGGCCGACGACGGTGTTGGTCGCCTTGCCGAGACCGACCGCGGGGAGGAACACCAGCGAGATGAGTCGGTTGCCGAGACCGTACGCTGCGATGACCGACGGCTCGAAGGTGACGATCATCACCGTGAGCATCACCATCGCCAGCGCGCCCGCCGACTGTTCGAGCGCCGAGGGAATCCCGATGCGCACGATGTCCCTGACGTAGTCGAAGTCCGGCGCGAGGTGGTCGAGACGGACGTCCGGCCCGGTGTTCGTGAAGAACAGCACGTAGACGCCGACGAGACCGCCGACCACGCGGGCGAGGAGCGTGGCGAGCGCCGCGCCCTCGATGCCCATCTCCGGGACGAGGGCGGTCTCGATACCCAGCGCCGGGACCGGACCGACGCCGAATATCAGCAAGGGGTCCAACACGACGTTGAGGACGACCGTGACCGCCATGACCCGCATCGGCGTCCGGGTGTCGCCGTATCCGCGTAGGAGCGCCGAGAACGCCAGAAAGCCGAACATGAAGGGGAGTCCGAGGAAGAATATCTCCATGTACTGCTCGGCCAGCGGGACGACCGACGTGGCGGTGGCGGCGTCGCTCGGGAACAGCGACAGCATCGGCCCGGAGCCGAAGTGACCCACGGCGCTCAGAATCACCCCGACGAGGACGACGAAGCCGAGCGTCTGGCCCGCGACCTTGCCGGCCGAGCCGTCGCTGTCGGCGCCCATGTACTGGGCGACCAGCGTGCTTCCCGCGACGTTGAACCCGCCGCCGAACGCGATGAGGAAGTATATCAGAGGGAAGGCGAGGCTGATCGCGCCGACCGCGTTCGCGGAGTAGCGGCCCAACCAGAAGGCGTCGCCGACGTTGTAGGCGACCTGGAGCAACTGGGTGACGACGATGGGCCACGCCAGATGAAAGAGGGGGCGTGCCAACCCGCCCTCAGTGAGATCGTCGGATTTCGATGCCACTGTCCGATTCCAGTACTTCTTAGGATTTCAATGCTTCGGGTTGAAATTGTACGACGGCGCGGAGAAAAGAGAATCTCTACGTCGGTCCGGAACGGCCCGTCGAACGGCCGTGCGTCTCAGGGCGTCTCGTTAGTTTCGAGCGTGAAGTCGTCGGTCGGGTAGGCGGTACACGTCAGGACGTACCCCTTCTCGACCTCGTCCTCGCCGAGCGTCTCGTTGTTGCTGTGGCGGACGTAGTCGTGCGCGTCGCCGTCCTGCACCTTGCCACCGCACGAGAGACACTGACCCTGCCGACACGCGTAGGGCAGGTCCCAGTCCTCCTCCTCGCCGGCTTCGAGGAGCGTCTCGTTGTTGGCCACTTCGATGGTCTCGCCCTCGTTGACGTACTCCACGTCGAAGTACTCGACCTCGTCGTCGGAGATGGCGGCGGGGTCGAAGCCCGCGTCCTCCTCGTCGTCGCCTTCGAGTTCGCCTTCGGCACCGCCGCCGACCGCGACCGCACCGCCACCGCCGCCGATGGAGCGGTTCATCGGCTCGGGGAAGTCGGTCTCCGGCACGGTCTCGGCCCGGCGTTCGAGTACCTCCTGAGAGATGTCGTCGGGGGTTCGCCACTCGGTACCCTCCGAGTAGTGGAGAGCCACCACGATGAGGACGAGCGTCAGCCCGAGTCCCAGACCCAGTACGTCTACCATGCGTGGGGCTACGGAAGGGTGGTTTAACAGCATTGTGATTGCCAGCCGACAGCGCGGTCGCTCCCGGCGGCCGGTTTCGGAGTCTATCGTCGCCTCGGGAGACGGACAGTCGTCGCCGTCTAATCGGCGTGAGCGCGTGGATCGAAGTCAACCGAAGGTCGATACCTCGGTCTCGGCACAGCTCCTCGAAGGCGGCCACGTCGGCGCGGTCGTCGCCTCGAATCTCGAACGTCCAGTTCGCTCGGTCCCCGTGGCGCTGAGCAGGAGGAGGTCGGTCTCCGCGAGCGTGCAGCGGAACCCGCCGTACTCCGGGTCCACTCGACTTTCCCGGAAGTCGGCGTTCGGACGCCGAACGCCGACGACCCGCGAGGACACGCTTTTGCTCGCTCGCCGTGAGCGTCCGACATGGCAGCCGAAATCGCGGTGGTAGTCTACGACGGCTTCGACGAACTGGACGCGGTCGCGCCCTACGAGGTGTTCTCGAACGCGGCCGCTCGGGGCTGTGACATCGACGTGAGCCTGCGCACGCTCGACGCCGCGGAGTCCGTGACCGCAAGCCACGGTCTCCGGGTCGAGGTGGACGGTCGCCTCGCCGACGCCGACCCGGACCTCGTGGTCGTGCCCGGCGGCGGGTGGAACGACCGCGCGGACGAGAGCGCGTGGGCCGAGACCCAACGGGGCGATCTGCCCCGCGAACTCGCGGACCTCCGCGAGCGCGGCGTCGAACTCGCCGCGGTCTGTACCGGCGGGATGTTGCTGGCCGAGGCCGGGGTGCTGGACGGTCGGCCCGCGGTCACGCACGCGAGCGCGCTCGACGACCTCGAAGCGACCGACGCCGAGGTCGTGGACGCCCGCGTGGTAGACGACGGCGAGGTGCTGACCGCGGGCGGCGTGACTTCCGGACTCGACTTGGCGTTGCATCTGGTCGCGCGGCTCTGCGGCGACGAGGTGGCCGACGACGTGGCGACGACCATCGAGTACGAACCGCGAGGGGAGGTGTATCGAGACGGCGAGTAGGCGGTCGGCAACCGAGGCGGGCCGCGAGTCCGAACAGGAACCTATCGTCGGCTAGGCTAGTCCGCCGGAACGGTACGCGTCGGCCAGCAGTCCGTACCGAACGACGTCCCGGTACTCGTCGTCCACGAACGCCTCGTCGCGGAAGACGCCCTCCTCCGTGAACCCGACCTTCTCCAAGACGCGCTTCGAGGCCTCGTTGTCGGCGAACGCCTTCGCGGTGACCTTGTGAAGCCGAGGCGGTCGAAGCCGTGCTCGACGACCGTCCGCGCCGCGTCGGTGGCGTAGCCGTTGCCCTGCGCGCCGGGTGCGACCCAGTAGGCGAGTTCGGCCCGCCCGTACACGTCGTCGTTCGGCTTCTCGCGGATGAGGTAGACGAGACCGACGCGGTCGCCGCCGACGCGCGTCACCAGCGCGAGCGTGTCGTCGGAACGGCCCAGCGTACCGCCGAGGCACCGCCGGACCTCCTCGGGACCCGTCGGCGAACTGGCGCTCCGGGTGCGGCGCACTGCGGGGTCGTTCTCGTTTTCGAGGAGGAACGCGACGTCGTCCTCCGTCGGAACGTGCAACGTGACGCGGTCACCGTCGAGGAATCTCGGGCCGGACACGTGTCACCGTTCGCAGGAGCGCGACTAAAAGTTCCGTACGCGCGACAAGAACTGCCGATTGGCTATTCGCCGCGAGAACCGACCGTCCTCGGCGACAATGTCTCGGTTCGGCACGCCCGAACCGATGCATAACTTATGCTGATGATTGATACACTTTATCTCAGTAATTATAAGTACTTACTGCGCGTCCTTGTGAGTAGGAGTATTCCTCAGTATCATGACTACAAACGCCACGACACCGGAATCTAGCAACACCTTCGAGAGCACTATCGGCGGTTACACCGTCCACGGGAAGGCCCACAGCCTGAGCGCGTGGTTCGTTCTCTCGCTCCGCCTGATGATGGGCTACGCCTTCGCGTACTCCGGATTCACGAAGCTCACCGCCGCCGAACCGTTCGCCGCTGGCGGCTACCTCGCCAACGTCGCGGCGACCAACGGCAACCCGCTCGCGGACCTGTTCGCGTGGATGGGTTCGACGCCGTGGTTCGTGGAGTTCGCCAACGTCGCGGTCCCGTGGGGCGAACTGTTCATCGGTCTCGGCCTGCTGGTCGGCGCGCTGACCCGCCTCGCGGCGTTCTTCGGTGCGCTCATGATGCTGATGTTCTACTTCGGCAACTGGGACGTCGCCCACGGCGTCATCAACGGGGATTTCGCGTACATGCTCGTCTTCCTCTCGGTCGCGGCGTTCGGCGCGGGCCGCATCCTCGGACTGGACGCTATCATCGAGCAGTACGACCTCGGCGGCGAAACGCTGGTGGAACGCTACCCCGTGCTGGCGTACCTCCTCGGATAGCTCTCGAACGTCGATGCGAACGCCGCTGTTTCTACCGCCACGGCCCTGAACGACTCTCAGTCACCACCAGCGGTCGCGCTCCTCGTCGGCCGACGCGGGCCGGACGCCCCACAGCGCGGCGGAGTGGAGTTCGGTCGGACCGAGAGGTTCGAAGTCGCCCTGTCCGCACATGTCCCACCATCGCTCCTCCGGCCGGTTCCAGTAGACGCTGTTGAAGTTGAACTCCGCGCAGTACCAGTCGCCGCGCGTGTCGAGGACGAAATCGACGCCCCACGTCGCCTCCGAGAACTCGGCGGCGATTCGGTCGGCGTACCGACGCGGCGTCTCGAACGACGTCGCGTCGAGAACCGGTTCGACGTACTCGTAGCCGCCCGCACAGACCATCTCCGAGGCGTCGGGGCGACACGGCGTCCGACCGATTACCTCGCCGTCGTCCACGAAGAACCGGACCGACGGGTGACACGAGTGGCTCGGAAACCGGCAGAAATCGAGGTCCAACCACTCCCGGACGACGAGACCGTCGCCGTGGGGCCAGCCCTGCTCGTCGTTCTGGTTCAGCAGCGACGCGACGGTCCGGTCCACGGCGTCGGCGTCCGGCCGGGACACGAACGACCCCTCCCGCAGTCGGACCGTCGCGGCCTTGTACTGCGTCCGGACGAACGCACGGTGGAGGTCGCGGTCGGCCATGAACGCCAGAATCTCGTCGGTGTCCCACCGGTAGCCGTCGTCGGTCGCTTCGAGCGTCACGAACGTCGTCTCGGGGACCGGCACGTCGAGCGACCGCAGGCGCGACCAGTAGTAGTCCACTCGCCCGCGCTCGTCGGCGAAGTCGCTGAAATGGAGCGAGACGGGCGAGGCCATAGCTCCTCGTTCGCGTCGGACGGCTATCAAGTTGGCGTGGGTGTGGGTTTCGGTACCATTCCGGGGACTGTGGCCGCCCCTCAGAATGGGAAATGTTTCTCAAAGCAACGAATTTCTGTCTACACTACTTCTCGCGGCGCGCGACCTCGTGACGGCCGAACCCGTAGCGGAGCCGATTCGCCAGTCGCCGAGAGAACCGACCGTCCTCGGCGGCGCGAGAGCCGAACCGCTCGCCGAGCGCCTGATAGATGAGCGGGACCGGCACCTCCTGTTCCAGCGCCTCTCGGACGGTCCACGTCCCCGTGGAGCCGCCGGCCACGTAGTCGTCCACGTCGCCGAGGTCGGTACCCTCCTCGCGGAACGCCTCCTCGCAGAGTTCGAGGAGCCACGACCGGATGACCGCGCCGTTGTTCCACGTCCGGGCGACCGCTTCGAGGTCGAGGTCGTATCGACCCTCCGCGAGCAACTCGAAGCCCTCGCCGTAGGCCTGCATCAGCGCGTACTCCACGCCGTTGTGGACCATCTTGACGTAGTGTCCCGACCCGGCGGGACCCATCCGGTCGTGGCCCGCCGGTCCGGTCGCCACCGCGTCGAAGACCGGCGTCAGTTCCTCGTAGGCCCACTCCGGCCCGCCGACCATCAGCGAGAACCCGAGTTCCGCGCCCGCCGGCCCGCCGGAGGTCCCGCAGTCGAGGTACGCCGCCGGGGTCTCCTCGGCCCGGCGCGTCGAGTCCTCGAAGTGGGAGTTACCGCCGTCCACCACCACGTCCTCGTCGGTCAGGTGGTCTTCGAGGTCGTCCAGCGCGGCGTCCACCGCCTCGCCCGCGGGGACCATCAGCCAGATGCGCTTCTCGTCGCCGAGTTTTTCCGCGAGGTCTACCACCGAGTCGGCGGGGGTCGCGCCCGCGTCGGCGGCGGAAGCGACGGCCGCCTCGTCCAAGTCGAAGGCCACCACGTCGTGGCCCGCGTCGAGTACTCGGTCCACGACGATGCGGCCCATCCGGCCAAGTCCGATGACGCCCAGTTGCATGGGAGAGAGTCCGCGGAGGTGGCAGGTAGGGGTTGCGGTTCTCCGCGGTCGGGGAGCGATTCTCGCCACGTTTCGCACTGAAACACCCACACGCAGACGAGAACCTTTATCAGTACCCGTCCGTACCTGTAACGTATGAGGCTGACTGCGTCGGTAGTACGTTGAACTGTCCAGCGCAGCGGCGCGTCTTTCTCCGAGGACTACTCCCCCGACAGAGTCAGCTAAACCCACACTATGACAGACGTTCCCGACAGTTACGACCCCGAGGAAGTCGAACCGAAGTGGCAAGACGAGTGGCGCGGCTCCGAGGTCTACAACCCCGACGGCGAACCGGACTACGTCGTAGACACGCCGCCGCCGTACCCGACCGGCCAACTCCACCTCGGTCACGCGCTGGGCTGGAGTTACATGGACTTCGCCGCGCGGTTCCACCGACTGCTGGGCGACGAGGTGCTCTTCCCGCAGGGCTGGGACTGCCACGGCCTGCCGACCGAAGTGAAGGTCGAGGAAGAAGAGGACATCCACCGGACCGACGTGCCCCGCGAGGAGTTCCGGGACCTCTGCGTCGAGTACACCGAGCGCCGCATCGACGGGATGAAGGAGACGATGCAGTCGCTGGGCTTCTCGCAGGACTGGTCGGCGGAGTACCGCACGATGGACGCCGACTACTGGGAGAAGACCCAGCGGTCGTTCGTGGAGATGGCCGACGGCGAGGGCGACGACAGCTACGTCTACCGCGACGAACACCCCGTCAACTGGTGCCCGCGGTGCGAGACCGCCATCGCGGACGCCGAAGTCGAGAACATCGACCGCGAGGGGACGCTCCACTACGTCACCTTCCCCGGCGTCGAGAACGACGACATCGAAATCGCCACGACGCGGCCCGAACTGCTCGCGGCCTGCGTCGGCATGGCGGTCAGTCCCGACGACGAGCGCTACGAGGACCGCATCGGCGACACCTTCGAGGTTCCGCTGTTCGGCCAGGAGGTCGAACTCATCGCCGACGACGACGTTGACGGCGACTTCGGGACCGGCGCGGTCATGATATGCACGTTCGGCGACAAGCAGGACGTGGACTGGTGGGCCGAACACGACCTCGACCTGCGTCCCGTCTTCACCGAGGACGGTCGCCTCAACGAAATCGCCGGGGAGTACGAGGGCATGGCCATCGCGGACGCCAAGGAGGCCATCGCCGAGGACTTGGACGAGGCGGGCTACCTCGAAGACACCGAACCCACCGACCAGTCGGTCGGCGCGTGCTGGCGGTGCGACACGCCCATCGAAATCCTGAGCAAGGAGCAGTGGTTCGTGGAGGTCCGACAGGACGAGATTCTGGAGAAGGCCGAACAGGTCGAGTGGATTCCCGACCACATGTACGACCGCCTCGAAGACTGGACCGAGGGGATGGAGTGGGACTGGGTCATCTCCCGCCAGCGCGTGTTCGCCACGCCCATCCCGGCGTGGTTCTGCGGGAACGACGACTGCGACCACGTCCACGTCGCCGGAATCGAGGAACTCCCGCTCGACCCGACCGACACCGACCCCGAAATCGGCGAGTGTCCCGAGTGTGGCGCGAGCGACTGGGAGGGCGAGACCGACGTGATGGACACGTGGATGGACTCCTCGATTTCGCCGATGCACGTCCAGGGCTGGCCGGACGCGGAGTTCACCCCGACCACGCTCCGCGAGCAGGGCCACGACATCATCCGGACGTGGGCGTTCTACACCCTCCTGCGGGTCACCGCGCTCGAAGACGAGATTCCGTGGGAGGAGTCGCTGGTCAACGGAATGGTCTTCGGCGACGACGGCCACAAGATGAGCAAGTCGCGGGGCAACGCCGTGGGGCCGGAGGAGGCCATCGAGGAGTACAGCGCCGACTCGGTTCGACAGGCGCTCGCGCTCGGCGGCCAGCCCGGTAGCGACATCCAGTTCCAGTGGAAGGAGGTCAAGTCCGCCTCCCGGTTCCTCACGAAGTTCTGGAACATCTTCCAGTTCTCGGCGGAACACCTCGACGAGGAGACGCCCGACATCGGCGCGCCGGCGTACCGCGACGCCGACAAGTGGATTCTGACGAAGCTCTCGCGGACCGTCGAGTCGGTCGAGGCCGACATGGAGGCGTATCGGTTCGACGCCGCGCTCCGCAAACTCCGGGAGTTCGTCTGGAACGACCTCGCCGACGACTACCTCGAACTCGTGAAGGGCCGCCTCTACGAGGGTCGGCCCGGCGAGCGCGACGCCGCCCGGAAGGCGCTGTACACTGCGGTCTCGGCGTCGGTCCGGATGCTCTCGCCGTTCTCGCCTCACTTCGCCGAGGAACTCTACGACCACCTCCCCGGCACCGAGGGGAGCGTCCACGCCGCCTCGTGGCCCGACGTCGAGTTCTCGGACCCCGAGGCCGAGGAGCGGGGCGACCTCATCGCGGAGGTCGCCAGCGAGATTCGCGCGTGGAAGTCCGACGCCGGCATGGCGCTCAACGCCGAACTCGACCGCATCGAGGTCTACTCCGACCTCGGTCGCGGATGGGACACCTACGACCTGAGCGAGGCGGTCAACGCGCCGGTGTACCTCGAAGCGGGCCAGCCGAGCGTCGAACTCGTCCCGGTCGGCGTGGACCCCGACCACAGCACCATCGGCCCGCAGTTCCGCGACAAGGCCGGACAGGTCGTCGGCGCGCTCGAATCGGCCGACCTGAACCAACTCAAGAACCAGAAGGAGATCGAGGGCGAGATTACGCTCACGGTGGACGGCGAGGAGGTCACCATCGACGGCGACGCCGTGGAAATCGAAGAGGAGTACCGCGCCGAAAGCGGCGAAGAGGTCGAAGTGCTGGAGACCGACCACGCGACCGCGCTGGTGTTCCCCTGAGAGCGGCGACCGCTCACTTCTCGCTGTTCTCTTCACCTCGTCGCCCTTCTCGTCAGTACCGCCGTTCTCGAACCGATGGCAGGGCGATACGTGTTCCAAACGATGTCTTCGTCGGTGTGTCCGAACTACCTTCGGCGTTTTCTCCGGACGAAGTTCGGCGAGAGAAGATTAAATTATGTTATATAGTTAGAAATTAATAAATAATAGTGGCGGGATGGTTTCGACGTAGCATGAGCGAAAACAACTCGAGCCTGAACCGGCGTCGATTCCTCAAGCAGACGACCGCGACCGGTGCGCTCGCCATCGGTGCGACCGCGAACGTCACCGCGAAAGAGACCGCCAACGTCGAGCGACTCGACTCCGAGACGCTCCAGTCGGAACTGGCCGCTCACGGGGACGACCTCGCGCAGATGCTCCGTGCGGAGGGCGTCCTCGCGTCGATGGCCGCACTGGAGAACCCCCGCCGGACCGAGGCGAAAGACGAGACCGAGCAGGTCGTCGGCGAGGCGCAGGTCGAGGACGGCTTCCTCACCGTCCACGTCGAACCCGAGTCGAACCGCGCCTTCGGTACCCTCTGGTCGGAGGACACCGTCACGTTCTACGACCCGCAGGACGGCGTGACTACCCAGGACGTGGACACGATGAGCCACAACTGTTGGTGTAGCGACTATTCCTGTAGCTCGGAGTACGACTACCAGAAGTGCTACCAGAACGGGGACACGTTCTACGGTCGCTGTAACTGCTTCTGACGACCGGCACCGTCACGACGCTGTTTTTCGCGGGACGGCCGAACCGTCGCCGTTTTCACCCCGACGCGCCAACTCGACACGACATGGACCAACGAGTTTCCGAACACGCCGAGGTGTTGGTCGATTGGAGCGCCCGCGTCGAGGCAGGCGACGACGTGGTCGTCCGCGTGGACGAGGGCGCACACGACCTCGCGGTCGCGGTAGCCGAGAAGTTGGGCGAGCGCGGCGCGAACTACCTCGCCACGTACGTCTCCGACGAGGTGGAGTCGGCCTTCGTCCGCTCCCACGACGGCGACTTCGACGACGACCCCGAGTTCGAGGTGGCGATGCTGGAGAACGCCGACGTGGTCCTCTCGCTCCGGGCCAAGCGCAACACCGCCGCGAAGGGCGCGGTGCCGGGCGAGAAGCGCGCGGCGTACAAGAAGTCCCGGACCGAAATCAAGGCCCAGATGATGGACACCGACTGGGTCTCGACCATGCATCCGACTCGCGCCCACGCCCAGAACGCCGGGATGGACTACCGCGAGTACGAGGACTTCGTGTACGACGCCGTCCTCCGGGACTGGGAGAGCCTCGCCGACGAGATGGCGAGGATGAAAGAGCTACTGGACGAGGGGAGCGAGGTCCGACTCGTCAAGGAGGACACCGACCTCACGATGTCCATCGAGGACCGGACCGCGGTCAACAGCGCCGCCTCGGTCGCCTACGACTCGCACAACCTCCCGAGCGGCGAGGTGTTCACCGCGCCCGAGGACCCCGAGGGCGAGGTGTACTTCGACGTGCCGATGACCCACGACGGGACGCGCATCCGGGACGTCCACCTCACCTTCGACGACGGGGAGGTCGTGGACTGGTCGGCCGAGACCGGCCAGCAGGCGCTCGACGACATCTTCGCCACCGACGCGGGCGCGAAGCGACTCGGCGAACTCGGCATCGGGATGAACCGCGGCATCGACCGCTTCACCGACAGCATCCTCTTCGACGAGAAGATGGGCGACACGGTCCACCTCGCGGTCGGCCGGGCCTACTCGTCGTGCCTCCCCGAGGGGGAGGAGGGCAACCAGAGCGCAGTCCACGTGGACATGATTACCGACGTGAGCGAGGACTCCCGGATGGAGATAGACGGCGAAGCGGTCCAACGAAACGGTCGGTTCCGGTGGGAAGACGGTTTCGAGGAGTGACTGCGTCTACTCACCGCGTATCGTGAAGTACACCGCGGCCGCCACGCCGACCAAGGCGAGACCGACCGCGACCGGACTCGACTCGCCGCCGAACCGCCAGCCGAAGCCGAGGTAGCCCACGACCGCGACGGCGGCGACGAGGAGGCCGACCAACTGCGCCGGTTTAGACTGACTCTTGGGGTTCACGTCCGAGCGTTCGGTTCGATTTCTGAAAAAAGTGTCCACGCTTTACTCGCGTCGGAACCAAGCCCCGACGTGAACTGGAGAGCCGTCTTCGTCGGCGCGACTGCCGACGCCGGATTCGCGTGCTTCGCGGCCGCCGTCGCGCTCCCCGAGGCGGCCCGCTGGCCCGCGTTCGCCGGAGTCCTCGCCGGCGGACTCGTCGGCGGCTACCTCGCCGGACGCCGCGCGGGGTCGTGGCGCGACCGAGTGCGCCACGGCGCGCTCGCGGGTCTTCTCGGCGGCGGGGCGCTCGCCGTCGCGGTCTGGTGGTCGCTCCAACCGGGCACGCCCGACGGCGCGCTCTGGTCGGCCAATTACCTGCTGGCGACCGGCGCGCGGTGGCTCCCGCCGGGGGCCGCCGCGCGCTACGACGCGCTTCTGGGCGTCGCGACCGCGCTCGCGTGCGGAACCGTCTACGTGGTCGAGGGCGCGCTCGCGGCCGGGGCCGCGCCCGGCGGCGAGTCGGAAATCCCTCTCGCACGGGACTGAGACGGTGGTCAGCGCCACCACGCCTCGCGTCGCTCCTCGTACGTCGCGTTCCGGAACGGCGCGGGCCACTCGGCGTCCGCCTCGAAGCCGAAGCCGTAGCCGAGCCAGTAGCCGACGTGCCAGCCGACCGCCTCGGTGTCGATGTCGCTCAGCGTGACCCGGAGGTGGTCGTAGCGTTCGAGCGCGCCGTCGCCGTCGGGGTCGTTGCCCCGGACCCGACCGCACGAACCGCTGTCGCCGGTCCGACAGGGCAGGTCGTCGGTGAACTCCACGACCACGTCCGCCGCCGAGCGGTTGTCGGTGAACCGGAAGGAGACGTTCTCGGGGACGGTCCCGTTCGCGCCGTCGGCGTAGTAGTCGAGCGCGCGCCGGACCTGCTCGCGGGTCGCCGCGGGGTCGTCGGTCCGACCCGCGTCGAGGTAGACCGTGAAGTTAGCGTCGGCCCACGGCAGGTCGCGCTGGGTGGCGTTGGGCCGCGGGAGCGTCCGGAGTTGCGAGGTCGGAGCCATGACCGACTGGGGTCTGGCGGTGTGGTTCAGCCCGAGGGTGTGGCCGAGTTCGTGTTTCAGGATGAGCCGCGTCGAGGCGTTGTCGTACGAACCGACCACTTCGATGGTGATGGGCCGCGAGACCTGTCCGCCGGTCACGTACGGCGCACACCCCGCCGGTTCGGCGACGTCGGCGCACGACTCGATGGAATCGACGAACTCGATTATCACGTCGGGGTTCGACGCGTTCGGGGCGAGTTCGTAGCTCAGCGGGAACCCGGCGAAGCGCGTGCTGTTGTTCGACCAGAAGGCCAGCGCGTCGGACACCAGCGGCCGGAAGTTCCGCGATTCGTTCGCAGTGTTGTTGATAGCGACCGTCAGCTCCCCTTCCCCCCACGGATTCGGCCGGTCGGGGGTGCCCTCGGACGTGAGCGCCCGATGGGCCGCCGACCGGTCGTCGTCCGCCTCGGTGCCGGGTGCGTGGGTGGCGCATCCCGCCAACACGAGGAGGGCAGCGACGAACAGTGTTCGCCACATCGACAAGTAGCACAACGTCGCCCCGTATCAAGGTTTGCGCCCGCACCGAGACGCTAACGTGGCTCCATCGGCGTGCTAACGAAGCCCACTGAAATGCTAACGGAACCCACCGGAACACTAACGAAATCCATCGAGACGCTAACGCCGCCCACCGACCCACTAACGTTACTCTACTTACACTTAACCGGCGGTAGCGACCGCGTAACTCACTTCCCGAAGAGGCTCGCGTGGACCGGCGCGAACTCCCGCTCGTCGGCGTCGCTGACCGCCCGGCCCTCGACGCCCGCCGCGAGGAAGTCCCGGAGCGGCGGCCCGACCTCTTCGGGTTCCACGAGGAAGGCGTCGTGGCCGTGGTCGCTCTCCACGACGTGGTGGGCCGCGTCGATGCCGGCCGTCTCGAAGGCGTCGGCGAGGCGCTCGGACTGCTCGACGGTGAAGTGCCAGTCGCCGGTGAAACTGATCACGAGCGCCTCGCCGGAGAATCCGGCGAGCGCGTCGGCGTCCGAGTCGTAGCCCGACGAGAGGTCGTAGTGGTCCATCGCTCGCGTCAGGTAGAGGTAGCTGGTCGCGTCGAAGCGCTCGACGAACTTCTCGGCCTGATAGTCGAGGTACGACTCGACCTCGCGGTAGGGGAAGTACTCGCCCGCGGGGTCGTCGGGCGCGAAGGCGTCGGCCATCGCGGCCCGGCCCGCCGACCGTCTGCCGAACTTCCGGTCCATCGACTCCTTCGAGAGGTAGCCGACGTGCCCCAACTGGCGGGCGATGGCGAGGCCGTCCGTGGGCGGGTCCCGGTCGTCGCCGTGGTAGTCGCCGCCGTTCCAGTTCGGGTCGGTCGTGATGGCGCGGCGCGCGACGGCGTCGATGGCGAGCATCTGGGGGTCGAGGCGGGCCGCGGTGGCTATCGGCACGACTCTATCGACGCGCTCGGGGTAGCGCTTGGCCCACTCCAGGACGTTCATCCCGCCGACGCTCCCGCCCACGACGGCGTGGACCGGGCCGACCCCGAGGTGGTCGAGCAGGCGGGCCTGCGCCCGCGTCCAGTCGCCGACCGTCACGGCCGGGAAGTCGGTGCCGTACGCCTCGCCGGTCTCGGGGTCGATGCTCGCGGGACCGGTCGTCCCGTAACAGGACCCCGGGACGTTCGCGCAGACGACGAAGTACTCGCGCGTGTCGATGGCCTTGCCCGGCCCCACTACGTCGCTCCACCACGCCGCGGCCTGTCCGCCGGTCGCCGCGCCCGCGTCGTCGCTCTCCTCGCCCGCGTCGTCGCCCCCGTCGCCGTGCGCCCGTTTCGGACCTGTGACGTGCGCGCTCCCCGTCAGGGCGTGACAGACCAGCACTGCGTTGCGTCCGTCGTACTCGCCGTAGGTCTCGTAGGCGACCTCCAGCGGGACGGCCCGGCCGCACTCGAACTCGAAATTGCCGAGGTCGGCGGTGTCGCGCGTCCGGTTCATGTCGGTCCCGCTCCCGCTCGGTTCCCCGTTGACGCCTCGATGGCCCGCTCGACGTCGGCCAGCAGGTCGGCGGGGTCCTCGATGCCGACAGAGAGGCGCACGAGGTCGGGCGAGACGCCCGCCGCCTCCTGCTCCTCGGGCGAGAGCTGTGCGTGGGTCGTGCTGGCGGGGTGGATGACCAGCGTCTTCGCGTCGCCGATGTTCGCCAGAAAGCTCGCCAACTCGACGTTCTCGCAGAACGCCTTCCCCGCCT
Source organism: Halorussus gelatinilyticus (assembly GCF_023238445.1). Classification (GTDB taxonomy): domain Archaea; phylum Halobacteriota; class Halobacteria; order Halobacteriales; family Haladaptataceae; genus Halorussus; species Halorussus gelatinilyticus. Next base: position 1,593,624 of record NZ_CP096658.1, on the reverse strand, counting down.
CGAACCCGTCTTTCAGGCCGAACGCAATCATCCCGCCGTACCCCCCATCGAGATATTTCGCGGCGTTCTCGTGGGTCTCGTGGCTCTCCAGGCCCGGATACGCGACCCACGCCACGTCGTCGCGGTCCGCGAGGTACTCCGCCAGAATCGCGGCGTTCTCGCAGTGGCGCTCCATCCGGAGCGGAAGGGTTTCGAGTCCTTGCAGGGTCTGCCACGCGTCGAACGGCGACTGCTGGTTGCCCAGACTCCGGAGCGCCCGCCAGCGCGCCGCGGCCGCCAGCGGCGCGTCGGGGAAGTCCCGCGAGAAGTCGGTGTCGTGGTAGGCCGCGTTGTCGCCCGCGAGTTCGGGGAACCGGTCGGCGCGGGCCTCCCAGTCGAAGCTCCCGCCGTCCACCAGCACGCCCCCGACCGTGGTCCCGCTCCCGTGGAGCCACTTCGTCGTGGACTCCCAGACGGCGTCGGCGCCGTGGTCGAGGGGGTTGCAGAGGTACGGCGTGGCGAAGGTGTTGTCCACGACCAGCGGTGCCCCGGCGTCGTGGGCGATGGCGGCGACGCGCTCGAAGTCCGGCGTCACCAGCGAGGGGTTGCCGACGGTCTCGACGTGGACGAAGGCGGTCGAGTCGTCCACCGCCTCCTCGTAGGCCGCGTAGTCGAGCGTGTCCACGAACCGTGGTTCGACGCCGCGCTTGCTCGCGGTGTGGCGCAGGTGGGCAGTGGTGCCGCCGTAGGTGTCGGTCGAGCAGACCACGTTGTCGCCCGACTCCGCGAGGACGAGGACCAGCGAGTCGAACGCCGCCATCCCGCTCGACGTGGCGACCGCGCCCGCGCCGCCCTCCAGCGAGGCGAGTCGGTCTTCGAGGAACCGCGCGGTCGGGTTCGAGATGCGCGAGTAGATGTCTTCGTCGCCGTCGAGGGCGTAGAGGTCCGCGGCGTGGTCGGCGTCCTCGAACTCGTAGGAGGTCGTCTGGTAGATGGGCGGCGCGCGCGCCCCGGTCGCGGGGTCGGCCCCGTGGCCGGCGTGGAGGCTCCGGGTGTCGAAGCGGGGCTGGTCGGCCGCCTCTTCGGAGTCGGTCATGTACTACACGCATATTTCTTCTGGAAGTTATAACCATCAGTTACGGCAAGGATTGCGGACGGCGAGCGAGGCGGTCGGGGAAGGCGGCCGATGCGTTTCCGCCCTCCCGATTCGACGGAATTCTTTTGGGACCCACTACCATACTCCTGTCGTGAATCGGCGCGAACTCCTCGCCAGCGCGGGGGTCGCTTGCTTCGGCACGACTCGCTCCGAGGCCGGAACCGCCCGCGAAGCATCGTCCGAGGACTCCCGAGACCGCCGACCGGACACCTACCGGAACCCCGTCTACGACAGCATTTTCGCGGACCCCGACGTGCTCCACGCGGACGGCACGTACTACGCCTACGGCACCTACCACCCGTGGAAGCCCGGAGTCGGGCCCGACCGCGCGCTGGTCCCCGTCCTGAAGTCGCCGAACCTCGTGGACTGGGAGTTCGTCGGCCCGGCGTTCGCCGAGAGGCCCGACTGGTCGCGGTACCGCGGCCTCTGGGCACCCGGCGTCGGTTACCTCGACGGGCGGACCCTGCTCTACTACTCGGACGCCGAGTTCGGCGCGCGAAACGAGGGCGTCGGCGTCGCCACCGCGCCGGAGCCGACCGGTCCGTTCGAGTCGCGCGGCGGTCTCCTCCGGAGCGAGGGCATCGGCGTCCCGAACTCCATCGACCCGATGCTGTTCGTGCGCGGCGACGACGAACCGTATCTGTTCTGGGGGAGCAGGCGGGGCATCTACGGCGTCCGACTCGCCGAGGACGGTCTCTCGGTGGCGGGCGAGACGTTCCGCATCGCGGGCGACGGCGTGGAAGCGCCCTACGTCGTCTCCCGCGGCGGATTCTACTACGTCTTCGGCTCGCGGGGGACCTGCTGTCGCGGCGCGGAGAGCACCTACCACCTCGTCGTGGGCCGCGCCGAGCGACTGCGGGGACCGTACCGCAACCGCGACGGCGGCCGACTCACCGCCGAGGGAGTCACCGGGACGACGATTCTGGAGGGCGGCGACCGGTTCCTCGCGCCGGGCCACTGCGCGGTCGTCCGCGACGAGCGCGGCGGGTGGTGGCTGCTCTACCACGCCTACGTCCGGGAGAACCCGTGGGTCGCCGACACCCCGCGCCGGGTTCTCATGCTCGACCGGATTCGGTGGTGCGACGAGTGGCCCGTGGTCGGCGAGGACGGCACGCCGAGCGCGGTCGGGAGGGTGCCGCCGGTCAGGAAGGTGCCGCCGGTCGGCGAGTGACTACAGGCGCTTGCCGAGTGCGAGCAAGAAGACCGCCGCGAAACCGAGGAGTCCGAGCGCGAGCAGGACCAACAGGAGGTTCAGAAGGATGTCCCCGCCGACGACGTGCGCGAGTTGCACGACCAGCAACGCGCCGACCAGGAGGACGAGGCGGTCGAGTTTGGTTTCCAGTCCGGCGACTCGCTCGTCGAGGCGGTCCACCTTCGATTCGAGGCGGTCGCGGTCGTCGGTCATCGGACTCCCTCCCCGGAGAGCACTCCGACCACCGACCGGCCCCAGAGGTACGCGAATCCGAAGACGAAGACCGCGCCGCCGACCAACAGGAGGAAGAGAGCGTTCACGTTCAGCAGTTCCAGCAGTTCGACCGCGAGGAGCGCGACCAGCAGGAGGGCGATTCTGTCGAGGCGGGCGAGCAGTTCGGGGTCGGCCATGCCCGAGTGCTGGCAGAGGATTGCCATCAATCTGTGGGGTTCGCCGTGGGAGTCGCTCCCGAGCCTCCGAAACGCATAGGAAACCCGACACCGAACCGGTTGCCATGAGCGAGTCCGACGAGTTCGTCGTCCCGCCCGCGCTGGACCGCGGCGACAGAGTGGCGGTCGTCGCGCCCGGTTCCAACCGAGCGACCGACTACCCGCACGTCTACGAGTTGGGACTGAAGCGCCTCCGCGAGGTCTTCGACCTCGAACCGGTCGAGTTCCCCACCACGGCGAAGGACAGCGACTACCTCTACGACCACCCCGAGGAGCGCGCGCGGGACGTGATGGACGCGTTCGCCGACCCCGAAATCTCGGGCGTCGTCACCGTCATCGGCGGGTTCGACCAGATTCGAATCCTGAAGCATCTCGACCCCGAAGTCCTGCGGGAGAACCCGACCAGATTCTACGGCATCAGCGACAATACCAACCTCGCGTGCTACCTCTGGAACCTCGGTATCGTCTCGTTCTACGGCGGGACCGTGATGACCGACCTCGCCATGCAGGGGTCGATGTACGACTACACCGTCGAGCATCTGGAGACCGCGTTCTTCGCCGACGACCTCGACGCCTTCGGCGACCTCCGCCCCGCCGAGGAGTTCACCGACGAGAACCTCGACTGGGCGGACCCGGACAACCTCGACCGCCACCGCGAGACGGAGCCGAATCCGGGGTGGACGTTCCGCGGGCCGGAGACGACCGTCTCCGGCCGGACGTGGGGCGGGTGTGTCGGCACCCTCGACACCCAGTTGCGGGCCGGCCGGTACCTCCCCGCGCCCGAGGACTTGGACGGTCGAATCCTCCTGCTGGAGACCTCCGAGGAGATGCCCTCGGCGCTGGACGTTCGCCAGTTCCTCATCGGCATGGGCGAACGCGGCCTGCTCGAACGCTTCGCGGGCGTCCTCGTCGGTCGCGCGAAGGCCCGCAACCTCTTCGAGGACCCCGGCCCGGACGCTCGCGCCGAGTACCGCGAGGATCAGCGCGAGACCGTCGCGGACGTGGTGGCGGAGTACAACCCCGACGCGCCGGTCGTCTTCGACGTCGACTTCGGCCACACCGCGCCGAGCGTCCCGCTCCCGGTCGGCGGGCGCGTCGAAATCGACCCCGCGAGCGAGCGGATTTCGGTCGGCGAGTAGCGACGGACTCGCGTCAGCCGTCCAGATACTCGTTCAATCGCTCGAACTCGTCTCTCGTGAGAACGACTTCGGTGGAGACACCCTCGATGCGGCGAAAGTCGTCGTCCAGCGTCAACACCGTCTCGACTCCCTCCTTGATTGCGACGCGGGCGTAGTAGCCGTCCCAGCCCTCGACGTTCGCGTCGCCGGCGCACTGGAACCCTTCCCGAACGGTCTCCTCGCGCATCTCGTCGTACCAGTGGACGCGACTGGCGTCCATGAATCGCTGCATGAGGCCCGACGCGTCCTCGTTCGAGAATCCGTAGACCGACGTGAGAACGTGATGAGCGCCGACGAGCGACGGGTAGGGGACGACTGCGTCGATTTCTCCGCCGATAGCCTCCCGAACGTACGAGAGCGGTGTCTCGCTGACGGGCGTCCCCGCGTGAGCGAGCGCAGTGACGCCCACGTCGAACAGGTAGGGTCCGCCGCTCATCGCTCCTCGTTCGGCGTCCCGTCGTCCGCGTCGGTCGCGGTCTCGTCGGAAACGTCTTCTATCTCGTCTGAATCGCTGGCCTGCCGCCGAATCGTTTCGAGGTGGTCGCGGGCCTCTCCCTCTACGTCGTCGTAGTGCGGACGCTCCCGGCGAGAGGCCGCTTCCTCGATTCGGTTTTCGAGGTCGCAGATAATCTCGTCGGCACTCTCTTCGGGTTCGACGACCGCTCGGCCCTCCTCCTCGCGCACCGTAACTTCGGTTCCGGAGTCGAGACCCAGTCGCTCCCGGAGGTCCTTCGGGAGGACGATGCGGCCCTTCGAGTCGACTTTCGTCATACTCCCACTACTAGTGGGAATCCAATAAATGTTCCGCGAACATCAGTTTCATTCTCCGTCGTCGCCGTCAGATCGAACCGACGACCGCCTATCGCGGCTTACAAGACCGCTCGGTCCTCACCTTCGACTGTCTCACCGTGACCGATACCGACCGCGACCGAATCAGACTCGCGTCCGTCGTGTTCGCCGTCCTGCTCGCGCAGGTACTGCTCTACCCCGGCGTGCCCGACCTCGTGGCGGCGGTCGGCGCGACCACGGCGCTCGACGCGAGCATGTGGTTCCTCGCCGCGGAGTTCGCCGCGTTCGTCGCCTTCGCGGGCGTCTGGGGCGCGGCCAGCGACCGACTCGGCCGCCGGACGCCGCTGGTCGCCGCGGGCGCGCTCGGCGGGGCGGTCGGCTACTTCGCGCTCGCGGCCCTGCCCGGCGCGCTCTCGCTGTCGTTCGGCGAGGTGCTGGCGCTCCGGGCCGTGCAGGGCGCGACTACCATCGGCGCGTTCTCGCTGTCGATGACGATGCTGATGGACCTGGACGGCGGCCACGGCAAGAACATGGGCGCGGCGGGCATCGCCATCGGTCTCGGGACCGCCGTCGGCGCACCGCTCGGCGGGCAACTCTACGGCGTCGGCGCGCTGGTTCCCCTCTACGCCGCGGGGTGCTTACTGGTCGTCGCCGGACTGGTCGCGCTCTCGATACCCGACCGCGCGCCTGCCAGCGGCGGGCGCGCGGTCGGAGCGGACGGAACGGCCCCAGCGGACGGGGAAGCAGGCGGGGACGACGGCCACGTCCGGCGCGCGCTCGCCACGCTGACCGAGCGGCCGGTCCTCGGACTCCCCTACGTCTTCGGGTTCGTGGACCGCTTCACCGCGGGGTTCTTCGCGCTGGTCGGGACGGTCTACTTTCAGGAGGCGTTCCCGCTCGACGCCGCCGGAACCGGCATCATGCTCGGTCTCTTCTTCGCGCCGTTCGCGCTCCTCCAGTACCCCTTCGGCGTCCTCTCGGACCGCGTCGGCCGGACCGGTCCCATCGTCGCGGGGTCGGCGCTGTACGGCTTCGCCGTGGTCGGGGTCGGACTCGCGCCGACCGTGCCGACCGCGGCGGTCGGGATGGTCGTCGTCGGCGTCATCGGCGCGCTGATGTCACCGGCGACGATGGCGCTGGTCTCGGACCTCTCGCCGGCCGACGGCCGGGGAACCGCGATGGCGGGGTTCAACGCCTTCGGAAGCGTGGGTTTTCTCGCGGGCATCCTCGTCGGCGGGACCGTGGCCGACGAGTTCGGCTTCCTCGCGGCGTTCCTGACCGCTGGCGCGCTCGAAATCGCGGTCGCCGCGGTCTCGATTCCGACGTTTCTCCGCATCGACCCCGAGGGCGCGAGCGCGTTCGGCGGATAGACCGGTCGTCCCGGCGTCGAGAGAGGAGTTCCCTAGCTACTTCCCCTCGTCCGTCGTACCGGCGTGTATGGACGTTCTCCGCGAGGCGTGGGCGACGAATCGGACGAACCTTCTTCGCGCGGTCGCGGTGGCGGGACTGATTGCCGCCAGCGCCTCGCTCGGGTACGACTACTGGACGCATCACGGTCGCTCCGGAGCGATTCTCGCCATCGTCGGGGGCACACTCCTACTGACCGCAGTCGTCTGCGTTCCGGTCTCGCTTCGGCGACGCGCAGAGTGAGCGCGCCGAGCGGTCGGCGGCGACGGGCCGAGTACCGCAAAGAAAGCCCGGAGCTTGTCAAGGAAAGAAAATAATGTTCTTAACACAGGTGTAGATTGCTGGGGTCGCACGTCGAGTAGCGAAAACGGAGACTCGGACTGTTTACCGTAGAATCTCGCGCGCCGCCTCGACGCCCGCGTCGGCGTCCACGTCCTCGCCGGTCTCCTCGAACGCCTCGCCGATGGTGCGGACTCCGCGCAGAATCTGCTCGCTCGACAGGCCGCCCATGTTGCTCACACGGAATATTTCGCCGCCGAGGTGTGCCTGTCCGCCCGAGATGGAGACGCCGCGGGCCTCGATAGCGTCGAAGAAGGCCTCGGGGTCCTCGCGGGTGTGGGCCGGGAGCGACACCGCGGTCAGAGTGTTGGAGTACTCCGTCGCGTCGTTGCGCTCGGCGAAGAGGTCGAGTCCCATCGCGGTGAACGCCTCGCGGAACGCCCGCGACTGCTCGCGGTGGCGCTCGATTCGCTCGCCCATTCCCTCCTCGACGATGTCCTCGACTGCGACCGCGAGACCGCGGAACAGCGGCACCGCGCTCGTGAACGGCGTCTGGTGGGAATCGGCCTTCCGGAGGTGCCAGTCGAGGTCCTCGTAGAACGGCGCGGCGTCGCCGTCGAACGCCTCCTGCGCGCGCTCCGTGGCGTACATCGCGGAGGTGCCCGGCGGCGCGGCCAGACACTTCTGGGCGTCGGTGACGGCCACGTCCACGTTCCAGTCGTCGATGCGGAACGCGTCGCCGCCGATAGAGGTCACGCCGTCCACGACGAAGCGGGCGTCGTGTTCCGCCGCGATTTCGCCGACCTCCTCGACCGGGTTCAGCAGGCCCGTGCTGGTCTCGTTGTGGACCATCGTCACGACGTCGGTGTCGTCGTCCACCGTCTCCCGAACCTCGTCGAGGTCGAGCGAGTGGCCCCACGTCGCTTCCACGGGGTCCACCGAGGCGTACCGGTCGGCGATTCGCTTGAATCGCCGCCCGAACTTGCCGTTCACGAGCGGGACGACCTTGCCGTCGTCGCCGCGTCCGCTGAGCGTGCCGACGAGGTTCGCCACCGCGGCCTCCATCGCCATCGTCGCCGTGCCGTTGAAGACGAGACTCGTCCCGTCGCTCGCGGTCGTCTCGCCGTCGAGCGTCGATTGGGTGAACACGTGGTCGAGCGCGTCCTGCGCTCGCTCGTAGACGGCCTCGAACTCGGCGGAGCGGTGCGAGACCATGGGTTCGCTCATCGCCTGTCGTACCTCGCGGGTCACGGGAACCGGCCCCGGATTCAGGAGGAGAAAGTCCTCGCGCATGTGTCCAACCTCGCACGGATTCGGCTTAAGTACGCGGGGTCTTCGCAATTCCCGCCAACTCCGCAGGCGACGGTTGACTCGGGCCGCGACGCCGCAGGACGGACGTGACGACCATCGGCCACAGCCGTCATCATGCGTCCCGTAGTACCACGGTTGTCATGACAGAGTTCAGCGACAGCGACGAGGGCAAACCCGTCGTGATGGGCGACGTTAAAGTCGGACTGATTACCGAGGTCGAACGCGGTACCGCCTACGTGGACCCCGACGTCAGTATCACGGACAAGCTCAAGGCCACGCTGGACTGGGGCGACCGCGACGACGACACCTTCCCGCTTCGGGAGGAACAGGTGGACGAAATCACCGACGACGAGGTCCGACTTCGCAGCTAACGGTACCGGTCGGACGACGGACGGTCACGAGCGACCGGGGACACCCGTTCGTCGCGACCCGTTCGACCGTTTCGGACCTGCTCGACTGTCCAGACCCGCTCGGCTACTCCGCGACCTGCTCGGTCACGCTATCGAGGTGGTCCAACCCGACGATCGCGACCGTCTCGCCCTCGTCACGGAGTGCCGACAGTTTCTCGGCCATACACTCCTCGCGGGTCTCGTCGCGGAGGCGAACCGGCCGCGGGGGGTCGAACGCCCGCAGGAGCGACTGTGAGCGCCGGGCCTGCGCTCGCTCGTCGTCGGCCTGCACCGCGGGCGGGTCCGACCAGTCGCAGTCGTGGGCCACCGGGTCGTCCACCTCGACCCGGAGCGCGGTCCGGTCGGCGACTGCCGCCGCGACACGGCACGTCAGCGCGTGGCGAGTGACGGACGTGACGCCCGCGGCGACCCGCCGGAGCGTCCCGAGCGACGCGCCGGCCGACCGGCAGTTCCGGGCGAGGCGCGCGAAGAAGTCGGCCGTCGGGCCGTCGATGCCTACCACGTCGGCGTCGCACTCGTGGGCGGCCTGCGCCGCGGCGCTCATCTCGCCGCCGAACGTCGGCGGGGTCCGGGACTCGCGGGCGTAGGTCTCGTAGAGGGGCACCGCCAGCGGCGGCGATTCGAGCGCGACGACCGCGGGGTCGCGCTCGCGGACGACTTCGCGGGCCCGATGGACGCTCGCGGGGTGGTCGTGGACGACGCCGACCAACGTCACGCCCTCGTCGGGGAGTCTCCGGACGTACTCGTCGTTCATCCGGGGGTCGTCCGCGGCGGATTCGACCGCCGGTTCGGAGGGACGCTCGTCGTTGGCGTCGCGGGTGCGTTCGTCGTTCGATTCGTGGGGGTGGTCGTCGTTCGATTCGGGGGAGTCGTTCGGGGAGGGCATCGACTTTGCGAGGTGGTATCACCAACCCCTCATAGTCCTTCGGATTCGGTCGCGGGGAGGCGTTCGGTTCGCGAACCGTTTCGGAGTCGCCGACGGGACCGACGTTACCGTGTGACGCGTCTGCCGAGGCGACTGGATTTTTACCGGAGAGGCGACAACCCCCGGTAATGGCGAGCGCGCGAACCGACGAGAACCCCTACGTCGAGGAGCCGGAGACCGACTTCCGGCCGGTCGAGGAGTTGAGCGAGGACGAGGCCGGCGAACAGGCCGAACAGTTGCGGGAGGCGATTCGCTTCCACGACTACCGCTACTACGTCGAGAACGACCCCGTCGTCGCCGACCGGACGTACGACGCCCTGTTCACCCGGTTGCAGGACCTCGAGGACGCGTTCGGTCTCCGGACCGACGACAGTCCGACCCGGCGGGTCGGCGGGGAACCGCTGGACGAACTCGGCACCGTCGAACACGTCGCGCCGATGCTCTCCATCGATTCGAGCGGCGAGGCCGAGGACGTGCGGGAGTTCGACGAGCGCGTCCGGCGCGAAAGCGGGACCGAGCGGGGCGACGACCTGCGTTACGTCTGCGAACCCAAATTCGACGGCCTCTCGGTCGAAGTCGTCTACGAGGACGGCGAGTACGTTCAAGCGGCGACGCGGGGCGACGGCTACACCGGCGAGGACGTGACCGAGAACGTCCGGACCATCGCCAGCGTGCCCCACCGACTCCGGGGGGACTACCCCGACTATCTCGTCCTCCGGGGCGAGGTCCACATCCCCGAGGCGGCCTTCCGGAAACTCAACCGCGAGCGCGTCGAGCGCGGCGAGGACCCCTTCGCCAACCCCCGGAACGCCGCGGCGGGCACCCTCCGACAGTTGGACCCGTCCGTCACCGCCGGGCGACCGCTCGACTGCTTCTTCTTCGACGTGCTCGACTCCAGTTACGAGTTCGAGACCCACTGGGAACAGCACGAGACCCTGCCCGAGTGGGGCCTGAAGGTCAACGACCGGTCGGAGCGAACCGACGACATCGAGGACGCCATCGACTACCGCGACCGCCTGATGGCCGACCGCCCCGACCTCGACTACGAAATCGACGGCGTTGTCATCGAGGTGGACGACCTCTCTACCTGCGCCGAGTTGGGGACCACCGAGCGCCACTACCGGTGGGCCTTTGCGTACAAGTTCCCCGCGCGCTCGGAGGTCACCGAAATCACGGACGTGACGGTACAGGTCGGGCGGACCGGGCGACTCACGCCCGTCGCGCTCCTCGAACCGGTGGACGTGGGCGGCGTCACCGTCTCGCGCGCCAGCCTCCACAACCCCGAGGAAATCGCCGAGATGAACGTCAATCTGGGCGACGAGGTGGACGTCGAGCGCGCGGGCGACGTGATTCCCTACGTCGCCGAGGTGGTCGCCAAGCACTCGGAGGGCCACTACGAGTTCCCCGACCACTGCCCGGTCTGCGACAGCGCGGTGGAGTTCGACGGCCCGATGGCCTACTGCACCGGCGGACTGGCCTGCGTCGCGCAACTCCGGCGCGCGGTCGAGTACTACGCCAGCGACGACGGGTTGGACATCGAGGGACTGGGCGGCGAGCGCGTCGACCAACTCGTCGACGCCGGGCTAATCGAGGACAGTCTGGCCGACCTCTACCGCATCGAGGAGGACGACCTCGTCGCCCTCGAAGGCTGGGGCGAGACCAGCGCCGAGAACCTGCTCGCGGAACTGGAGGCCTCGACGCACCCGCGACTCCGGGACTTCCTCTCGGCCATCGGCATCCCGAAGGTCGGTCCGGCGACCGCGACCGACCTCGCCCGCGAGTTCGGCGACCTCGACGCGATCCGGACCGCGACCCGCGAGGAGTTGGAGTCGGTCGAGGGAATCGGCCCGACGGTCGCCGACCAGATCGCGGAGTTCTTCGCGTCCGAGCAGAACGAGCACGTCATCGACGACCTGCTCGAAGCCATCGGGCCGCTGGAGACCCCGAGAGCGACCGAGACCGGCGACGAGTTGGCGGGCCTGACGTTCGTCTTCACGGGGTCGCTCGACGGCTACACCCGGAGCGACGCTCAGGAGTTGGTCGAGGACCACGGCGCGAGCGCCACGAGCAGCGTCTCTGGCAACACCGACTACCTCGTCGCGGGCGACAGTCCGGGGCAGTCGAAACTGGACGACGCCGACGACGAGGGCGTGCCGGTGCTGGACGGGCGGGAGGCGTTCGAGGAAAATCTTCGGGAAAAGGGCGTCGAGCCGTAGTTCAGAGGTCGTCGTTCGAGAACTTCCGCAGGCCGACCGCGACCGGGACGAACAGCCACGCGAGGAAGTAGGCGACGACGAAGGGGTCCGAGAGGTAGATGGGTAGCGAGTCGCCGAACGCCTGCGCGACGGCCTTGCGCTTGAAGATGCCGAACATGTAGATTCGGGACTGGAGCGCCGAATCCATCAGGACGGTGTCCACCAGCGTCTTGTAGGCCTGCGTCGGGTTCAGGAGTTTGAGGAACAGCACGGTCTGGTAACGCGCCGCCTCGCTGATGCCGACGTACTTGACCAGCGCGTTCACGACCTGATTCGCGAAGGAGTTCCAGAGGACGACGAACCAGATGAACAGCGCGATGGCGGCGACCATCGCGCGCTGGCCGGTGCTGGCGGCGGCCGAGACGCCGACCGAGAGGCCGACGAACACGAGACCGAGGACCGCAGTGAGCGCCGCGAACAGCAGCAAGTTCACGAGTTTCAGCGACAGCGACGTGAACAGCAACACCAGGAACGCGACCGCGAACCCGACCGCGATGGGGAGGGCGATGACGCCCGAGCGGCCGAGGACTTTCCCGAACACCACGTCGTCGCGCGAGTGGGGGAGCGACAGCAGGAGCTTCAGCGACCCGGACTCGCGCTCCTGCGTTATCGAGGTGTATCCGATGACGATGGCGATAAGCGGAATCAGAATCGACGTGCCCTGTTTCATCAGGAACACGAACATGTCGGTCGTCCCGGACTGGCCTTGCTGGGGCGTCGCACCCATTTCGAGGTAGAACAGCAGTATCGGCGGCAGTGCGAACACCGCGACGAACAGGAGCGACAGCGCCCACAGCCACTTCGAGCGCACCGCGTCCCGGAAGTCCTTCCGGGCGACGGCCTGCCACGTCATGCTTCGACCTCCTGCTTGTCGGTGGTGTAGTCCATGAACAGTTCTTCGAGCGAGGCTTCCTCGGTCTCGAAGTCCCGCACGTCTACGCCCGCCTCCTCCAGCGTCGAGAGGACGGTCGTCTTCACGTCGCTCTGGCAGGAGACGGTCAAGCGGTCGCCGCCCTCGTTCGCTTCGACCTCCGACACGCCGTCGAGGTCGCGCACGTCCGCGAGGGCGTCCTCGGGAACGTCACCGACCGTGATTCGGAGGACGGTGTCGGCGCTGGTCGCCTCGCGCAGGCCCTCGATGGAGTCCTCGGCCACGAGTTGTCCGTCCCGGAGGATGCCAACGCGGTCGCAGACCGCCTCGACCTGACCGAGGATGTGCGACGAGAAGAAGACGGTCGCGCCCCGGTCGGCCTCCTCGCGGACGATGTCACGCATCTGGCGGGCACCCTGCGGGTCGAGTCCCGTGGAGGGTTCGTCGAGGACGAGCAGGTCGGGGTCGCCGACCAGCGCCATCCCGAGGACGAGGCGTTGGGCCATCCCCTTCGAGTAGCCGCCGGCCTTCCGGTCGCCGTCGCCGTCGAGTCCGACGCGTTCCAAGATGGCGTCGACATTGTCGTCGGCGTCCTTCGACTCGATTGCGAATTCGAGGTGCTGGCGGCCGGTCAGTCGGTCGTACACCGAGAACCCCTCGGGGAGGACGCCGAGATGTTCCCGGACCGCGACGCTCTCGTCGTGGACGTCGCGGCCGAGGACCGTAATCTCCCCGTCGGTCGGGCGCACGAAGTCCAACAGCATATTGATGGTCGTGGACTTGCCCGCGCCGTTCGGCCCGAGGAAGCCGAACACCTCGCCCTCTTCGACTTCGAAGGAGAGGTCGCGGACGGCGACGACGTCGCCGTACCGTTTCGTTACTCCGTCAATTTCGATGGCGGCCATGGGCGGGGGTTTTGCGCTCCCCTACGTAAACCCTTGTCTTATCGTGTCGTCCGATTTGGAAAACGCTCGCGAGCGACCGTGCGAAAAATACCCGAACGTAGCCGGACGATATTTATTAGAATCTTTTTTACGTTAAAAACTATCACGTCGAGACGTGGCACGAAAGCAGTTCCTTTCGATACTGATGGTAGTAGCGCTCGTCGGGAGTCTGACCGTCGCGGGAAGCGCGGCGGTCGTCCCGACGACCGAGGACGTATCGACGAGTAGCATCAGCGGTTCGGTGACCGTGACGGTCACGAGCGCGGCGGACGGCGACACCGTGGACGTCCGGTACCAGAACGGTTCGACCGACACCGTCCGACTGCTCGGCGTGGACACGCCCGAGGTCAACGTCGAGAACACGCCCGGCGAGTTCGAGGGCGTCCCGAACACCCAAGCGGGCAAGGACTGCCTCCGGAGCGCCGGGAAGAACGCCAGCCAGTTCACGAAGGACACCATCGTCGGCGAGACGGTCACGCTGAAGTTCGACAGCAAGTCCGACCGGCGCGGCGACTACGGTCGCCTGCTGGCGTACGTCTACGTGAACGGCGAGAACTTCAACCTCGACCTCGTCGAGAAGGGTCACGCCCGCGTCTACGATAGCTCGTTCAGTCAGCGACAGACGTTCTACAGCGCCGAGAACGAGTCACAGGCCAACCTGCGGGGCCTCTGGCACTGCCGGACCGTCGACGACGGCGGTAGCGGCGGCGACGACGGGAGCGATAGCGGCACTGCCTCGGTCGAGTGGGTCTACGCCGAAGCCAGCAGCACGAACGACGAGCGCGTCCAGATCAAGAACACCGGGAGCGGCGAGCTCGACCTGTCGGGCTACGCGCTCGAAGACGAGGCAGGCCACACCTACACCTTCCCCGACGGCTTCACCCTCGCGTCGGGCGAATCGGTCTGGGTCCACTCCGGGAGCGGCACCGACGACTCGGACGACCTCTACGCCGCGTTCGGCCACGAAATCTGGAACGACTACGGCGACACGGCGTACCTCTACGACGAGAGCGGTAGCGAAGTGGACCGTCGGTCGTACTGAGGCCGACCCGCTTTTGCGGTCCTTTTTCTGACGGAGAGTAGAAGAGTCGCCGACGGCTCAGACCGCGTCGTCCGGGTCGCGTTCGTCGGCCATCCGCGTCGCCTCGCCGGCGTACTGCTCGCGGGTCTCGTCGTCCTCCACGTCGTCCAGCGAGTCGGGGTCGGCCTCGACGGCCGCGGTCACGTCCACGAGGTTGAGCATGTTCATCGACCGCTGTTTCTGGAGATAGCGTTCGCCGTCGGTGGTGGCGTACACCAGCGAGACGAGTCCCTTGTCGGTGTAGGTCCGTTCGACCAGCCAGAGTCGCTCGTCGTCCATGTCGGCACCTCTCCCGGGAGCGAGTTGAAACCTCCGGGTCCTCGGTGGCCGGCGTCAACGTCCACCATACCGCACGCCAGTAGCGTTAAGACGCAAAGCGGCGTATCGGCATTCAAATGATGGACCACGGGTGGCAGGACAGTTGGGGACCCGGAGGGCGACGTATCGGCCGCAATCGTTTTGATTCGCAGTCGGCGACCCGATGACGATGAGTCAGTCTCCGTTGTCGCAGGCGACGGACGACCGCCTCTCGCAGATGTTGTTTCAGGGCGAGGAAGTCGAAGAGGAGTTCACCGTCGAAGGTGCCCGCGTCGCCGTCACGACCCACCGCGTCCTCGTGTTTACACCCGACGGAGACGGCCGGCGGTTCGACCACGCCGACCGTCCGAACGTCCTCGACGCCAGCATCGAGACGACCGGCAAGGACGCCTACGTCGGGTGGGGCGTCCGCGCGGGCGTCTACGGCGCGGTGCTGTTCGGCGGCGGCATCCTCCTGAAGACCAGCGGTGTCCTCGACGGTCTCGGCGACGTGACTCCACCCGCGGACGCGCCCGGCGCTGGCATCGCGCAACTCGTCTCCCTCCTTCCGAAGGCCCTCGGCATGCTCACCACCGTCCTCCTCGTCGGCGGCGGTCTGCTGGTCGTCGTCGCGCTCGCGCTCGTCGGCGTCTACTTCAGTTCCCGCGAGCGCGAACTCGTCATCGAACGCGCCGGCCGCGACCCGATGCGGGTACCGGTCCGCGACGACGACGCCGAAGACATCGCCAGACGGCTTCGGGCCGCGGTGGGGACAAGTTCAAAACCGCGTAGCGACTAGCGGCGTTCGATGGACGGGGACGCGGTACGCGAACGCGCCGGCGAGTTACCACGTCAGCCCGGCGTCTACCAGTTTCAGGACGGCGAGACGGTCGTCTACGTCGGCAAGGCCGTGGACATCCGGGACCGCGTGCGGTCGTACGCCGACCCTCGCAGTCGGCGCATCCGCCGGATGGTCAAGCGCGCGGACAGCATCGACTACTCGGTCACGGACACCGAGACGCAGGCCCTCCTGCTGGAAGCCAACCTCATCAAGCGGTTCCAACCGCGGTACAACGTCCGGCTGAAGGACGACAAATCGTATCCGCTGGTCCAACTCACCGACCACGAGTTCCCCCGCATCGAGATCACCCGCGACCCGGACCCCGAGGCCCGCGCGCGACGCGACGGCGGCGGAACGGGAGCGTCCGGGAGCGGCCCCACCGTCTCCGGCCCGCGCGTGTTCGGTCCCTTCACGCGCAAGACGCAGGTCGAGGTCGTCGTGAAGGCGCTCCGGGAGACCTACGGCGTCCGGGGCTGTTCGGACCACAAGTACAGCAACCGCGACCGGCCCTGCTTGGACTACGACATCGGTCTCTGCACCGCGCCCTGCACCGACGAAATCGACCGCGAGTCGTACGTCGCCGACGTGGAGTCGGTCGTCCGCTTCTTCGAGGGCGAGACCGGCGTCCTCGCCGACCCGCTCCGGAGGCAGATGGAGGAGGCCGCCGCCGGTCAGGAGTTCGAGCGCGCCGCGAACCTCCGGGACAAACTCGACGCGGTGGAGGGGTTCCACGGCGGCGCGGGCGAGGCGGTCGCCGACCAGAGCGACGAACGCGCGGTGGACGTGCTGGGCGTCGCGTTGGAAGGCGACTCGGCGACCGTCGCGCGTCTCCACAGCGAGTCGGGGCAGCTCGTGGACCGCGAGCGCCACGCCGTGACGATTCCGGAGAGCGACGCCGACGACGCCGACACTCGGGCCAGCGCGGTCCTCTCGGCGTTCGTGACTCAGTACTACACCGAGCGTGACCTGCCCGACGCCCTGCTCTTCTCGGACCGTCCGGACGACGAGGAGGTGCTGGACTGGCTCGAAAGCGAGGGCGTGTCGGCCCGCGTGCCGGGCGCCGGCCGAGAGGCGACGCTGGTGGACCTCGCGCTGAAGAACGCCCGGCGCGGCGCGAGCGAATCCGACGCGCTGGCCGCGCTCCGGGACGCCCTGAACTTAGACAGGGTACCCCGCCGCATCGAGGGCTTCGACGTGAGCCACGCGCAGGGCAAGCACGCGGTCGGGAGCGACGTGGCTTTCGAGGACGGGTCGGCGGACAAGTCGGGCTACCGCCGGAAGAAGTTGACCGACGAGAACGACGACTACGCGAACATGTACGACTTGGTTCGCTGGCGCGCCGACCGCGCGGTCGAGGACAGGGACGACCGCCCGGACCCCGACCTGCTCCTCATCGACGGCGGCGAGGGGCAACTCAACGCGGCCAGAGACGCGCTCGCGGACGCCGGTTGGGACGTGCCCGCGGTCGCGCTCGCCAAGGACGAGGAGCTGGTCGTCACGCCCGACGGCACGTTCGACTGGCCGAGCGACGCCGACCACCTCCACGTCCTCCAGCGCGTCCGCGACGAGGCCCACCGCTTCGCGGTCCAGTACCACCAGACCCTGCGCGACGACGTTTCGACCGAACTCGACAACGTACCGGGTATCGGACCCGCGACGCGCCGGAGCCTCCTCCGGCGGTTCGGGAGCGTCGAGGGGATTCGGGACGCTTCGCGGGCGGAGTTGCGGGCGGTCGAAGGCGTCGGCGAGAAGACGGCCGAGACCATCGAGACGCGGCTCTGAGCGGTCGCTGTCGGTTCGCGTCGAACGACTACCCGCAAAAAGGGTGAAGTGCCCGTTCTCAGAGCAGTTCGCCGCCGAGCAGGTCGAGTCCTGCGTCGCAGTACATCGACGTCGAGATGTCGAAGCCACAGGCTCCACCGCTGGACGTACCGGGCGCGACAGGCTTGGTTTCTGCACTGGCGTCTTCGGTCTGGTCTTGCATATCAAACTGCATGCAACAGTTATGTGAACATATACCATATTAAATTTTTTCACTAGACATATTAGTACTAAACCGCAGAGGCTAGAATGAAGACGTCGCTCGTCGGTTCGCGGTACGAGTCTCGGAGACGACGCCGAGAGAAGTGATTCGACCGGTTGACGGTCGGTAGTCCGGTGGGATCGAACGAGTCGGTACGGGCCTACAGGACGAATCCGAAGACGTTCGAGAGGGAACTCGTTCCGCCCTCCTTGAAACAGCCGTAACAGCTAGTACCGGGTGCGACGGGGTCGGTTTCTGCACTGTCGTCCTCGGTCTGGTCTCGCAGTTCGAACTGCACAGGATATAATATCTCCTATCTCTAACTAATTCTATTATTTAAATAACTAAAGCAACGTCCCGAGTCCTCAGGACAGGAAGCCGAGCGCGTCCGGGACACTGAAGTAGCACATGTCGTACTTGCTACAGAATCCGTCGTTGCTCGTTCCGGGGGCGACGGGTTCGGTCGATTCTGCGGTACTCTCGGTCTCGTCTTCTATCTTGAACTTCATTCGCGTTATCATATAATACAACCCCCATAATTTTTTCTTATAGTACGTGAATTATATGAGAAACCACCGCCACTTCCGGGCGATGAACGCGAGGACTCGGACGACAGAACACCGACCTCGAACGGGCGCAATGGCGGGACTGGGGACACGGACGACCCACGTCAGGGAAGCGCCGCGAGGTCCTCCGAGTAGTCCGAGAAGACGTGAAACGACGCGAGGTTGTACCCGAGGTGAACGAGTATCGTCGCGGTCACGGAGCCGGTGACCACGAACACGCTCGCGAAGACGATTCCGTTGCCGACCTTGACTACCACGTCGCGCGCGCCGAACGTGAAGTGGATGAGACCGAACAGGAGGGCGGACGCGACCCCGAACGCGACCGGACCGAAAGCGTCTATCAGGGGCGCGAGTCCCGCCCGGAACAGGATTTCCTCGGGAATCGGGACGAGGAGTATCGGGAGCATCGAGAAGGGGTGGCTGACGTCGCGCTGGAGCGACGTTCCGACCGCCCGCGACACCGCGTACGTGTCGGCGTAGTACATGGCGAAACCGACCGGGACGAGCGCGAGGTAGGCGGACCGGAACGCGAAGGGGACCGACACCGGGGCCACCACGTAGAACGCGCCGCCGTAGAGGAGACTGAATGCCGCGTACGTCCAGTAGTTGTAGCGGCGCAAGCGCGGATACGCCGACACCACCGACGACGAGACGATGACGTAGACGAGTTGCGCCGGAAGATATCCGACGACGGCGGCCAGCCAGACGAGCGAAACCGTGGCCATCGTTGGCTTTTATCTGGACGCAATCGTATAATAATTATTTTGGTTATACCGTAACGTATCCAGTCAGCGCTCGTTCGAGCTCGCGGCGCAGGTCAGTTCACCCATCTAGATGCGTAGATTTTAGTTTCGGTATTAGAGAATATTTCCCAATATGGACCTCGACACCGACGCGCTGAACCGACTCATGTCGAGCGCGTACGACCGTCGGAGTACCGACCCCGCTCCCGACCGCACGCATCTCGACGCGTTCCGACGAAAGGAGTTCTCCGAGGCCGACCTCGCGGAGACGTTCCACGAGAACACGAAGTACACCGAACACACCGACCGGAGCGACCAGTCTACGATGTCGCACTTCGTCCACGACGAGACGATGCAGTACGCCGTCTCGAAGGCACCCCCGGAGTACGAGGGCCGCGAGCGAATCGACCTCCCGGCCCCGTCCGAGACGTTCGACGTGGACCTCTCGGAGGCCGTGCGCCGCCGTCGGACCGTCCGTTCGTACTCGGGCGACGGACTCTCGCTCGACCGCCTCTCGACGCTCCTGTACTACAGTTGCGGAGCGACCGGACGCATCTCGGCGGCCGACGGCGTCGAGAACTTGGGTCGCGCGTATCCCTCGGGCGGCGGTCTCTACCCGGTCGAAATCTACTTCGCGGTGCTGAACGGGGGCGACGACCTCGACGAAGGGCTTTACTACTACGTGCCCGACGACCACGCGCTTCGCGTCCTCGAACGCGGCGACGACGAGTTCGCCGACGAGGTGGCGGCGTTGTTCGCCACCGGCGGCCTCCTCGACCCGACCGACGCCGCGGTCGCGTTCGCGCTCACGGGGGCGTTCTGGCGGAGCAAGGCCAAGTACGGGCCGCGGGGTTACCGGTTCGCGCTCCAGGAGTCGGGCCACGTCGTCCAGAACGTGCAACTCGTCGCCACCGCGATGGGGCTGGCGTCGGCCCCCTTCGCCGCGGCCCGCGAGAACGAGGTCAACGACTTCCTCGGCGTGGACGGCGTGGACGAGGCGGCCATCTACACCGGGTTCGTCGGGGTCCCCGACGCCCGACGCGCCGACCACTTCCCCGAGGGAGGGAGCCGGCGATGAACCCCGAGCGCCGAGAGCGAATCGAGCGCGCGCTCTCGAAACCCGTCCTGAATCCGGCGTTCGTGGCGACGCGGACCGACGAGAACACGATTCACGTCCGGGCCGGACCGTGGACCGGTCCCGCGATGACCATCCGGGAGACCGACGACGAGGAGGCGGTGGCGGACCTGTTCGCGTTGCTCGACGGCACCAACCCCATCGGCGAGATACTCGCCCAGTTCGATTCGGCGGACCGCGACGACCTGTTGGAACTCCTCGACGGACTCGCCCAGAAGAACGTCGTCTACGACGCCGCCGACCGCCCCGAGTCGCAGGGCTGGCCCCAACTCGTCCACTCCCGGAAGTTCGCCGACGAGAACTGTCGGCGGTTGGCGGACGCCGAGATACTGGTGGTGAACGCGGGCGAAATCGGCCCGCAAATCGCCGCGGACCTCGCTCGCGCGGGCGTCGGGGAGGTCGCGGTCACCCAACCGGTCGCGGACGCCCGCGCCGACTGCTCGCACCTCGACGGTCGGGAGAACGTCACCCTGCTGGACGACGACGTGACCGCCGCCGTCCGCGACGCCGAGTACGTCGCGTTCGCGGCCGACGGCGAGTACCCCGCGGTCGCGGCCGAACTCAATCGGGTCGCCCACGAGGCGGACACGCCGTGGATGCTCGTCCAGCGGCGCGGGTTCGACGGACTGGTCGGTCCGGTGTTCTTCCCCGGCGAGACCGGCTGTTACAACTGTCTGGAGCGGCGCATCGTCTCGAACCTCTCGAACCCCGAGGGGTACGCGAGCTACCGGAACGGACTCGGCGAGGCCGACGCGGGGAGCCTCGCCTCGGTGGGACTCCACGCCTACTCGCGGATGCTGGCGGGGTACGCGACGATAGACCTCCTCAACCTGCTGGCGTACGGACAGGCCTACACGGTCGGCAAGACGATCACCGTAGACTTCCTCGACCTCTCGACGGAGGTCAACGACGTGTTGCGACTCCCGCGGTGCGAGGTCTGCGGCAAGCCCGCGGGCGTGGACGACAAGCGATTCGTCACCATCGAAGACGTGGTGGAGGCCAAGCGACGCAACCGCGGCGAGTACGACCCCGAGCGGGGCGGCCGCGACGGGGGTCGGTAGCATGGAGTTCGCCGAGTCCGACGAACCGCTCCCGTCGGAGTACAACCGACTCGTCGGGACGAAGACCGGTCTCGTGAGCAACCTCGCACACTCGTCGCTCGACCGAGGCGGCCCGCGCGCGGGCGTCGGCGCGGTGGACCACGCGGATCTCGGCTGGCTCGGAGCAGGCCACACCGCCGACATCGAGGCCGGGGGCAAGGGCCTAGGCGCGCGGGAGACGCTGACCAGCACCGTCGGCGAGTTCGTGGAACGCTACTGCCTCCACTGGCCTCGGGAGGACGCGCTCGTGGAAGCCAGCTACGACGAGATGGCCTCGCGGGGCGAGGTGCCCGACTTCGAGTGTCTGGCGGCCTACGGACAGGCCGACCTCGAACCGGGCGACCACGAACTCCTCGACCCCCTCTCGCGGGACACGGTTCTCCCGTGGGTCGCCGGGACGAACCTGCTGACCGGCGACACGTCCTACGTCCCCGCGCATCTCGTCTGGAACCGGGTCGGGGAACTGGCGGACTACCCGAACGCGGTCGTCGGGACCTCGAACGGGGCCGCGGCGGGACCGACGCTCGAAGCCGCCGTCCTGTCTGGGCTGGCCGAGGTCGTCGAGCGCGACGCGTTCGTGCGGACGTGGTGCGAGCAGACTCCGCCGCCACGCGTGGACGTGGCCGCGACCCCCGACCTCGCGGCTCGACGGGACCGACTGCTCCCGAGCGACTACCGTTCCCTGTCGGTCTTCGAGTACGACGGGACGGTGGACGTGCCGGCGTACGGGGCCGCCATCGTGGACGACCGCGACCGCTACCCGAAGTTCGCCATCGGCGGGAGCGCCGACTTCGACCCGCTCGCGGCGGCCACCGACGCGATGGTCGAAGCCGCCCAAGCGTTCCCCTACCTCGAACACGTCCGTACCGACTACGACCTCGACGCCATCGACCCCGCGCGCATCTGGAACTTCACCGAGAACACACTGCTGTACGCACGGCCCGAGAACTTCGAACACGTCTCGTTCTTCGTGGAGGGCGAGGAGACTGCGCTCGCACCGAGCGAGGACGTCGCGGACGACCTTGCGGCGTACCTCGACCGGTTGGACGCCGCGGGTTGCACCCCGGTCGCGGTCGAGGTCACGACGCCCGACGTGCGCGAGGTCGGCATCCGCGTGGTCCGGGTCGTCGTCCCCGAACTCGTCCCGTTCCCGCCGTCGTCGCTCCCGCCGGCCGACCACCCGCGGCTAGCCGAGGTGGACGTTCCGGAGATGCCCCATCCGTATCCGTAGCGGCCGCGAGAGACGAGTCGATACCGCCAAACCTCGTCGGAGCGATTCTCGCACTGTCAGCCGTCGCTCAGATGTTCCCGCGTCCGGCCCGAGTACCCGACGACGAGCGCGACCAGCAACAGCACCGACAGTCCGAGCGCGAGCGCGCCGGCCGCGCCCTGAATCGCGGACACGACGAACATCCCGACCGCGCCGATAGTCGCCACCTTGTACCGACCGGTCCAGATACCGCGGGTCGCGGTCAGCGCGAACGAGAACGTCAGCAGGTAGTACAGCAGGCCCCCCTGCGAGAAGCCGCCGAGCGCGAGGAGGACGTACGAACCGATGAGTCCGAGCATGACGACGACGCCGACCGAGAACCCCTTCGCCAAGACGACGCGCGTGTTGGCCATACCTCCCTTTGTCCGGCCAGCGACATAAACGTCAAACGTTAAGCCCCCTTAGCCTCGATTCAACGACATGAACAACCCCTTCTACGAGTTGGGGCGACTCTCCGCCGGGCGCAACGTCTCGCGCCTGCTGGCGGGCGTCGTCGCGGTCCTCGCGCTCCTCGTCGTCCTCCCCGTGACGGACCCCCTGACGGTACTCGGGTTGCTGGCGCTCGGACTCGGACTCGCGGTGCTCTCCAGCGCGGTCGAAATCGTGGGGGCCTACGAGAAGCGCGCGCTGACGGTGTTCGGCGAGTACCGGGAACTGCTGGGACCGGGCCTGAACGTCGTGCCGCCGCTGGTGAGCGAGACCCACACCTTCGACATGCGGACCCAGACCCTCGACGTGTCCGAGCAGGAGGCCATCACCGAGGACAACTCGCCGGTGACCGCCGACGCGGTCATCTACATCCGCGTGATGGACGCCGAGAAGGCGTACCTGGAGGTCGAGGACTACAAGAAGGCGGTCTCGGACCTCGCTCAGACCACGCTCCGGGCGGTGGTGGGCGACATGGAACTCGACGAGACGCTCCGACAGCAAAAGGAGATAAACGCCCGCATCCACGAGGAACTGGACCGGCCGACCGACGACTGGGGCGTCCGGGTCGAAGCGGTCGAAGTCCAGTCGGTGATGCCCACGCCGACCGTCGTGAGCGCGATGGAGCAACAGACCGCGGCCGAGCGCCGCCGACGCGCGATGATTCTGGAAGCGCAGGGCGAGCGCCGGAGCGCCGTCGAGAAGGCGGAGGGCGAGAAGGCCTCGGAGGTCATCCGCGCACAGGGCGAGAAGCAGAGCCAGATTCTGGAGGCGCAGGGCGACTCGATTTCGACCGTCCTCCGCGCCGAGTCCGCCGAGTCGATGGGCGAGCGCGCGGTCATCGACAAGGGGTTGGAGACGCTCGACGCCATCGGACAGGGCGACTCGACCAGTTTCGTCCTCCCGCAGGAACTCACGTCGATGGTGGGTCGCTACGGCAAGCACCTCACCGGAAGCGACGTGAAATCGCAAAACGGCGACCTCGAAAGCCTCGACTTCGACGCCGAGACGCGGGAACTGCTCGGACTGGACGAGGTGGACGAACTGGCGGGCGAGTTAGATACCGAGGATGTGGAACTGAACGGTAGCAACGCGGGTCACGGTCCCGAGAACGCGGACGACGACTTCGAGAACGCGGACGGGAGCGTCGAAGTCGAGAACAGCGAGTACTGACGCCGGCGCGCCCGTTCAGAGGAAGAAGACCCGGAACAGGACGAACGCGCCGACCAGCGAGTAGACGACCATCATCGCGCGGATGGTCGTCCGCTCGGAGACGCGACTGTTGATGAACGCGCCCGCCTGCCCGCCGACCAGACACGTCATCCCGGCGACGAGACCGAAGTCGAAGGGGACGGTGAAGCTGTGGCCGCTGAAACTCGGCGGGGCGTACTTCAGTAGGAGCAGATTCGTGACCAGCGCGGCGACGATGGTCCCGTGGAGGACGAGCGCGCTCGTCCCGGTCGAGAGCCGGACCGAGACGCGCTTGCGAACCGTGAGTAGAGTCTGGGTGAGTTCGCCGATGGCGATGGCGACGAACCCGGCCATCGTGCCGCCGACGCCCGCGACGAGTCGGTCGTAGCGGTCGAAGGTCGAGGCCGTCGAAATCGGGGTCCCTCCGTCCGCGGCGACGGCCTTCTGGTGGTCGTCGCCGTCGTGGGCGCGGAACAGCACCGCTGAGAGACCGATGAGCATCCCGCCGAAGAGGACCTTGAGCGCGGCCGAAGGGGCGAAGTACGAGAGCGCCCGTGTGACGACCGCGACCGGGACACTGATAGCCAAGATGGCCTTGGCGGCGTCGAGGTCCACGTGACCCCGGTAGTAGTACGCCGAGACGCTACTCGTGTATCCGAACAGTTCCACGAACAGCGCGAGACCGATGGCGGCCTGTAGCGGCACGTCGGGGAACGCCGGAACGAGTTCCGGATAGACGAACAGGAAGGCGGGCACGAAGAGGACGGCCGCCTCCATCGCAAACGTGTTGACCGTCGTACAGATTGTGAACGTGAGGACCAGAAACGTCAGCAGGCCGAGGACCGAGAAACCGAGGGGGAGCGCCATCTACGTAAATCCTCCTGTGGGCGGCTCGATGGGGTGTCCGGGGTCGGAGCGCGCGTCCGCTGTGGCTTGGTACATAGTGCCCGCGGCTAACAGAGGGTCGGTAAAAAAGTCTTAATGACGACGATAAATATGCTGTTCGATGGTGATTGTTCGTCGGTCGAACCGGTCCGACGGACGGGCCATCACTCCTTTGGGCCGCGCTCCCGGACCAGACCTATGCCCGACCACGAGCGCATCGCAGTCGATTTCGACAAGACGCTGACCGAGGGCGAGCGCAGTTACATCCACGAGGAACCCGAGGACCCCGACGAGGAGATGGTTCAGTGGGTCAACGAGCAGTACGCCGAGGACAACACCATCATCATCTGGACCGCCCGCCCGTGGGAGGCCGCACAGGACACCGTGGCGCGCCTCACCGAGTGGGGCGTCGATTGGCACGGCATCCGGATGGAGAAGGGCAACGCGGACATGTACGTGGACGACAAGGGGACGACGCCCGCCGACGAGTTGACGAAAGACGGCTTCGACGGAGACGGCGAGTTGGACGGCGACGAGACCGAAGGCGACACCACCGACCCCGAACGCGCCGACGAGCAGAGCGCGGAAAGCGAGTAGTCGGGTTCGGTCAGAACCCGTCGGTCGGTTCCGGCACGCCCTCGCCCTCCACGTCTACGTCGACCTCGAACTCCTCGCGCAACTCCCGGATGCGGTCGCGGATGTCGGCCGCGAGTTCGAATTCGAGGTTGCTCGCCGCCTCGTTCATGCGCTCCTCTAACTCCTCGATGCGCGCCTCGGCCTCGTCGTCGGTCTCGGGTTCGCCCGACGTGACGCCGGAGGTGTCGGTCTTGCTCCCCGGCAGGTTGGCGTCCGAGACCTCCTTCTCGATGGTCGTCGCCTCGAAGCCGTGTTCCTCGTTGTACTCCTGCTGGATGCGGCGGCGGCGCTGGGTCTCGCCGATTGCGGCGTCCATCGCGTCCGTGACCTCGTCGGCGTAGAGGACGACCTCACCGTTGACGTTTCGGGCGGCCCGACCCATCGTCTGGACGAGCGAGGTCTCGGACCTGAGGAACCCCTGCTGGTCGGCGTCGAGGATGGCGACGAGCGAGACCTCCGGGATGTCCAGTCCCTCGCGCAGGAGGTTGATGCCGACCAGCACGTCGAACTCGCCGAGGCGCAGGCCCCGGACGAGTTCGTGGCGCTCCAGAGTGTCGGTCTCGTCGTGCATGTACTCGACCGCGACGCCGGCCTCTTCGAGGTACTCGGTCAGGTCCTCGGCCATGCGCTTGGTCAGCGTCGTGACCAGCACGCGCTCGTCGTTCTCCGTCCTGCGCTCGATGCGGTCCATCAGGTCGTCTATCTGGCCCTCGGCGTCCGACACCTCGACTTTCGGGTCCACGAGGTGGGTCGGGCGGACGATCTGTTCGACTATCTGGTCGCTCTGCTCGCGCTCGTAGTCGGCGGGGGTCGCCGAGACGTAGAGGGTCTGGTCGGTCTTCTCCTCGAACTCCTCGAAGGTGAGCGGCCGGTTGTCGTAGGCGGTCGGCAGGCGGAAGCCGTTTTCGACCAGCGAGTCCTTCCGGGACTTGTCGCCCGCGAACTGGCCCTTTATCTGCGGAACGGTCTGGTGGGACTCGTCGATGACGGTGAGGAAGTCGTCGGGGAAGTAGTCCAGCAGCGTGAAGGGAGCGTCGCCCGGTTCCCTATCGGAGAGGTACACCGAGTAGTTCTCGATGCCCGAACAGTAGCCGGCCTCCTTCATCATCTCCAAATCGAAGGTCGTGCGCTCCTCGATGCGCTGGGCGGCCACGAGGTCGTTGTTCCGCTCGAAGTACCGGATGCGGTCGTCCAAGTCGTCCTCGATTTCGGCGATGGCGTCGTCCATCGTCTGCTCTGGAATGGAGTAGTGTTCGCCGGGGTGGACCAGCACCGCCGACTCCTGGGAGACGACTTCGCCCTCCAAGGGGTCCACCTTCATCATGCGGTCTATCTCGTCGCCCCACAGCTCGACGCGCACGGCGTACCGGCCGTACATCGGGAATATCTCGACGGTATCGCCCCGCACGCGGAACGTGCCCTGCGTGAAGTCCACGTCGTTGCGCTCGTAGTTCAGGTCCACGAGTCGCGCGAGCAGTTCGTCGCGGCCCACCTCGTCGCCGACTTCGAGGCGCAGGCTCATCTCCTCGTAGTTTCGCGGGTCGCCCAGCCCGTAAATCGCGGAGACCGACGCGACCACGATTACGTCGTCGCGCGTCAACAGCGAGCGCGTGGCGGAGTGACGCAGGCGGTCTATCTCCTCGTTGATGGAGGCGTCCTTCTCGATGTACTTGTCGGTCTGCTCGACGTACGCCTCCGGTTGGTAGTAGTCGTAGTAACTGACGAAGTACTCGACGGCGTTGTCGGGGAAGAGGTTGCGGAACTCTTCGTAGAGTTGGGCGGCGAGCGTCTTGTTGTGGGCGATGACGAGCGTCGGTTGCTGAATCTCCTCGACGACCCACGAGACGGTGTTGGTCTTGCCCGACCCCGTCACCCCGAGCAACGTCTGTTTGTCCATGCCCGACCGGAACCCCTCGGCCAACTGCTCGATGGCTTCCGGTTGGTCCCCGGCGGGGTCGAAGGGCGCATCGACCCGGAAGTCCGACTCGGCCTCGGGTCTGTCGGGCGAAAGCGGCCCGCTGTCGGCGTCGCTCATTGTGTAGCGAGGTAAGGATTGGAGGTACTTTACCCCCTCGTCGGCGGTCGCCGAAGGTCCACTATCGGTCCGTCAGATCCGGTAATTGTACCGCGAGCGAACCGACGTGAGCGAGCGGACCGAGGGAGGACCACCGAGACGACCGACGTGTCGTCGGGAGCGGAGCAGCCGACCGCAGGAAAAGGCGTTCAGCACACCGGCTTCGGATTCACGCCCATCCCTTCCAGCGTCTCGGTGTACTCGTCGTAGGCCGCCTGAATCGCGCCGCTGGCCGCGTCGAGCGCGGCGTCCCAGTCCGCGTCGCTCTCGCACACGTCGGCCAGCAGTTCGGTCCCGCGCTCCAACTGCCCGTCCAAGTCGTCGCCCAAGTCGCGGAACAGTTGGGCGGTCTGGGGGTCGGCCTGCCCGACGAAGAAGCCGACCATCTGCTCTTTGGACTTCTCGCTGGCCACGGTGCGACCCAAGAACCCGCCGACGCGGGCCGGGTCGCCGTCGAGGTCGCGCAGGTACTCGTGGATGGCGGGCACTTCGCTCGGCTCGTGGTCCGCGACGTCCTCGTCCAGTTTCCCGACGACTTGTTCGTAGTGGTCGCGCTCTTGGTCGGCGAAGTCGGCGAACGCCTCTCGGACCGACTCGGCGGCCGCGTCGTCGGCCCACTGCCGGAACGTCTCGCTGGCGGCGAACTCGGCGTCCGCGGCGGCGCGAAAGACGGTCTCGGGTTCCATCTTGCCCTCGGTCTCGGCGTAGAGCGACTTCGAGGAGCCGAGTCGAGAGAGCGCGGTCTCGTTGTCGTCGCGGACCAAATCGAGGAATTCGTCGGCGTTCATGTGCCGGTCTACGGAAACCAGTCGCTTGTAAGTAGCGTCTCCGGCGAGAAGTCCGGGCGGAAGACCGACCGTCCGGGATTCGTCGTCGGACGATGGCCCGTCCGCACCGGTTAGCAGTAGGTCACTTCGGGGTCGGAGCAACCGCCGGCACCGCCGCACATGATGGTGACGCCCGACGACATCTGGCAGAACTCGTCGTTCTCCACGACGTTGTCGAGGGAGGTCGCATCGTTAGTGATGGGCTGTGCGTCTACCGTCGCATCGGTCGTCGCCGTCGCACCGGCCGCGAACGTGGTCAATACGACGGTTGCGACGAGCAGGACTTTCGCTGTTTGAAGTGTCATGAGTGTCACCTGCGTCAGTGAACTGGCGCAGTGATAACACACAACAACCTATTGTAATAAGTAATTTACTCCAAGAAATGAAGACGTGCGTCACAGACGTCCGACGTTGAACCGCCCGAATCGCTACGCCGCGTCGAGCGTCACCGCGACGACGGTTCCGCCCGAATCGCTCTCCTCGAAGCGCAGGTCGCCGCCGTAGCCGTCCACGACCCACTTCACGAGCCAGAGACCGAACCCGCTCCCGTGGTCGAGTTGCGTGAGGTCGCGGTCGCCGGTCAGCACCGCCACCTCGTCGTCGGGGATGCCCGGCCCGTCGTCGGCGACGCGAATCTCCACGCGGTCGCCCGACCGCTCGGCGGCGAGTCGCACGCTCGGGGCCTCGCCGCCGTGGTGGTCCGCGGCGTTCTCCACGAGATTGGCGAGGACGCGCCGCAACTGCTCGTTCGCCCGGACCGAGAGTCCGGCCGGAATCGAGACCCCGATTCCGGCCGCGGGGTACTCCTCGCGGAACTCCCCGACCACCTCGTCGGCGACCGGCCCGAGTTCGACGCTCCGAGTCGCGGCCGCCTCGCCCTCGATGGTCTGTTGGATGTCCGCGACCTTCTCGTACATCCCGCCGAGGTCGTCGGCCTTGCGCTCGACCCGACCGGCCACGTCGGCGAGTTCCGGGTCCGCCACCTCGGTCGTCAGTCGCTCGGCGAACCCGCCCAACACCTGCACGTCGTTGCGGAGGTTGTGGCGGATGAGACGGTTCAGCACTGCGGTCTTCTCGCGCTCGGTCGCCAGCTCTTCGGCCCGAATCCGGCGCACGTCGTTGACGCCGATGATGACGTGCGCGGCCGCGCTGACGCCCAGTACGGTCGCCACGACGAACGGCGGGACCGCGAGCGGTCGGTAGAGGTAGACCAGCGCGAGGACCAATCCGAGGACGACGACGCCGAGCGTGTTCCACCCCGCGATTCGCAGGGTGTTCGTCGCCGAGAACCCGGCGCGGTGTATCAGGTACCCCGCGGCGACGAGGACGAGCGCGACCGCGGTGCCGAGGCCGGCGAGGAGGCCGGCGACGAGCGATTCCGGTCCGTCGAGGAGGTGCGTGACGGTGGGCACGAGCAGGCCGAACCCGGTGAGCGCGATGACGCCGCTTCCGGCGGTCCGGCGCAGGTCGTCGCCCGGCCGACCGTCGCCGGTCTCGGCGGGCGAGAGCGGCCCGGCGATGGTTTCTCCGAGTGATGACATCTATCGAGAGAGACGTGACCGGAGGAGTATAGTTCCGCCGCTCGGGCACTGTCTAGATAAGCGGAACCGCCAGACGGTGGGGCGATAGACGAGTCGTAGATAATCTGAGAACGGTGTCTAGGTTCTGAGACGGCGCCGCGGTGAGCCATGAGCGACACGAATTCGCCACTCTCACCAACTCTCTCAACAAAGACGCAGTAAGACACCTCGTTCAACAACGGTTGCAGAGGAGCTATACTCCCTGTTTGTTCGAGGTTTGCTTAACTAGACAGTGCCGCCGCTCTCGACATCCCAACGTTTTGACGTAGGTCGCACGAAGGGCGAGTATGACCGCAACTGGGAGCGACCGAACCGTCCTCGTCACGGGGTGTGGCTCCGGCATCGGCCGCCGGACGGCCCGCGCGTTCGCCCGCGAGGGCTGGACCGTCTACGCGACCGACCTCCGGGCGGACCTGCTCGACCCGCTGGCCGACGAGTGCGAGACCGCCGAACTCGACGTGACCGACGCCGAGCGGTGCGAGGCGGTCGTGGAGCGGGTCGTCCGGGAGTCCGGCGGCATCGACTGTCTGGTCAACAACGCCGGGTTCGGCGTCGTCGGCGCAGTCGAGGACGTGTCGGCCGACCTCGCCCGCGAGCAGTTCGACGTGCTGGTTCACGGGCCACACCGCCTCGCGCGCGCCGCCGTGCCGCACCTGCGCGAGGCCGGGACCGGCCGCCCCGACTCCGGACGAATCGTCAACGTCTCCAGCGTCCTCGGTCGGGCGGCGTTCCCCGGTCTCGGCACCTACAGCGCCGCGAAGTTCGCGCTCGAAGGCCTGACCGACGCGCTCCGATTAGAAGCCGGCCCGGAAATCGACGTGGTTGCGGTCGAACCCGCGTGGGTCCGGACGAACTTCGAGGAGACCGCGATGGACCGCATGGCCGACGGCGAGCGCACCCCGGCCTACGACGACGTGTACGACCTCTACGAGCGCGGTGCCGCGCTCGACGGCGGCCCGCTGGCGGTCGCGCCCGAGCGCGTCGCCGAGACGATTCTCCGTGTCGCCACCGTCTCGGACCCGAAGACGCGCTATCCGGTCGGGTGGGTCGCGCGGACCATCGTCGCCTCGCGGTTCCTTCCCGACCGGGTGCATGATAGGTCCACTTGGTGGTTGGCGAAGGCGGGAGTCCGGTTACGGAAGTGGGGGCTGATTTGAAAACGAGAACGCCAACATTCCGAACGATTCGCGTTTTCTAATCGGTGGTCTCCCGGAAAGACGACTCTGCTCGCAGGGAGTTCTTGGACCGACCAAAATAGTTATATTGACACTGAAACGCTCGCTACTCGCCGCTACCGGTTTCGATGGGCGCGTCCACGAGGTTGCCCCACTCGGTCCACGACCCGTCGTAGTTGACGGTGTCGTCGTAGCCCAGCAGTTCGTGGAGCGCGAACCACGCGACCGACGAGCGCTCGCCGATGCGGCAGTACGCGACCGTCGTGCCCTCGCCGTCGATGCCCTCGTCGGCGTAGAGGTCCGCGAGTTCGTCGCGGGTCTTGAACGTGCCGTCGTCGTTCGTGACCGCGGCCCACGAGATGTTCTTCGCGCCGGGGATGTGGCCGCCGCGCTGGGCGGTCTCCTGGAGGCCTGGCGGGGCGAGGACCTCGCCGCTGTACTCCTCGGGCGAGCGGACGTCCACGAGCGGAACGCCGCGGTCGATGGCCTTCTCCACGTCGTCGCGGTAGGCGCGGATGGACTCGCGCGGGCCGGCGGCGTCGTAGCTCTGCTCGGAGAACTCCGGCACCTCGTCGGTGGTCTCGTAGTCGTTGTCGAGCCAGTAGTCGCGGCCGCCGTCGAGCAGGCGCACGTCGTCGTGGCCGTAGTACTTGAACTGCCAGTAGGCGTAGGCCGCGAACCAGTTGGAGTTGTCGCCGTAGAGGACCACGGTGGAGTCCTCGGTGATGCCGTGAGAGCCGAGCAGGTCCTCGAAGTCGGCCTTCTCGAGGATGTCGCGCTGGGTCTGGTCCTGCAGTTGGGTCTCCCAGTTGAAGCCGATAGCGCCCGGCGCGTGGGCCTCGTCGTAGGCCTCGGTGTCCACGTCTACCTCCACGAGTCGGTACTCGGGGTCGTCGCTCTGGAACTCGTCGAGGTGGTCCGCCACCCAGTCGGCGGTGACGAGGACGTCGTTCGCGTACTCTGAATCGCTCATAACCATCTAGAAGTTCACGTCCCCGCGTTATATCCTCTTTACTTACGGTAGCTTACGCCTTCTGTCCCCTTTCCCGGAGAGTATTGCCGAGACCCGGTGTGCTGGCTCCGCCCCGGTCACGTTCGACGTGTCTGTTTTTCCGAGAAGCAGAGAGAGTTGCCGGTAGCTGTGAGATTGGGCGAGGAGCCGCCGGAACCCGAGGCATTTAGCCGCGGCCGTCCTACCCCCGGCCGATGAACGAGAACGTCGTAGTCAGCGCCGACCGACTCGCCGACCATCTCGGCGAGGTGCGGGTCGTGGACGTGCGCGACGCGTGGGAGTACGACGGCATCGGCCACGTTCCCGGCGCGGTCAACGTCCCCTTCGACAGTTTCCGCGACGAGGAGAGCGACGCCCCCGGCACGCTTCCCGGCGAAGACGCGTGGGCCGAACTGCTCGGCGAAGCGGGCATCGCCGCGGACGACACCGTCGTCGCCTACGACGACACCCACGGCGTCTTCGCGGCGCGGTTTCTCGTGACCGCAGAGGCGTACGGCCACACCGACCTCCACCTGCTCGACGGCGACTACAGTTCGTGGATGCGCGAACACGAAACGTCCGACGAGGCCCCGGAGGTAGAGCCGACGACGTACGAGGTTCGCGAACCGGAACACTCGCCCTTCGTGGACCACGAGGAAGTCGAGGCGGCGATAGACGACCCGGACAGCGTCCTCGTGGACACCCGCGACGACTGGGAGTACGAGGAGGGCCACCTCCCCGGCGCGCGACTCCTCGACTGGAAGGAACTCGTGGACGAGGAGACCCGCGGGCTGAAGCCCCGCGAGGAGTTGGAGGCGATTCTGGCCGACCACGGCGTCACGCCCGACAAGCGCGTCGTCCTCTACTGCAACACCGCCCGGCGCATCAGCCACACCTACGTCGTCCTCGCGTCGCTCGGCTACGACGACGTGGGGTTCTACGAGGGCAGTCTGACCGACTGGGAGGCGGTCGGCGGCCCCATCGAGACCAGTTCGGAGTCTTCGGAGTAGGACCGACTCGTAGCTCCGGGGGTAGGACCGACCCGGAATCCGACTCGTCGGCGCTCGCCGAGCGAGCGCCGACGAGCGCGAGCGACTCTCCCACCTCCGAACAGGTCTCGAAGGGTATGATTTATACTTTGCATCTCTGAAAGACCAGTGTGAATCGCGCGCTCACCCGAACGCTCGCCCTGTTCTTGGTCGTCGGCCTGTCCGCCTCACCGGTCGGACTGGCCGCGGTCGCGGTTCCGGCGGACGCCTCGGCCGACCCCGCCGCGGAGTCGGCCGCCACGGTCGCGCCCGGTGAGGCGGCGGACGCCGCCCGAGCGGACGTGACCTACGTCGAAGACGACGTGACCGAGAACACCACGTGGACCGCCGAGGGCGGTCCCTACCGCATCGCGGCGGACGTGACCGTCGAGGAGGGCGCGACGCTCACGGTCGAACCCGGCACCGCCGTCCAACCCGCGGCGGACATCCGGATTACGGTCGAGGGCAACCTCACCGTGGCGGGGGCCGCGAGCGACCCGGTGACTATCGCGACCGCACCGCAGGCCCCCGACGACGTTCGCTGGGCGTCGATTCGGTACGAGGGCGGGCCGAACTCCCGGCTCTCGCTGTCGCACGTCACCGTCGAGAACGCGACGACCGCCCTGACGGTGGGCAGTTCCGCGGGCCGACTCTCGCTGTCGCACGTCACGGTCCGGAACGTCTCGCGGGACGGCGTCCGAGTCGCCGACGTGGCCCGGACGCCCAGACTGACCGTCGAGGACTCGACGTTCGCCGACGTGGGCGGGCGGGGCGTCGCGCTGACGCCCGGCACGGGCGCGGTCGGCGAGTCGCGCGTCACCTCGAACTCGACCGAGCCCAGCAACCGGACGGAGCACCAGATCGCGCTCCGGCCCGGTCTCGACACGACGATGGACGCTCTCCGGGTCTCCTATCGCGGCCACGGCGACGTCAGTCACATGAACCGCAGTTCCTTCAGACGGTTCGGTCTCGACCTCAACGACAACGGGAGCGTCGAGCGGTCGCTGTTGCCGCTCGTGAAGGAGGTGAACAGTTCCGATAAGAACAGCTACGAGATACGGCTCCGGCGGTCGGTCACGATTCCGGCCGACGCGACGCTTCGGGTCGCGTACGAGTGGGTAGAGAACCCGAACACGTACGGGACGTATCCGGTCGAAGTCGCCGTCCGGACGAAGGGCGTCGCCCAGACCGCGACGACCGTCCTCCCGTTCCGCCTGCGCTCGGACGGCGGTCAACCGGCGCTTGACGAGGCGACGAGTCGCGTCGGCGGCGTCACGGTCCGGGACTCGACGTTCGAGTCGGTCGGCGAGCAGGGCGTGTTCGTCGCGGCCGACGAGGTCCGCAACGTCCGCGTCACCGGCAACTCCGTTTCGGACGCCCGCGGGTCGGGAATCGCGTTACGCGGGCGGGAGGTCGGCCCGGTCGTCGTCGCCGGGAACCGCCTCGCCGAAATCGGTCCGACCGCGGACGGCATCCGGGTCGTCTCGCGCCGGGCCGCCGACCTGACGCTCCGGAAAAATCGCGTCTCCCGAGCCGACGCGGGCATCGGTCTCTACGCGCACGACGGGAACGTGGACCGGATTCGACTCGCTGCGAACGTCGTCACCGACAGCGCGACCGGCCTGCGCGTCCGCCACCGACCGCGGTACTACTCCCAGCACCTCTCGCTGACGGCGGTGGACAATCGGTTCGCCGACAACCGCGGCCGGGGCGTCTCGGTCGTCGCGCCGTCGTCGCGCGTCAGAAATCTCACCGTCCGCGGAAACGAGATTTCGGGCAACGGGCGGGCGGGACTCGTCCTCCGCGGGAACGAGGTCGCCAGAATCGCGCTCCGGAACAACGACGTCCGGCGCAACGACGCCGCCGGAGTCCGCGTCCTCGCCGGGAAGTTCCTCCACTCGGCGGTCCGGAACAACACGCTCGCCGACAACCGCGGCGACGGGTTCGTCGCGCGGACGGAACTGGTCGTCCACGACCTCTCGGTCGCGGAGAACCGCGTCCTCGACAACGCGGGCGTCGGCCTGAACGTCGACAACAGCCTGACCCACGCCGGAGCGGTGAACCTGACCGACAACCTCGTGGCCGCGAACGCCTACGGTATCCGGGTGGCGGGCGCGTTCGGCGGCCGGATTCTGAACAACACGGTCGTCTACAACACCTACGGCGGCGCGCCGGTGCCGATGCAGGACTACCGGCCGGGAACCGGCATCGTGGTCGAGGAGGGCGAGGCGGGCGCTATCTTCCGGACCGGCGACGTGAGCGCGACGCTGGAGCGACTCGTGGACGACCGGCAGGTCGAGGAGATGCTCGACCGACGCGTGCCCGACACGTACACGGTCGTCCTCCGACCGAACCGGGCCGCCTACGTCTGGGAGGGGAGCGAGGGCGCGCTCGCGGTGCGGGCGCTCTCGGAGGACATCCCGACCGGCGTCGTGCTTCGCAAGAGCGACGAGAACCGACAAGGCGTCGTCGTCCGGGGCAACGACGTGTACGGCCACGTTCGCGGGATGGTCGTCAACGTGAGTACGCTCGTGGACGCGAACACGACGACGCGGCTGTTCGTCAACGCGACCCGGACCGTCGTCGCCGAGCGCAACTACTGGGGTGCCGACGCCGGCCCGACCCACGCCTCGATTCACCCCGAGGGGACCGGCGACCTCGTCGTGACCCGGCAGGGATGGGTCGACTTCATCCCGTCGGCCTCGTCGCCGTTCGGTCCCCGACGCGAGCGCCCGGTGGCGAACGTCACCGCCTCGCCGAACCCCGCGCCGGTCGGCGAGCGAGTCCTCGTCTCGGGGACGCAGTCGAGCGACGCCGACGGCCGGGTCGAGACGTATCGGTTCCGGATTCGCCCGCCCGAGAACGGCACGCTCGAAAACGTTTCGGGACCGACCCGGAGCGGACCGTCGTCCCCCGAGGCGACCGCAACCTTCCAATCCACGGGGAACTACACCGTCTCGCTGGTCGTGGAGGACGACTTGGGCGTCGAGAGCGCGTCGGCCGCGAACGCGACCGTCGCGGTCCGGAACCGGTCGGCGATTCGCACGACGACCGTCTCCGCGCCGACCGGGACCACGACCGCGAACGCGTCCGAGTCGCCGGCGACCACGACGACGCTCCCGGACAGTTCCGAGAACGGTCTCTTCCCGCAGTTGACCGCGTTCACGACGCTCGGCGGTCTCCTCGGTCTCCTCCTCTACGGCGGCGGACTCGTCCTCGGCGGGGTCGGCGCGGTCCAGACGGTCCGGCGCGCGGGCGTCTCGGTCGGCGGGAAGACCATCAACGGGCTCGCGGTGGCCGGAATCGCGGTCTGGGTCGTCTCCGGACTGCTCGGCACCGACGGACTGCTCGCGCTCGGCGTCGGCGGCGGTGCGCTGTGGGTCGCGCTCGTCGTCCTGCTGTGGGCGCTGGTGCGCTTCGTACTCGACTGAAAAACGAGTTCGACCGCCCGCCGGGGACCGCGGCGTCGATACCCCCACCGAGCATCGCCGGTCGAACGGGTCGGTTAAGCGCCGCCGGTCGTAGTTGTCGCGTTGGTCGTGGCGGTCGGGGTGGTCGCACTGGTCGTCCGGAGACCGAGGAGCGGTCCCTCGGTCGCCGCCACGAGCGCCTGCGTCCGGGTCCCGTCCTGCGTCCGGAGTCCGACGCCGTAGACGAGTTCGCCGCGCTTGATGCCCGCGTTGACGACCGTCCCGTTCGTCTCGTTCTGGACGAGTCGGACGGCGTCGCCGACCGTCCGCAGTTCGGCGTAGTCGAACGCCTCGCCGCCGAGGAACTGCCGATCGACGACCGTGACGTTCCGCTCGACCGAGGTCACTCGCCCCTCGGTCGCATCGACCGTGACCGTCGAGACGCTCAGGTTCTCCGCGAGGACCGACAGGTTGTAGACCGGCGTCCCGTTCTGCGACCCGAGGCTCACGACGACCGCCTTCCCGTCGGTTCGGTTCTGGGCGATTTCCACGGCTTCGAGCGCCGAGACCTCGACCACGCTCAGGTTGACCTGTCCGCCCTGCTGGGCCGCGGTCCGCTCGCCGCCCTGCCACGACGCGGCGGTTTCCGCGGTCCGACGGTCGAGTGCGTCGGTCGTCTGCGATGCTGTCGCGTGCGTGTCCGCACCGGCCGCCCCGCTCAGCCCCCCGACGAGGAGACAGAGAGCGAGACCGACCGATACGAGTGTCCGGTGTCTCATGGTAGAAACGCGTCTCCCTGTTCGAGAACTCGTCTGATGAGCGTGCTGGCCGTCTCGTCGGCTCGGCGCGACGGCGGTTCGCGGTCGTCTCGCGCCCGCACCACACCGGTCCGTCGGAGGTCGCGCCCGCACCACACCGGTCCGTCGGGGTGCGCGTTACTCCCCGGCAGTTATCTCGAACAGCTCTTCCCATCCCTCCACGAAGATGCGGTCCTCGACGGTTCGCGGCGGGTCGGGGAACCCGAAGTCGCGGTCCAGCGAGCGCAGGCGCTCGCCCGTCGCGCCATCGACCAGTCGGAACTCCTCCTCGTAGGTCAGACAGAGCGTCTCGCCCGCGACGGTGCCCGCGACGTCCGTGTCGGGCGGCGATTCCATCGACCACAGGGGGTCGCCGTTCGCGGCGTCGAACGCCCGCACCGACCCGGACTCGGTTCCGCTCCCGCCGGGAATCGCGTAGAGGCGGTCGCCGTCCGCGGCGAGTCTGTAACCCCAGTCACCCGCGACCGCGTTCTCGCGCTTCCAGCGCGTCTCGCCCGTCTCGGCGTCGAGCGCGAAGAGGTGGTCCCCGCCGACGTAGAGCGTCCCGTCCACGACCGGGGTGTTCGCGGCGTGGCCTTCCGACCCGAAGTCCACGCGCCGGGTCCACGCCGCATCGCCGGTCGAGCCGTCGAAGGCCCGCACGACCCACCCGTGGTTCCCGTCGTCGGTACTCGCGTTGTGGGTGGCGAACACCGTCCCGTCGGCGACCGCGGCCGGGGTCGAGGGACCGGTGTTCCACTCGGCCCGCCACCGCTTCGCGCCGGTCGCCGTATCCACGGCGGTAACGCCGTAGTCGCCGAGGAAGGCCGTGTTCCCGGCCACGGTCAGGTCGCGGAAGAGGGCGTTCGTCTCGTAGTGCCAGCGCTTCTCGCCCGTCTCGGCGTCCAGCGCGGCCAGCCCGAGGTCTATCGAGACGAACACGGATTCGCCGTCGGTCGCGATGGCGTGTGGCACGGCCCACGTCTCGCCGTCCGCGAAGGGACCGGTCTCCTTGCGGCGGTAGGTCCAGCGCGTCTCGCCGGTCTCGGCGTCTATGGCTCTCACCTCCGGTCGGTCGCAGAAGTAGAGCGTCCCGTCGGCGTAGACCGGGCCGTCCTCGGCGTTCGGGTCCCGGCCGGTGTAGAGGGTTTCGACGGCGAGGTCGCCCGAGGGCGGTCGAGCAGACGGATTCGCGGCGGTCTGTCTCGGGCCGTAGTTGCGCATGGGCCACCCCGTCGGGTCGCCGGTCAGGTCGGGGGCCGACCCGAAGAGCAACTGCGTGGCCTCGTTTTCGAGCCACGGGCCGGCGAACTGATACGCCATGTAGCCGGCGTAGCCGACCGCACCGACCTGCAGGAGATTGCGGCGCGAGACCGCCGGGAGCCGCGCCGGACCGACGCCGCCGTCCGAATCGGCAACTGCCGATTCTGTCGCGTCGTCCGCGTCCGGCGCATCGTCTGCGTCCGTCGCGTCGTCCGTCGCCGCCACCGAGTTCGCGGTCTCGGCCTCGGACGCGGCCGCGCGGAGGTGTCGGTGTCGCTGGTACAGGTAGAGCGCGCCGAGGAGGGCTCCGAGTCCCGTTGCGACTATCGTGAGGTAGTAGACGCCCGAGGGGTCCCACGAGGTCCGTCGCCGGACGGCCGCGCTCTCGACGTGAAACGCGACCGGCGCGACGAGGTGGAGACCGAGGAGTCCGAGGACGAGGCCCGAGAGGACCGTGAACGGGAGCGCGAAGAGGAATCGTGCCGCGGCGACCCCGACGAGGAGATAGCCAATCGTCGCGGTGGGGAGCGAGAAGAGGACCCACCAAGCGAGTCGTTCGCGGAGGGTCGGGTCGTAGTCGTCGCGGGGGCGCGGCGGCCCGTCCGCACGCCAGTCGCGCAGGGCCACGACGAGGTAGACACCGTAGATGACCGTCATCGTAACAGTCGAGACGGCGAAGGTGACAACTAGCGCCGCGTCGAGGGCGGAGAACTCGGGGAGACCGAGGAACTGGAGGGGGACCAATCGAGTCACGGCTCCGACAGTTGGACCGTCGGAGTATGATTCTATCGAAGCGGTCCGGACTCCGGCGGCCGGACCGCAGCGACCGGTTCCGGTCCCGCGTCGCCGCCTCACCCCGCCTTCCCGTTCACCTCGGCGGCGAGCAACTCGCTGGCCTCCGCGAGGAGCGCGACGACCAGCGGGCCGGCGATGAAGCCGACGGGACCGACGCTGAGCAGGCCGCCCGTGAAGCCGACGAAGTAGAGGCTCCCCGGCAGGTCGGCCGTCTCGCGAGCGAGTCGGGTCCGGATGACCGCGTCGGGCAGCCAGCCGATTATCAGGCCGCCCACCACGAAGACGAGTATCGCGCCCGTGAGGTCGCCGCCGGTCGCGCGATAGACCGCGAGCAGGGCGACCAGAAACGACGGGCCGACGATGGGGAGAAACTGGAGGAAGCCCGCGACGAGCGCGAGCGTGACGTAGAACGGGTAGTCCAGCACGAAGAACACGGGAAGCGCGACGAGGAAGGTGGCCGCGGCGGTCGCGGCCTGTAGGACGTAGATGGCGTAGAGCGTGTCGCGGGTGCGCTCGTGGAACGCCGCGGCCACGTCGCGGTAGTCGTGGGGAATCGGCGCGAGCAGGGCGCGGCGGGCCTGTCCGCGGTTGACCAGCAGGGCGAACACCAGCAGCGCGAACAGGGTGACCTTGAGCGCGATGACCGGCGCGAGGCGGGCGAGCGAGAGCGTGACGACGGTGAGGTACTCGCGCGTGACCTCGGTCACGACGCCCGCGTCCACGGTGTAGACCGTGCCGAGCAACTCGACCGTGACGCTCTCGGGCAAATCGAGCAGGAAGCCGACCAGCGCGGCGCGTCAGCGGTACAGCAGGAAGCCGAACGACGCGAAGAACAGGACGACGCTCACGAACGCGACGGCGGTCGCGGCGGCGCTGGCCCACCACGACGCTATCCCGCGCCGGACGAACCGCTCGTGGAGCGGCACGAGGACGTAGGCCACCGTGATGGCGAAGAAGACCGTCCCCAGCACGTCGAACAGCACCGCGGCCGCGAGTAGACCGACCAGTGCCAGCACGCCGGCCAGCACCCACTGCCGCGAGGTAGACATGTCCGCCACATCGAACCCATCTGGCAAAACCTTTCGCCTATCGGTCGAGACCGAGGTGAGAGCGACGCTCGTCGCTTCTCGTCCGGGTCCCGACGACGAGAAGAATCGTCACCGGACGCCGGTCTCGCCGACGAACCGTCGCGACTCCACATCCCGCCAGTTAAGTATCACCGGATGTAACCACCCGGTAATGAAACGGCGAACCTTGCTGAAGCACGGCGGGACCGCGACCATCGTCGGTCTCGCCGGGTGTACCGGCGGCGGGAGCGGCGGGCAGGAGACGACCACCGACGAGACCGCGACGACCGGCGAAACGACCACCGAGGCGACTGCTACCGAGACCACCGAGGAGACCGAGACGACCACCGAGGCGAGTCTCAGCGGCACGCTCAAGGTTGCCACGTACAGTTCGTTCGTGGACGCGCCCAGTTCCTCGCCCGGCGGGTGGCTGAAACAGGAGTTCGAGAACCGCCACCCCGACGTGACCGTGAAGTACGAGACGCCCGAGAACGAGGTCAACCACTACATCCAGCAGGCCGCGCAGGGCGTGTCCATCGATACGGACGTGTACGTCGGCATGAACGTGGACCACCTCATTCGCATCGACGAGAAGTTGGGCCAGAAATCGCTGTTCGCGCCGGTCGCCGACCGGTTGTCCCACTACGGCCACGTCAAGGACGGCTTGAATTTCGACCCGCAACAGCGCGCGGTCCCCTACGACACGGGGTACATCAGCCTCGTCTACGACGAGAGCAAGATACAGAAGCAACCGGAGACGTTCCAAGACCTACTGAAGGAACGGTACTCTGGCGACCTCATCGTCCAGAACGCCAAGACCGCCGCCACGGGCCGAGCCTTCCTGCTGTGGACCGTCAACACCCTCGGCGAGGACCAGTATCTCGACTACTGGCAGAAGCTGAAGGAGAACGGCATCAAGATGCTCGGGTCGTGGAGCGACGCCTACACCGCCTACGAGAACGGCGAGGCTCCGATGGTGGTCTCGTACTCGACCGACCAGGTGTACGCCCACCGGCAGGACAAGGACCTGACGAAGCACCGGGTCGGCTTCCTGAACGACCAAGGCTACGCCAACCCCGAGGGAATGGCGAAGTTCGCCGGCACCGACAAGCCGGAACTCGCCGAGGCGTTCATGGACTTCATGCTGAGCAAGCAGGCCCAGAAGCAAATCGCACAACTCAACGTCCAGTACCCCGCGACCGACTGGGCACCGCTCGGGGCGGAGTTCAAGAAGTACGCCAAGGAACCGGCGA
Source organism: Halorussus gelatinilyticus (assembly GCF_023238445.1). Taxonomy (GTDB): domain Archaea; phylum Halobacteriota; class Halobacteria; order Halobacteriales; family Haladaptataceae; genus Halorussus; species Halorussus gelatinilyticus. The sequence continues at coordinate 1,552,025 of NZ_CP096658.1, read as the reverse complement.
ACCCCGTGACGTTCACCTACGAGGAGCTACAGGGCAACCTCGACGGCTGGGTGGACTCGTGGGCGCGCCAGATAGCCGGCGGTCGATAGCGTGACCCGCGAGGAGGCCGGGACGGAGGGTGAGACCACCACCGAGCGCACCGGGGCGACGCGGTGGCTCGGCCCCACCGCGCCGACGCGATGGCTCGAACGCCACGCCATCACCCTCCTCGGAGTCGCGACCGCACTCGTCCTCGCGGTCGTCTTCTACTATCCGGTGTTGACCGTCTTCGCCGACGCGGTCCGGGTCGGCGGCGCGTGGACCGTCGAAGTCGTCCGCGACGTCCTCACGGACCCGTTCTACTTCGGCGTCCTCGCGCCGATTTTCGGCGGCGAGTTCGGCGCGATTTCCGAACTCGCCGCCGAGTCGCCGCTCGGCCTGTTCGGATTCACCGCCTACCAAGCTCTGCTCTCGACGATTGCGAGCGTCCTGCTCGGCCTGCCGGGAGCGTACGTCCTCTCGCGCTACGAGTTCCCCGGCAGGCGGACGCTCCGGTCGCTGACCATCCTCCCGTTCGTGCTGCCGTCAATCATGGTCGCCATCGGCTTCGTCGCGTTCTTCGGGACGAACGGCCCGCTGAACGCCGTCCTGACCGCGCTGGGTCTCGGGCCGGTGAACCTCCTCTTCACGCTCGAAGCCATCGTCGTCGCCCACGCGTTCTACAACGCGCCGCTGGTGGCTCGGGTCACGACCGCGGCGTGGGAGAGCGTGGACGCCCGGATGGTCGAGACCGCCCGGTCGCTCGGCGCGAACCCGTGGTACGCCTTCCGGACCGTGCTGGCACCCCAACTCCTGCCCGCGGTGCTGACTGGCGCGCTCCTCACCTTCGTCTTCACCTTCATGTCGTTCCCCATCGTCCTCGCGCTGGGCGGGTTCCAACTCGCCACGGTCGAGGTGTGGGTCTACTCGCTCGTGCAGGAACTGGAGTACGCCGAGGCCGCCACGCTCGCGGTGGCCGAGACGGTCGTCTCGCTCGCGCTGACCTACGCTTACCTCCGGTACGAGGCCCGCGAGTCGGGCGGCGGTCGGGCCGCGAACCCGCCGCCGAGGAAGCGACTGCTGCCCGAGAACCCCTCGCCGCTGGCCGCGCTCGAACGCGTCGGCGTCGCCGCCTACGCCGCGGTGGTCGCGGTGGTCTTCGTCGGTCCCATCGCCAGCATGGTCGCCGAGAGCGTGACCGGTCCCTCGGGGTTCACCCTCCAGTACTACGAGTTCCTCGTCCAGCGGCAGGTCGAGGGCGCGTCGTTCCAGACGAAACCGGGGGTAGCGGTCCGCAACTCCCTGGTGTTCGGCGTCGCCACCCTGCTGGTCGCGCTCCCGATGGGCGTCACCGTCTCGGTGCTGACCGCCCGCGGGGGCAGGGGAACCAGACTCGCGGACGCGGCCGCGATGGCACCGCTCGCGGTCAGCGGCGTCGTCGTCGGACTCGGGATGCTCCGCGGACTGGTCTTCGGCGTCGAGTTGTGGGGCCACCGATTGCAGGTCACGGGACCGGTCGCCATCGTCGCGGCCCACGGCGTCGCGGCCTACCCCTTCGTCGTCCGGAACGTCGCGCCGCTGCTCGGCGGCGTGGACCGGTCGGTCGTGGAGTCGGCCCGCGCGCTCGGCGCGACTCGGGTCCGGGCGCTGTTGGACGTGGAACTCCCGCTCGTGGCGTCGGGGGTCGCCGCCGGGGCCGCGTTCGCGTTCGCCATTTCCATCGGCGAGTTCGATTCGACGGTGATTTTGGCGACCGGGAGCAGTAGCTACACGATGCCAGTCGCCGTCGAGCGCTACATCGGCAACCGGACGCTCGGGCCAGCGACCGCGATGGGGACCGTCCTGCTCGCCGTGACGAGTCTGAGTTTCGTCGTCGTCGATAGGTTGGGAGGGCGGTGGGAAGCGTGACGAACCTCCACCTCCGAAACCTCTCCAAGTCGTTCGACGGCGTGGACGCGCTCCGGGACGTGAGCCTCGACGTGGCCGACGGCGAGTTCTTCACGCTGGTCGGGCCATCCGGATGCGGGAAGACGACCACCCTGCGCGCGATTGCGGGGTTCGAGTCGCCCGACTCGGGGTCGGTCCGGTTCGAGGGGACCGAGATGTCGGGCGTGCCCCCGGAGGACCGCGACGTGGGCATCGTCTTCCAGAACTACGCGCTCTTCTCGCACATGACGGTCGGCGAGAACGTCGCCTACGGGCTTCGTTTCCGTGAGACGCCCGGAAATCGGTCGGACGACGAGCGCGTGGCCGACTTGCTGGAACTCGTGGACCTGCCGGGGTTCGAGGACCGCGACCCCGACGAACTGTCGGGCGGCCAGCGCCAGCGCGTCGCGCTGGCGCGGGCGCTCGCGCCCGGCCCGGACGTGCTGCTGCTGGACGAACCGATGAGCGCGCTCGACGCGCGACTCCGCCAGACGCTCCGGACGCAGGTCAAGCGAATTCAGTCCGAGTTGGGCATCACGACCGTCTACGTCACCCACGACCAGGAGGAAGCGCTCGCCGTCTCGGACCGCGTGGCCGTGATGAACGACGGCCGCATCGAGCAGGTCGGCACGCCCGAAGCGGTCTACCGGGAACCCGACACCCGGTTCGTCGCGGAGTTCCTCGGCGAGAACAGCGTCTTCGCGGGCGAGGTCGTCGGACGTGGCACGGCGGGGCGTGCGACCGACGGCGCGGACCGCTCCGGTCGAGCGGTCCGCGTCGGCCCCGCGACTTTCCGCCTCCCGCTCAACGCGCCCGAGGGGACCGAGGTCGTCTTCTGCGTCCGCCCGAAGAAACTGGTCCGCGGGCCGGGCGAGAACGCCTTCGAGGCGACCGTCGAGACCGTCGAGTTCCTCGGCGAGTCGTTCCGCGTCCACCTCGACTGGGAGGGTCGTGACGTGACCTTGCGGACCGCGGAACGCCCGACCGACGAGCGGTTGCGCGTCGGATTCGACCCGGCGGACGCGCACGTGATTTCGGGGAACGAGCGAGAGCGCACCCTCGTCGACCGCGACGCCGGGTAGCGCCCGAGGTCGGAAAGAAATTGTTTTCGAGTTTACTCCGATTCCGGGACCTTTAGTTGTAAGGCTCCTTCCGAGAGAACCGTGACCGGAACCAACGAGCAGTTCGACGGCGAGTCAGTGGAGGCCCCGGACGTCGGTGACGAGGACGTGGAGTTGGAGACCGACGTCGAGGAGATAACGCAGGACGTGCAGGCGGACGCAGACTACGACCGGGAGGTCGCCAGCGAGATACAGTCCTCGCTCGCGGAACTACAGGACTCCTCGGAGAGCATCGCCGAGCGAACCCGCGACATCACCGCGCTGGCGCGCGAGCAATCCGAGGGCATGTCGCAGGTCTCCGAGGAGGTCTCGGACCTGAGCGCCGCCGTCGAGGAGATAGCCTCCTCGTCGGAGGAGGTGGCGACTGCTAGCGACCACGCCCGCCAGCAGGCCGAAGCGGGACAGGAGGCCGCCGCCGAGGCCGGCGAGACGATGGCCGAGATACAGACCGCCGCCCAGAGTGTGACCGAGGACGTCCAGACCATCCGCGAGAGCGTCGAGGCGATAGACGACATCATCGAGGTCATCAACGACATCGCCGAGCAGACCAACCTGCTCGCGCTCAACGCCAACATCGAGGCCGCCCGCGCCGACGAGGGCGGCGACGGGTTCGCGGTCGTCGCCGACGAGATAAAGGAACTCGCGGGCGAGTCACAGGAGCAGGCCGACGAGATAGAGGGGAAGGTCAGTCGAATCCAAGAGAACACCGAAAACGCCGTCGAGAGCCTCGAAGAGAGCAACTCCCGCATCGACGAGGGCATCGAGACCGTCGAGTCGGCCGTCGGGAGCCTCGACGAGATCGCCGAGTCGGTCCGAGAGGTCAATCAGGGCATCGAAGAGGTCGCGTCCGCGACCGACCAGCAGGCCGCCAGCACGGAGGAAGTCGCCGCGATGGTCGACCAGACGACCGAGAACGCCGACGACATCGCGGACCGCACCGACGGAATCTCCGCGGAACTCGACGACCAGACCGACCAGATTTCGGACATCAATCGGCAGGTCGACGAACTGGTCGAGGACTGACCTCCGGGCGGCGCGTCGGCGGCGACCGGTCGAGTTCGCCAGCGCGAGGCGGGTCAGTCCTCACCGGCGTCGCTGGGGAAACAGTTCGAGCAGTCGTCGTAGAGGACGGTCTGGCGCGCCCCCAGTTTTCGCCATCGGGCGTCGTCCTGTTGGAGGAACGCTCGACAGGCCGGCTTCTCGCCGGTCTCGTCCGGGCGGTGGCGCTTCTTCGTCGTCGCGGTCGGACTGACGAGGTACCGGTCCCGCTCGCCGTCCGCTTCGGCGGCGTGGTCGGCTTCGGCGGCCCGGTCGCCCTCGTCGGCGCTGGCGCGGCCCGCGCTCATCGCCAGTCCTCCAGTTCGACGGTACTCGACTCGGTGGCGTTGACCCACTCGTGGGTCGCGTGCGGGTTGTAGAAGACCAGTTCCGCCTCGCCGTCGCTGGCGGTCCGCGCGTAGGTCTCGATTCTGTCGTCGGGGTCGTCGGCTGTCGGGGTGGCGTCTGTTTTCATTTCGGGTGCCTCCCGTGGGGATAGTTTAGTAGGTGGCTCAGGGGGTTAAACGCGAGCCATGGGCGCGGTGAAAGTGAAACTGTACGGTTCGTTCGGGTTCTACTCCCGGCCGCGCCAGAACCGCTCCAGTCCGAGCGAGAGCATGTCCGGACTCACGGGCTGGAACTCCTCGCGCTCGGTGTCGGGGAAGTACTTCCGGACGCTGTCCCACGAGTCGCGGGCGTACCGCGAGTCCACGAGGACGCGGACGCCGACCTCCTCCGGCCCGCGGATGACGCGGCCGAGGGCTTGGCGGGCCTTCCGGACCGCCGGGACCGTCAGCGCGTAGACGAAGCCGTCGCCGAACTCGCGCTCGTAGGCCGTCCTGACCGCTTTCGTCCGGGGACTCGCGGTGTTGATGATGGGGACGCCACAGACCACCGCGGCGCTGAGTCGGTCGCCCTCGTAATCGACGCCCTCCGTGAGCGTCCCGCGAAGACTGGTGACGAGGACCTTCGACTCGCCGCCGAAGAACTCGGCTTTCAGGTCCTCGGTCACGTCGTCGGCGCTGCTCTCGTCCAGCAGGACCGGCTTCTCGACGCGGGGGTTCTCGCGGAGCGTCTCGGCGGCCCACGTCGCTTCGGCGTAGTTGGGCATCCCGACGAGGACGTTGCCGGGCGTCTCGCGCGCCACGTCGCGGAGCGCGTCGGCGTACATCCGGCGGGTCTGGGTCTCGTCGCCGGGTGCACCGCGGTTGTCGTAGGTGAACTTGGGAGCATCGACGGCGAAACTCTCCCGGCGCTCCTCGGGGAAGTTCAGGCCGTAGGTCCGTTCCACGACCGGGCGGCCCTGTTCGGCGTCGAGATGGTTGAGACCCGTCACCTCCTCGAACACGTCGAGGGGTTCGAGGGTCGCACTCATCAGGACGCCGCCGCCGAACTCCGCGAGTTGCTCGCCGATGGCGTCGCTGGGCACGCAGTTCTGCATGGCGAGGCGGGCGTTGTACGCGCGCCGCCACGAGGTGTCGGGTTCCTTCTCGTTCCACGTTCGTTCGAGTTCTATCTCCCGGAAGTAGCGCTCGTGGTCGTTTCGGTACCACTCGCCGAGGACGCGGCCGGCGGCCGGCGCGGCCCGCTCCTTCTCGTCGTCCTCGGCCTCGTTCAGGATGCGCGCGACGACCGCGCCGACGGCCTCGGCCTTCACCCAGACGCCGTCGTGGTAGCCCTCCGACTCGGCCCACACCGAGATTTCGTCCTGCTGTGGCTCCGTCGGGTCTCGGAGCGGAATCTCGTCGTCGGGCAGGTCGTGGAGGTTCGACTTCCAGCCGCGGTGTTCGCGTTCGAGGTGGGCGGTAACGCGTCGGTCGAGTTCCTCCCGGAGGTCCCGGAAGAAGTCGCGGGTCGCTTCGAGGTCCGAGAGCGACACGTCGCTGTCTTCGAGTTCGCCGCGCACGAGGTCGGCGTCCGCGGCGGTGTGGGTCTCCTTGTCGCCGTCGAACTTGAGCGGTTGGATGACCCGCGTGAGTTCCGACTCGGCGTCCCGCAGGGTCGCGTCGCCCACCGCGTCGCTCACGAGGTCACGGACGCGGGGTTCGAGCATGTGGGCCTCGTCGCAGACGACGAAGGTGGACGAATCGAGCAGCGCGCCCGTGAATCCGCCGGTCGTGACGGGGTCGAAGGCGTGGTAGTAGTTGCCGACCACGACCTCGGCGTGGGGAAGTATCGCGCCCATCATCGAGTGGGGGCAGGTGCCGTGCTGAACCGACAGCGAGACCAATTCCTCGGGGTCGATGAGACCCATCCCGTCGAAGTCGAAGAGGACCGCCTCCACGGGGTCGCCGTCCTCCGGGAGTTCTTCGAGGAACTGCGCGTAGAACGGGCAGTACTCCACGTCGTCGTACTCTGGCATCTCCGGCGGGTAGGGCGTCGGTTCGTCGGCGGTTTCGAGGAATTGGGCGGCGGCCCGGCCCTGCGCACCCGAGTCGGCGAGACCGGTCTGCTGGCTCCGGGCGCGCGAGACGAGGTTCTGGGCGGTCGTGGCTCCGCCTTCGCCCGTTATCGCGCGGGTGTCCTCCCGGAGCGACTCGCACCGCTCGTAGACGTTGCCGTCGTCGATGCCCCCCGCGTTCTCGCGGTTGTACGGACACACGTCGGCCTTCCCGACGAGGGTGAGACTCGTCACGGGGTCCCAGTCGGTCGGCAGGTTCGAGTTGACGGTCCGGAGGTCCTCCTCGAACTGGCGGAGTTGCTGTTTGACGCTGGTGAGGACGACCACGCGCTCGTAGTCGCTCTGCGGGTCCCGAACGAGGTCGATGCCCGCGGTCAGCGCCAGCATGGTCTTGCCGGTCCCGCAGGCACCCTCGACCACGGCGAACCCGCCGTCCTCGGCGGTGTCGATGGCGGTCTCGATGCCGTCCACCTGCTCGTCGTACGGGTCGGCGTGGCCGAACACCTCGCGCCACGAATCGCTTGCGGTCACTGGGCCGGGGTTGGTCGCCATCGGGTTTGAACGTTTGGAATCGGCGAATCCGGCGCGAGCGTGGCCGTGGGCTGGCGCACTGATACCGCTCGGCAAGCTTGTGCTGGCAACGCTGTGACGGTCTCCGAAATCGACACGAAACGCCCCGTCGTCCGTCGCATCACGTCTCGGAGTACCAAGACTTTTACCGCGGAGAGTCGCGTTCGAAACCATGAGCGACGACGAAGCGGACCTCGACGAACTCGCCGACGAGGACCCGGCCGCGGCGTTCGAGCAGGTCGGCGACATCCCCGGAACGCACCTCCGAGCCGCCGAGTTCTGGGACGACATCGTGGCCGACATGGAGGCGACGGCCGACGAGTACGAGACGCAGGGCTGGGAGACGCTCCAACTCCATCCCGGCGACGTGACCGCGCTGGTGCCCGACGAGGACGACGAGGAGTTCGGGCTGGACGTGCTGGTTCCCGACGACGAGTTCGGCGAACTGGAGTCGCTGTTGGACGGCGACGCCTCCTTCGACAGCTACGAGGTGTTCCGGGCGACGGCCGACGGACTCGTGCTGTTCGTGGTCGCCATGGAGGACCCCGACGAGGAAGTCGCGGTCCTCTATCCCGCGTACTACGACGCCCAGAACGCCCAGCCGATGCTCGCGGCCGCCGAGCGAGCGGGCGAGATGCGGACCTACGTCCGGACGCTGACCAACGAGCAGGTCGAGTTCACCCACCGGGAACCCGAGAACTTCGCGCCCGAGGGCGACGCCGAAACCGCCGAAGCGGCCGAATCGAACTGAGGACGACGCCGAAACCGAGGCCTAGACCGACGTACGGCCGACGGAACAATACGGCCGGACGCCGAATTCTCGCGCCCGGATGACTGGCGCGGACATCGATTCCCCGACCGAGATCACCGACACCATCGAGAAGCCCGACCGCGGACCCGTCGGCGAAGCGCTGTTCGACTTCAAACGCTGGTTTCTCATCGACGCGAACCGGTGGCTCGTCGTCGGCGTTCTCGCGGTCGGGACCTTCGGGCTGACCGTCCTCGTCGGGACGTTCGGCCCGGTGTCGGTCCAGCAGTTCCTCGCAAAGGGCATCTCGCCAGCGGCCGCGCTGGTGGAACTGCTCAAGACCATCGTCTCGGTCACGACCATCGTCCTCTCCATCAACCAACTCGTCCTCTCGCCCGAACTCGGTCCCGTGAGCGACCAGCGCGAGCGACTGGACGACACGATGAAGCTCCGCCGCCAGAGCGAGGGTCTGCTCGACGAGACGGTGAGTCCGCTCTCGCCGGGGCAGTACTTGGACGACCTCGTGTCCGCGCTCCGGGACCGCGCACGGTCGCTGGAGGAGGACGTGACCGGAAGCCCGGAACTAGAGTCGGACGTTGCGACGTTCTCCCGGAAACTCGTCGCGGACGCCGAGAACGTCAACGCGGAGTTGCAGGACGCGAAGTTCGGCGACTTCGAGGCGGTCGCGGCGGTGATGGACTTCGATACCTCGGGTAAGATACGGCGTCTGCGCCGGATTCGCAAGGAGTACAGCGAGCAGTTGGACGGCGACGAGACGGAAGCGCTGGTCGAGATGATAAACGCGCTCGAACTGTTCGTCACCGCGCGGGGCTATCTGAAGACGACCTACATCCGCACGGAGTTCATCAACTTCTCGCGGGCGCTGCTGTACGTCGGCCTGCCGTCGCTCCTCGTGGCGTTCTGGGCCTCTCAGATGTACGACCCCACTATCTTCCCCGGCGAGACGCTGGGCGTCGAGAACCGACTCTGGTTCGTCAGCGCGGCGGCGACGACGGCGCTCGTCCCGTTCGCGACGCTCATCTCGTACATCTCGCGGCTGGCGACGGTCTCCCAATCGACGCTGTTCATCGGACCGTTCGTCGCGGGGAGCGAACACCACGAGGAGTAAAATTAGGACGCGACCGGATTGCGTCAGTCGTCGCCTTCCGCGGTATCGACGGTCTCGGCCTCGGAGGCCTCCATCTCGTGGCCGCAGTTCGGACACGCCAGTTCGTCGTGGCGCAACTGCTCGCTGGCCGACCGGACCTCGCGCATGACGCCCGAGATGCGGTCTTCGGCCTCCAGTTCTTCCTCGACGGACAAATCGACGCCCTCGACTTCGAGAAGGAACTTGGCGACCTCCGTGACCTCGTACATCATGTCGTCCAGTTCCTCGGCGGTGAAGAAGCCCGACATCGCGCCGTAGAGGAACGTCGCGCCCGCCTGCCGAACCTTGTCCTCGAACGACGAGCGGGCTTGGTTGACCGCCTGCGGGGTGTAGGTGTCGGTCATGAACGGGACGAGTTCGGGCAGGTTCTCGCCGATTTTGGTCATCTCGACGCCGGTCTCGGTCCGGAAGTCCGCACAGAGGCGGGCGATGGCCCACTCGCGGGCGGTGATGTACGTCCGGTCGCGCAGGAACTCGTTGACCCGGTCGTACTGGGCACCGTCCACCTTCTTGAACCGCTCGTACTTGCGCACGTCCGGCGGCAGGTCGGACTCCGGAGGTCCCGCCGCGGCGTCGGATTGTGCGGGTTCCGCCGTGGCGTCGGATTCCGCGGAATCCGACGCCGACGCGGCGTCTTCGGAGTCCTCGGGGTCGATTTCGTCGGGCGTTTCGGAATCGCTCTCGACGGTATTTTCGGAGCCGCTTCCGCCGGGAGTCTCGTCGGCGTTCTCTCCGAGGGTCTCGTCGGCGTTCTCTCCGAGGGTCTCGTCGGCGTTCTCGACCGTCGGGTCGTCGTCCGTGACTTCGCCGACGGTCGGGTCGTCGTCCGTGACTTCGCCGACGTTCCCGTCGTCACTCTCGACTCTCTCGACTTCCTCCCCTTCTCTCTCGACTGGTTGCTCGGTCTTCGCGTCGGTCTGCTCGCTGGTCTCGGTCGGCGAGTCGGCGGACTGCTCGGCGTCCTGCTTGTCGTTCTCGGGCGGACGCGATGGGTCGTCTGCCATGAATCTGGGTAGCGGTGGGAGGTGGAAAAGCGTATCGTCTGGCGCGCGTTGACACACCGCTCGCGGGAGGTGCCGCGCGATTTGCGCCCACCAGTAACTGTTTTGAAGCGGGGGCCGATTGGGAGAGATATGAACGTGCTGCTCGGAATCGGCGGTAGCGACGACTCGTTTCGCGCCCTCGAAGAGACCGTAGACCGCGCGCAGGCCGCCGGTGACGACCTCACCGTCGCCATCCTCGAAAATCCCGAGAGCGACCGCGACACCGAGGCCATCGAGGCGCGCGTGTTCGAGACGCTGGAGACCGCCGACTTCGCGGCCGGAGTCCGCCACCTCTCGGGCGACCCCGGAAGCCAACTCGTGGACCTCGCCGAGCGCGAGGGCTTCGACCAAGTGGTCCTCGGCGGCGGCCAGCGGAGTCCGATGGGGAAGATAAAGCTCGGTCACATCGCGGAGTTCGTCCTGTTGAACTCCCCGGTCAGCGTCAAGTTGGTACGATGAGTCCGACCGACGGTGACTACCCCGAGGGCGAGGCCGAGTCGTTCCGAGCGCCGCCGGTCGCCTTCGAGGACAAGGAGGGTCGCTCCATCGAGATTCGACCCTACGAGGGCGAGGACTTCGAGGCGGTCGTGGAGATGTACGCCGACTTCGACCCCGCCGACCGCGCACAGGGCATCCCGCCCGCCACCGAGTCGCGGGTCCGCGACTGGGTGGAGAACCTGCTGGACGGCCTGAACGTCGTCGCGTGGCACGACGACCGAGCGGTCGGTCACGCCACGCTGGTCCCCGACGAGGACGCCTCGGAACTCGCCATCTTCGTCCATCAGGACTACCAGCGCGCGGGCATCGGGTCGAAGCTCATCCGGGCGCTGTTGGGCTACGGACAGCAGGAAGACGTCGAGAAGGTCTGGCTGACCGTCGAGCGGTGGAATCACGCCGCGGTGAACCTCTACGAGTCGGTCGGTTTCGAGACCAACGGCACCGAGAGCTTCGAGATAGAGATGGTGCTTCGGCTCTGAATCGGGGCGTTTCGGTCCACGTACATATCTATTTCTACGTACTACCAGCTGTATTTCAGTAACAAATATTATAATCAGATGGTATGTAGGTGCGGCAGATGCTAGCAAAACGTTGGCAGAAATGGGCAGTATCACACTCGTACCGCTTCAGAGCAGTAGCGGCGGTAGCGGACTCGGAGCCGGTATACTCCTCCTATTCGTCCTCGGTCTCTTCCTCGTTCCCGCCATCGGGATGTGGAGGGCCTTCGTGAAGGCAGGAAATCCGGGTTGGGGCGCGTTCGTCCCGTTCCTCAACTTATTCTATCTGGTGGACATCGCCGACCGGCCGACGTGGTGGGTCATCGTGCCGATAATTCCCCTCGTCGGTTGGTTGCTCATGATCGCGCTGTTCGTCGACGTGGCCAAACAGTTCGGCAAAGGGGCCGGCACCGGTCTCGGTCTCGCCATCCTTCCGTTCATCTTCTGGCCCCTGCTCGGCTTCGGCGAGGCGCAGTACCACGGGGACACCAGTCCGGGCGTGTAACGACTCTGCGCCCGCATTTCTCTCGGTGACGCGACGGCGACGAAAAAGAAAACGTCAGACTGTGAGGTCGCTCATACCGACAGTACGGGCTGGCTGGCGTACAACAGCACGTACTCGGCGGCCTTCTCCAGCACCTCGCCGGGTTCGCCGCTCAGCGGTTCGCGCGGGATGACGATGAAGTCGGCGTCGATGTCCTCGGCGGTGTCCAGCACCGCACTGCCGGGATGCTGGGTCTTTCTGGTGGTCGAGAAGCCGTAGGCGAGCGAAGTCGAGACCGACACGTCGTACTCGGCGGCGACCTCGCGGACCTCGTCCATGAACGTCTCGGTGTCCGAAACCACGTCCTCCTCGGCGACGGCCCCGTGTTCGATGCCCCGGACCAACTCTTCGCCGAGGACGTACATCGCGTGGACGGACGCCTCGTACTGCTCGGCGACGGCGACGGCGTACTCGACGGCCTCGACCGACTCGTCGCTCCCATCGACGGGGACGAGGACGGTCTCGACTTCGAGCGGCGGCTCGGTCATGTGCGTACGTGGACGGGCATCGGGCAAAAATCCTCGCTTCGCGGGGTCGTCGCGACCGGTGAAACTACCGCGTGTCGTGCGGAGCGGTAGAGCTCGTAGTGACTGTCCGAACGAAGACGGAAGCCGAGAGAAACTAGCTTCAGGCTCGAGTAGAGAAGTCTACCGCACAGCACCGCCCCGCGAGGGCAACGAAGAAAGTGAAAAAGGGAACGTGGAACAGTGAAGACGCGAGTAGCGACGAGACAGAGAACCGATCCTTCGACCCCGGAACGCCGGGCGTTCCCAGCGGTTTATTCGTCCAGTCCGCTGGCGATGTCGGCCAGACTCTCGTCGGGCGACTCGGTGGCGTCGTAGAAGACGCGCTCGCCGGGTTCGCGCAGGCCGTACTTGAACCCCTCCTCGATGACGTCCACGAGGACCGACTGGCCGAACTCGACGTCCGTACCCTCCATCCACGACGAGAGGCGGTTCTCGCCGTCCTCGGGGTTGCGCGCGAGGGTCGGCGAGTCGTAGAGGCCTCGAATCTCGCGGCCGTCGTCGGTCAGCGGCGATTCGATGCGGGCGCGGTACTCGGTGTCGTCGGCGACGACCCGGACGAGTTCGCCGTCGGGGAACGCGTCGGCGTCGTCTGCGGGAATCTCGACTTTCGGGCGGTCGAGTCCGCCGCTCCGGACGAGCGTCGCGCGCACGGTCGTCAGCGAGGAGTGGTCGCTGGAGATGCGGTCGGCCATAGCGAGTGCTGGCCGGAGTTAGCGTGCGAACGCAAAAAGTTGCTCCGGTCGGCGAGCGATTACTCGTCGTCGTCGCCGCCCTCGCCGAGGAGGTCCTCGACCGACCCCTCGCCGTACTCGCTGACCTTGACGTTGAGCTGGGCGGTGGCCTCGCTGACCTCGCCGCCGCGGACGGTCACGCGCTTGCGCTCGCCGTCGCGGGACGGCTCGTAGCCGACGCCGCCGTCGAGGAGGACTTCCTTGAGGTTCGGGCCGTCTACGTCGCCGCGCATCGGTCGGCCGGCGTCGTCGGAGCCGCCGGTAATCTCGACCGTGTAGCCGTCGAGACCGACCGCACCGCCGTCCACGTCCTCGCCGATGGACTTGCCGAGGAATCGGTTCGCGTCCTGTCCGTCTACGTCGCGCTGGTAGGTCGTCCCGGAGTCGGGGTCCGCGACGACGACCTGAAAGTCTGCCATACGGATTGGAAAGAGGACGCTCCCTAAAAATACGTCGAAGTGCCCCGACCCGGCGGTTGCGGGGGATTTCCGGAGAGCCGACCGAGACCTCCCGGCGCGTGCGCTTTTCAGGTCGCGGGTCGTAGCTCTCCCATGCGAACTCGAATCGAGACACTGCTCACGGCTTCGTCGTTCCCGTCGTCGAGGCGGAGCCTCGCACTGCTCGCAGGTGCGGGCGGACTCCTCGCGGCGTGGGTCGGGTGGGGAGCGTACGTCGACCGAACGACCGAGCGCGTGCCCTACGAGACCGTCACCGAGTTCGACGGCGTGGAACTCCGACGCTACCCGCGACTCGTCCTCGCGGAGACGACCGCCGAGAACGAAGACGAGGCGTTCGAGCGACTGTTCCGGTACATCTCGGGCGAGAACGAGACCGGCGACGAAGTGGCGATGACCGCGCCCGTGGCGACCCGCGGGACGACGCTTCCGATGACGACGCCGGTCCGAACCGACCGCCCCGACCGCGAGCGGATTTCGACGACTGGGCCGGTCAGAACCGACCGAGACGAGAGCGAGGTCACGATGGCGTTCTACCTCCCGGCCGACTACGACCCCGGCGACGCGCCGATTCCGACGAACGCCGGGGTCAGGCTCGCGGTCGAACCGCCGCGGACGCTCGCGGTCATCCAGTTCTCGTGGTACGCCGGCGAAGACCGAGTGCGGACGTACCGTGAAGCCCTGCTCGACGCGCTCGACGCCCGCGACATCGAACCCCGGACGCGCCCGGCCCTGCTCCAGTACGACGACCCGTGGACGCCACCGTTCATGCGCCGGAACGAAGTCGCCGTCGAGGTAGACCACGAGGCCGTCCGGATCGCGGACTGACGTCTCTCTCAGAAACTGTCGAGGCTGGCGTTGACGCGGTGGGTCTCGCCCTCGCCGTCGCCCTCGGGCGCGACCGTCCGGACCCACGCAGTGTAGCTGTCGGGCAGGTCGTCCAAATCGACGCGAATCTTGAGGACGGTAGCCTCGCGGGCTTTGGCCCGCATCGCCTCGCGCTGGCTCCGCTCGAACGACCCGTCACCGGCTTTGACCTCGCAGAAGTACTCGGTGAGGACCGGCCGGTCGGGACCGAGGCGGACCACCGCGCGACAGTCGGGTTCCCACCGCCGGTCCGACCCGACCGTCACCGGGTCGGGGTCGGTGTCGAGTTCGACGCGAACGTCGCCCGCGTCGCCGTCCGCGTCCGCCTCGCCGAGGTCCGCATCGACGCGGGCGAAGTGCGTGAGCAGCGGCGGGTTCACCTCGGGCGTCAGCACGACGGCCTCGCCCAGCGCGCCGTACTGGTTCGCCTCTGTGTCGAAGGTCAGCCCCTCGGCCGGCGACCCGTCGGGGGTCTGGTGGCGGCGCTGTGGCCACCCGACGAGGTAGCCGTCCACGTCGTCGGGGTCCTGCGGCGCGGCGCGCTGGACCTTGACGACCGACTCGCCCTCCGCGGAGAGTTCTCTGGCCCGCCGGTGGGCCTCGGTCTCTGAGTCGAAGGTCACGCGGTCGCCCTCGATGGTCGCCAGCCTTCGGGCGGGTTCGCTGGCCTCCCGCGCGCTCTCCTTGACGGCGACGGTGAACGGTTCGGCGTCGAAGGTCATTACCGGGAGTGTGGTCGGGCGCGGTATTTGTATCTGAAGATGCCGACCGACCGCGTCGGAGAGACGTATCTCCCCGGACTGAATACAGCGGACGAACGCTGTCCTCAATCCGTTGGTCACTCCTGCTCGTTGGGGTTGAAGAGATAATAGACGACGGCTATCGTAAGACCCATCGTGACTGCCTGAACTGTCACTAATTCACCGCCAAACAGCGCGCCAACGATAAGCACGGCCACAGTGGACGTGAGGCCAGCGAGAGAAGCGAACTCGACGCGGGATAGGTTCCGCATCCACTCGTCGAGGCGACGGTACAACTGGCTCGTTTTGCTCATATTTCACGTTGACACGACCGACACAACGGCACTGTCTAGATAAGCGGAACCGCCAGACGGTGGGGCGATAGACGAGTCGTAGATAATCTGAGAACGGTGTCTAGGTTCTGAGACGGCGCCGCGGTGAGCCATGAGCGACACGAATTCGCCACTCTCACCAACTCTCTCAACAAAGACGCAGTAAGACACCTCGTTCAACAACGGTTGCAGAGGAGCTATACTCCCTGTTTGTTCGAGGTTTGCTTAACTAGACAGTGCCGACACAACAGTATTTCCACTGAAGATACATCCCTCTCGCGCGGTGGACCGACACGGAAACGCGCCGAGTCGGACTGTCGACATGCAGGACTCAACGGTGAGAGTTCGGTTGCTCGACTCGATTACCTACCGGTTGCGTGGCAGTACGGTCGCGGTTCACATCAGTCATTGACCGCGAGCGAACGGACGTGAGCGAGCGGACCAAGGGAGGACCGTAACGAGCGAAGCGAGTGGCGGGACGACCGCCGTGTTTTTTCATCAACGTTTTGCCAGCGGAGGGCCGCCGAAGGCGGCCCGGAGCGCAGCAGAAGGTTGTCGCTTCAGAACGGGTAGTCGCGCTTCTCGGTCTGGGTCGAAATCCACTTCGTCTGCGTGAGTTCGTGGAGAATCTCCTCGCCGTCGTACCGACCGATGCCCGAGGCCTTCATCCCGCCGAACGGGACGTTGGGTTCCTCGTTGACCGGTTGGTCGTTGATGTGGACCATGCCCGCCTCGATCTGCTCGGCGATTTCCTTGGCGCGGTCGAGGTCGCCGCCGTGAATCGCGGCCGCCAGCCCGTGTTCGGTGTCGTTGGCGAGTTCGATGGCTTCCTCCTCGCTACTGAACGGAATCACCGGCGCGACCGGGCCGAAGTGTTCGTTGCAGGCCGCGGCCATGTCGTTCGTGGCGTCCGAGAGGACCGTCGGTTCCACGAAGAGGTCGTCGTGGTCGCCGCCGGTTTCGAGGGTCGCGCCCTGCTCGACGGTCTCCTCGACGTATTCGAGAATCTGGTCGCGCTGGCCCTCGTCGATGACGGGACCGACGACGTTCTCGCGCTCGCGGGGGTCGCCGATGGGCAGGCTCTCGGCGCGCTCGGCCAACTGCTCGACGTACTCGTCGTAGAGCGATTCGTGGACCAGATGGCGGTTGATGGAGATGCAAATCTGGCCTTGGTGGAGGAACGACCCGAACACGGCCGAATCGACCGCGGCGTCCACGTCGGCGTCCTCGGTCACGACGAAGGGGTTGTTGCCGCCCAACTCCATGGCCGGGATGGCGAGGTTCTCCGCGGCCTGCGCCGCGACGCCCCGCCCGACCTCTGTCGAACCGGTGAACGCCATCACGTCGAGTTCTGGATGACCGGCCACGCGGTCGCCGATTTCGGAGCCGTGGCCCGTCACGACGTTCAGCACGCCGTCGGGGAGTCCGGCCTCCTCGAAGATGCGCGCGATGAGCAGGCCGCCCGTGACGGGCGTCGAGGAGGCGGGTTTGAGGACCACGGCGTTCCCGGTCGCCAGCGCGGGCGCGACCGCCCGCATCGAGAGGTTGAGCGGGAAGTTCCACGGCGAGATGACGCCGACGACGCCCTCGGGGACCCGCTGGACCTCGTTCTCCTTGCCGGGAATCATCGAGTCCGACGTTTCGACCTCGTCCGTCCGTCCGGCCAGACTCTTCGCGTGATGGCACATCCCTTGGGCGGTCTGCCACTCGGCGAACGCCTTCGCGTTGGCGCTGCCGGACTCGACCGCCAGCGCCTCCAGGATGTCGTCGCGCCGGTCGTCCAGAATCTCGATGGCGTCCTCGATGACCGACGCGCGCTCGTCTACCGACCGCTGGCTCCACGAGTCCTGGGCCTCGGCGGCCGTCTCGTAGGCGCGGTCCACGTCGTCCTCGGTCGCGGCCGGGACCTCGGCGACCGCCTCGCGCGTCGCCGGGTTCTCGACCGTGATGGTCTCGCCGTCGCCCGCCTCGACCCACTCGCCGTCGAGGTACAGTCCGTTCCAATCACCGTCGATAGTGAAGTTTCGGTCGGTCACGGGTTCCGATTGGAGTTCGAGCCAGAAAATACGGTCGGAAGCGGGCGAGTCGTCCGCGACCGCTCGCGGGCCCGCGTTCGACTCGTCACAGACGTTTTGTACTCCCCCTGCCACGTATCAGTAGCGACCGTCTCCGAGGCACTCCGATGAAACCGACGTTCGACACGCTCGACGACGAGGGAGGATTCGAGGTCGTGGACCCCATCGAGACCCGTCGGTTCACGTTCTCGACGCCGAACCCGGTCGAACCGACGCCCGCCGACCCCGACTCGTTCCGGTTCCCCGTCAGCTCCGCCTGCCGGGTCGAGACCAGCGAGTTGGTCCTCCCGTACATCGTCATGTCGTACGTCAGAGACGCCGACGGCGAGGTACTGGCCGACCTCGGTCACGACGCGTCCGCGGAGTTCTCGCCCGGCACCTACATCGTGGACCTGAGCGCACCCATCAAACTCTACCTCCGGGCGGAGGCCGGACTCCGCATCGAATCGAGTACCAAATCGATGCGAATCGCGTTCGACCGCGAGACGACGGTCGAGGTCGGCGCGCGGTCGTTCCACAAGTCACCGGCCGCGACGGTGACGACGACCGACGACCCGCACGACGTGATGAGTGCCGTCTCGACGCTCGGGTCGGTCCTGAAGACGACCACCTGCGAGCGGTCGTGGCCCACGCTCCGGGGCCACCCGCCCCGCATCGAACGCGGCGACGAACTCGACGTGCCCGACGACCTCGCGGTCCCGGCCACCGGAGCGACCGTCGAGGTGCCGCCGGCGTACGACGCCATCTACGCGGCCGCGCCGCTCTCCTACTACTTCGGGGCCGACCTCGTGGCCGGCGAGACGCCGCGCCTGACGGTCGGCGGGTTCGAACGCCGTTTCGACGCCGGCGAGGGCTTCGAAGACGACGTTGTTCGGACGCTGAAACAGGCGTTCTTCCTCGACTGCGTCACGCGGACCGAAGGCTACTACCCCATCGAACTCGCCGGCCGGAACCGACTCGAATCGCTGGTGGACGTCGACTTCGCGGCGCTGTACGACGCGCCGCTGGGCGAGCAACTATCGACCTATTTCTCGATTCCCTACGAGACCGTGGCCGAGGCGATGCCGTCGTGGCACCGCGTCGCGTACGTCCGCCCGGACCCGGAGAACGTCGAGGCGCTCCCGTACCTCGTCAACGACTTCTCGATTCTGCGGACGCCGCCCCGGCCGACCTACGACGAGACCGACGAGATGCGCGAGACCCGCGACGCCATCGAGGGCTTCAAGCGCACGCCCTCGCCCGGCGATTCGGACGAGCGACCCGAGAGCGAGCGGGACGCCGCGGCACGGCGCGGCGTCCCGCCCGTCGAGGAGTACGTCCAGATGCCCGACCACGACGACGCCCTCGAACTCGCGTGGGTCGGCGACGGGACGCCGGTCCGCGGGACGAAAGTCCTCCCGGAGGCGTATCGATACGAGTCTTCGGGAACCTCCGACGACGTGATCGAGATCACTGTCGTCTGCAACGACGAGGAGATGCGCGAGGAGTGGGACGCGGTCGCGGAGGTGTACGGTCCCCGCGACACCATCTCGTTCGACCCGACCGTCCACTTCAACGTGACGACCGACGAACTGGAGGACTTGCTCCGGACTCCGACCGACCTCTTTCACTACGTCGGTCACATCGACGGCCGAGGCTTCGAGTGTTCGGACGGCGTGCTGGACGCCCGGACCCTCGACGAGGTCGGGATGCGCGCGTTCCTACTCAACGCCTGTCGGTCGCACAATCAGGGCGTCGCGCTGGTCGAGGCCGGGTGTCACGGCGGCATCGTGAGTCTCGGTAACGTCGGTAACTCCGCGGCCGTCGAACTCGGCGAGACGCTGGCGAAACTGTTCCAGGCGGGATTCAGCATCGGAGGCGCGCTCGCCATCACGCGAGAGGCGACGTTCATCGGGACCCGATACATCGCGGTCGGCGACGCCGGATTCACGCTGGCGCCGAGCGCCGATATCGTCCCGCTAATGTACAAATTCGAGGACTCCGACGAACCACCGCTTTCGTTGACCGCATTTGCGTATCCAACGCGGGAACATGCCATCGGGAGTGTCTCTGGAACGTATCTGGAAGTCGGCCCGCGTTTTCTCTCTACCGGGCCGTACCACTTCGAGTCTACCAAAGAACGGATGTTAGACGCCTACGACGATAATCCGTATTCGCCCCTGATTATCGATGGTGAGTTAGTGTTAGCTAACCAGTGGTTAGAAAAGTAGTGCTACCGTTACGGCCCGCTAGTTCCGGTACTCGGGCCTGCGAGAACTCGACTCGATTCCACGAGAAGGAGAACGAGCAACCACGCGAGGTGAACTGCCGTTTTACTGCCGGTAACGCCTTCGACCGCGTTTCTAACAACTGGCATGTAACAAAAATTAGTAGATGGGATTTAGTTTATCTTTCGGTATTAGATTCGAATGCTGTTCGTAGTGTGGTATTCGGGAGAAGTCGATGGCGTATCGAGAGTCAGTCCTACGATTAGGCGTTCGTGTCGAAATTAGAATACGATAGTTTGTAGCCAGAATCGGGAGATGTCGATTCGCTCCCAAAGATACAGTATCCCCGAGCGAGAGGTCCAACGCGAAGCCATGAAGAAAGTCCTCGCTAGCATCGGTGTCGGCAACGCGACAGTCGATACCGTCCTGTCCTCCACGACCGTCACGCCCGGCGAAACCATCGACGCGGAAGTACACGTCGATGGCGGGTCCGCCGAGCAGGAAGTCGGCGCGATTCGGGTCGAACTCGAAACCCAGTACGCCACCGAAGAGGGGTACGAAGAGGCCGACATCGACCGGTTCACCCTGACCGACGACCTGACTATCGAACCCGACCAGCAGGAGACCCGCTCCGTCCAAATCGAGATTCCCTACGGAACGCCCGTGACGCTCGGAAACGTGGACGTGTGGGTCGAGACCGAACTCGACATCGACTGGGCGGTCGACCCCGAAGACAAAGACTACGTCGACGTGCAACCGACGCCGCGCTTGCAGGCGGTCTTCGACGCGATGGACGAGTTGGGTTTCTCGTTCCGGACCGCCGAGTGCGAAGCCGACCCCTACGACCGCTACGGGTCGGGCCAGCGGTTCGTCCAGGAGTTCGAGTTCACGCCGCAGGCCGGGCCGTTCCGCGGCGACTTGGACGAGGTAGAGTTGGTCGCGCAAGAGTCGGCCGACGAACTCACGCTGTTCGTGGAAATCGACCGCCGGGGCGGCCTCCTGAGCGAGATGGCCGAGACCGACGAGTCGAAGACGAGTCTCACGATTCGGGACCCCGACGTGGCGACTATCCGCGACGACCTGGAGCGCGTGCTGGAACAGTACGCCTGACCGCCGAGACGGCGTTGTACCGTCGATTCCCGTTTTTTCGTGCAGACACAAAGCTGATACTGTAGTACCGTGAGGGCCGAAACATGGCCCGTTGGTCCCCTCCACGACAGCGCCGCGAGTATCGACGCCGAAAACGAACCGCCCGACAGCGAGGCGGTCGAGATGACTAACCGCCGATTCCGGTCGGTCGTCGCGAGCGTCGCGCTCGCCGCCCTCCTCGTCACGGCCGGATGCGTGGGCAGTCTCTCGGGCGGCTCGCCGACGACGGACGCGCCCGAGTCGTCACCCTCGCCGACCGCCGACACGCCGACCGCCGACACGGCCGACGACGCGTCTGGTGACGCGACCGCCGCCGAAATCTTCGAGCGCGTGCAGGAGAAACAGCGCTCCGTCGAGGGCTACAGCGCGACGGTCTCCTACCGAACGAACATCTCGCTGACGAACGGGAGTTCGCTCTCGCGCCAGCACGCCGAGCGACTCGCCGTGCAGTACGGCAACGACAGCGCGCCCTCGTTCTACCGGCGCGTCTCGTTCGACGACGGCGACCGGCGCGTCGAGATAGCGAACGCCGACCACTTCGTCCGGTACAACGCGACCAGCGAACGGTATCGGTACACCGAGCGGTCGGGCGAGGACCGCTTCGGCCAGCACTACTCGCTGGACGAGGTGAACTGGGCGGGCAGTCCCGAAGCCCTCTTCCGCGAGAACGACGCGACCTACGAGGGCACCGAGACGGTGAACGGCCGAGAGGCGTACGTCGTCACCTTCGAGGCGAAGGAACATCCGAACGGTCCCGAATCGACCGCGACGGCGTACTTCGCCGAGCAGACCTACTGGTTCGACACCGAGACCGGTATCCTGCTGAAGCACGTCGCTCACAAGCCGGTCCAGCGGTTCAATCGGGCGATATCGGAGTACCGCGACCCCCGCAACGACACCGGCGGATTCCGCGACGATAACGGCGACGACGCGGTGTATTTCGAACACAAGGTGCGGACGACGGAGGTCTCGAACCTGACCGTGAACCCCGCGTTCGACGCCGGAACCTTCGAGTTCGACCCGCCCGCGGACGCACAACCGGTGGGCGCGCCCGACGACGACGAACCCGAGGACGACGAGTAGCGTTCGATTCGTCATCTTCTTGTCCGAACTGTTTGAACGCCGGACCATGACTGACCTCGACGACATCGCGACCGTCGCCCGCGCGGCCGTGCAGGCCGGCGGCGAGGAGCTTCGACGGCGATACAGCGACGGCGACCACGACGGCGACTACGGCGCGTACGACGTGAAGGCCGCCGCCGACGAGGCCGCGGAAGCGCGGATGCTACCGCTCGTCCGCCGGGCCTTCCCCGACCACGCCGTGTTCGCCGAAGAGGCGGGCAGGTTCGCCGGGAGCGAACCCTACCGGTGGATAATCGACCCGCTGGACGGCACCAACAACTTCGCCGCCGGTCTCCCGACCTTCGCCTCCACGGTGGCGGTCCTCGAGGACGGGGACCCCGTGCTGGCCGCCGTCCACCAGCCGCCCACCGACGAGACGTACCTCGTCCGCCGGAACGGCGGCGTCCGCTACGAGGACCGACGGGTGACGGCGACCAGCGACGTGGACCCGGCGGCCGCCACGGTGGCGACCATCCTCGGTCGGGACGTGCCACGGGACCCCGACCTCGCGCCGAAGGCCGACGCCCTCACCGAGGCGTTGCGCGGGCGGGTCAAGCGCGTCGTCGCCAGTTGGGCGCCCACGGTCCACTCCGGCCTGTTCGCCCGCGGGCGAATCCAAGGGCTGGTGCAATTCCATCCCGACGAGGAGGAACAGGCGGTCACCGAACTGCTGGCGGCGGAGGCCGGCGGCGCGACCCACCGGGACGGCCCCCTCTACCTCGCCGCCTGCGACGACGAGACGCTAGCGGCGCTGCGGCGGGCGACCGACGAGGTGACGTAGCGACCGCGACTGGCCCCGAGAGCGGCGATTACGAACCGAACGGAACGCCGTCGCTACCCAACGCTTACCCTCGCCCGCCGACAACGCTCTCGGCATGAAGCAGTACCCCGCCGTCCCGCGCGCCGCGGACGCTCCCGACCTCTTCGAGTCGGGGCACCTCTGGTTACAGGAGCGGATAGACGGCGCGCACCTCCGCTTTCGCATGCGCGAGTCGGGCGTCCTCCAGTTCGGCGACCGCGAGCGGACCTTCGACCGGCGGCGCTCGTCCGGCGCGCAGTCGGGCGGTTCCGACGGCATCCCGCTCGGCTACCGCCACGCGGTCCGGCACGTCCGCGAATCGTTCGACCGCGAGGCCCTGCGGAACACCGTCGCGGACCCCTCGTCGGTCGTCTTCTTCGGCGAGGCGACGGTCCGCGACGCCATCGACTACGACTGGTCGCGGACGCCCGCGTTCCTCGGCTTCGACGTGTGGGACGCCGACCGCGAGCGTTTCCTGCCGCCGGACTCCGTCGAGCAGATTTTCGAGCGACTGGGACTCCGGCCGGTGAACACCGTCCAAAAGGAGGTCCGAGCGGTCGATTTCGACCCCGAGAGCGACGCGGTTCCCGACTCGGCGTGGCACGACGGTCCCGCGGCGGGCGTCGTCGTCCGGAACAAGACCGGCGGGCGCGCGGAGATTTCCCATCCCGCGTACGACGAGTGGCGCGAGGAGTCCGACCCCGCGACCGCGCCCGCCGACGAACTCGCCGCGCAACTCGTCACCCGTCGGCGCGTCGAGCGCGTCGTCGCCGACCTCGACGCCGAAGCGCGGTCGGCCGCGTTCGAGACCGTCTTCGAGCGCCTGCTGGAGTCCGTCGCCCGCGAGGAACATCACCGCCTGTTCCACGACCGCGCGTCGGTGGATCTGCGGGCGTTCCGCTCGGCCGCGGCCGAGCGCACGCAGGAACTGCTGAACGACCGGTAGTAATCGACCGCACGCGGT